>JANXXP010000235.1 GCA_025350595.1 Bacteroidota bacterium
AAAAATATAGCGATCCCCATTTTGCCGTTAAACAACCCAAGGTTGTCAATAAAGCTGGCATTTAATAAAAGCACATTGGCTATACGTTGCAAACGACTGTCAATTCTGTTCTTCAATAATATTTCTTTTGATACTCTCATATATTATTGTCATACATGATTTCAACAAAACCTGAAACCAAAGTTCAACAATACGTGAGACATAACAGCAAGAAAATATCGGAAAAGATCGGAAAAGATCGGAATAATCAGGCCTTTTTAAGGTTTGGGGGTAGACCCAAAGTATCATAAATGATTTTCAGAGTCTTTGGAAAGATTATCCCGGGATCCAAAATAATGCCAGCCGCCTCAAGACGGCTTACCAGAGTTTTTACACAAATGCCATATTCATCGGCAACTTCTTGTCGGCTTTTAGCTTTTAAATGAAGCGCTTCCATTTCAGAAAATATTTGCCAAATTGAAATCTACTAACAAAATTATTATCAGACAATTGACAGCTTATTCGAATAGCGTTATCAAATGTACTAAAAACTTTTTAAATATACCCCCCCATTATATGTTATACAAAATATTATAGAAAAAGGTATTGAAATTACTAAGGGCACAGGGCACCAACCTCCGCAACCACCTTCACTTCGTTATGGTGGTCAAAGAAAGCTTCGGTTGGCAAAGCAGTGCACAGGGCTCAGTGCAATGGGTTGTGAAAAATTAAATCCGTGTTAATCCGTGCTATCCGTGGTGAATAAAAAGCACAGAGCACAGGGCATGGGGCTCAGGGCTGTTTGTTGTGCACGACTTGCACGACCTTTAATTTTGTATACCACCACAAAGTGTTTTTGGTTCCAGTGGACGATATAGGGGAGTTGCACCTCATTGCGGAGCTGTTCCCATGTGAGCCGGTAGCCGCGGGTACGAAAGCCAATGCTCTCAGCGGCATCGCTGATACCTAACATTGAGACCCCGGAATAAGTAATAAAAGACTTTGATCGTAGAGCTTCAAGGGAATATGTTTTACCATAATATTTAGACACCATTCGGAGACAAGTTGGGCCACAATCCATGACATCAAGTTGTTCGTAATAAGGAAATTCAGCCATGGTTTAATTTTTCATTCTTACCAGCACAAAAACCGGGTTATCGGTCTCTTTCAGGCTATCAGCCAGTTTTACCAATTCTTTTTTCTTTTCAAGATACTTAGGAATGGAACTTTTAAATTCATTGCTTTTGACTAGAGCCTTTATCTGATAAGGATTTATTAATCCAAACATATACTCCCGATTATCTTCCACATAATAGCTTTCTGGTTGAAACATTACTCCTCCGTCAAGATCATTAAAAATGCCCCCAATTAATTTTTCTCCAACAGTAGCTTTCCAAGATTCTAAGTAAGTTAAATATGATATATTACTCTTTTTATCAATCAGTGCAATAATCCTTTTTTTAAAAAAATAATCAGTCACAAGGAAACGACGTGTTTCGAACATTGAATAGGGATGAAAAAATAAAGAAAACTGTTTAGCTATATCAAAATCTGATCTGGGCAATCGATGTTCCCCAGGACTAATTAAAAATGAAGTCTCATAATTCAAATCAGGTAAAATTGAAAAAACAGTATCATTAAATGGATTCCAATGATAGATTCTATTTTCAAATTTGTACATTCCACCACCTATTAACCAATTGCTGGTGAACGACGGAATTGTTCTTTCTTTCTTCTTAACCAGATTACCTAATGTATCCAAAATTATCCAGTCATATTTAACTCCAAAAAATTGTAAAGGATATGATATAAACAATTTAGAATTATAAAATTCAATTGCGTCAACCCCCTCGCCATATTCTCTTAATGAAATGCTTCTCAGGAAAACCCCGGTTTTAGAGTATACTTTAATTAAATTAAGACTTCCATCCAAAACGTAAACTGTTTCTCTTTTATCATCTACAGTGAATTGGTAATATGAAGTATATTCGCCAGGCCCTCTTCCTATACTTCCGATTTTCCTGAGGAGTTTCCCTTTTCTGTCAAATACCATTATGCCAGTATTTAAAGCAGATATATAAATAGAATTATTAATGAAGTACCGGGGACGATAAATGAGGCCCATTGGAAAACTATTATCCATGGGAATGTATCTAATGTCATCAGCTATTTCGGATAAGGTGATTTTGTTTTGATTAAGTTTTCTTGGGTCAAATTCATAAAGAGTATTTTGATGCGATTTACAGGAAAATAAAAGAAAAAACACGAGTAAGTACTTTAGTTTCATAACAATTGAGTTTAATAATAAAATTTGAAGAGGCTGCCAATATTAATAGAATCAGCCTCTTCATTTCTGCAAATCTTTGTGAGATAAAATTAGGTATCAATCTCAAAAAGATTATTGATCCTAAAAAATTCTATGGTTAACAATAACTCCATGAACCATAAGTGCCAGTCCAACCAAGAGATGAACAATTTGAACTGCACTGCGATTGATTGCCAGCAGCCATATAACCCATGACTGAGCCAGAACCATTAAGGCATACGCAACAACTACTACCACCATATCCACCCTTCAGTGTTAGCAGTTCCTCATTTTTCAGTACTTTTTCAGGATTGATCTGTAATTTATTTAGCCTTTTCATTGTTGTAAGAATTTAGTTATAAAATAATGTAGATTTTCCTGATATATCATTTCACAGGGCACAATCGTAGTCGTGAGAAAATATTAACTTTGCATAGGCTTACACCCTTTCTTATTTGAGAAAGGTCCGGGCAGAGAGCAGGTGTGGTACACTGGACTAAGCTTTCTGCCCTTCTCTTTCAGATTAATAATATAAAAGTTTTGTTTAGAGACTTTTGACATCTTTCTATTATTTTTTTATAGCAATCTCTTTATTCAACAACCATTTCTTTTTTCGTGAATACCTCCGAAAAATATTTAATATCATCAATATCATACTGATTGGGAAGTAAATAACCGTTGACAAAAAATGTCGGGGTGCCGATTACATTACATACTTTGTAAAGCCTGTAATTCTCGTTACTGACCTCCTTCGAAACTTCATTTACATCTGGAATACAGAGGGTTTCAGATATTTTACTCCTGGAGTATGGATCTGCGTTATACCACTGGTCAAGTAAATCCAATGCTTTATCATCCTTATTCAGCCGGTTTAAATGATATAAAGTATTCAGTATCTTATTATCTGAGGTAATCATTACTACATTGATTTCCGTCTTTATTTCAGATTTTAGCATCTCTTTAATCTTTTCAAAAGCCCTTGCGCAATGAGAACACTGAAGACTTAGAAAGTATTTGTTTAAGATTGTTATCCGTGACCTTAACATCTAGTTGATTAAGTAAGTAACGAAGTATCTTGTGAAGGCTATACCTTTCTGCTTTATTAAAAACCATGAAGAGTATTTTTAAGAAATGACAAATAAAAAATTCTATCTTGGTTTGAGAATTATCAAAACCGGATTAGACATTTCATCTAATACCATATTAAGCTTTTCAAGTTTGAGATAATTGTTCCCATATTTATTATTTAAATCTTCAGGATTCACACTTCGGATACTGTTTAATAATTCATTTGCATTATGATAGTCAACAAGAATACTATCATTATATACATATTTAGGCCAGAAGTTAATTCCCCCATCAATATCATTTTTGAAGCTGTTACTTTCGAGAAAAGTATTTTCCATAGAGAGTTTGTTGACGATACAACTTCTCGAAGAATCTGAGAAACCATAATTTAAATGCAAAAATAAATATTGAACATTTTCATAAATCTTGTCTATCCATAATTTTTGTTTAAACCGAGTTGCCTCTTCTTCTAATTTTTGAGTAGGAATCATAACATCTGGATTCATCTTCAGCTTTCCGAGATTAAAAATTGCATAAGGTTTAAGTTTTTCATTTTTCAATGTAAATAAAGTATCAACACAAAACTGCATGAAATGAATGTTGTCGTCAAAAACATACATAGGTGTTATTGAGATAACGAACACAACTTCGCTTGTATGCTTTAAATAATCTTTGATTTTCACTATTGGTATGGCATTAGTATCAGTTATATATAGCTTGAAATCGGAATCAATTGTTTTTTCATTGTAATTTAGACGAAAAGCAAATCTGTTTGTATCCTTAACCAAGAACTGAGATGAGAAAAATGGTTGGTTAAATGATCTTATGAAGTTTCCGTTAAAATCAAATTCCAGTATAGAATGAATTCCCCAAGCTATTATGTAGACAACTTCTTTCTTTTCGTCAATACAAAAACCACTTACACTAATATACTCTCCAGGTCCTCTTCCATTTGACCCTACTTGTCTGATAAATTTTCCTGTTCTATCAAATTGAAGTAGTTTATTAAAGTCACTGATAAAAATATAGGTTTCACTAAAAAAAATTTGATTGATTTTCTTCAATAAACTTTTAGGGGTTGTTTCCAAAGGGATATACTTCAATTCTTTCCCAATACTGCTTAGAAGAATTGGTTTTATCTTATCCATATTTTTCTCTAAATCGATATA
Source organism: Bacteroidota bacterium (assembly GCA_025350595.1). Taxonomy (GTDB): domain Bacteria; phylum Bacteroidota; class Bacteroidia; order Bacteroidales; family VadinHA17; genus LD21. The sequence continues at coordinate 4,522 of JANXXP010000235.1, forward strand.
ATATGGTATCTCGACCGCCTTTTCCGTTTTTCCGTTATCAGTTTGTATGGTATTGGTATGTTTACATGAAACAAAAAATGAAAAGCTAAGGAGCATATATATTGTTGCCTTTTTCATAGGATACTAAATTATCAATAAAATTCAAAATAATCTTATAAGAGAGCAACCTATGAATGGTTGCTCTTTTATAATTACCAAACTAATGTGGTATTTTTGTCGAAACGAGTGCCCTTAAATACTCGAATCAACTTTAAGCAACATTTATGGACACCAAGCAATGGCATGATCACAGTAGACAGTAGATCCAGTAGGAATTGCGCAATTGGCCTGGGCATTACTTTCTGTACTTGACCCTCCATAGCCTATATCTCCTGGAGTTCCGTCATAGCAACAACCACACCCGCACTGATTCCCCCCTTTAACTTTGTTCATTTCTCCATAAGTCAACTCATTTTTCGTGAGTCTGTTGAGAGATAATTTTTCAATTTTCTTCATAATGAAATGTATTAAATTTTGCCTACTCGGTTTAAGGTTTTTCGGCTTCCACCTAAATTAATAAAATAGTTACTAAATTTGATTATATTAAACCTAAATTATCTGTTAGACAGTAAATTATGGGTCTAAGAAAATAATTTCAAAATATAATTTAATGTTATTTCTATTAGCACAATAGTTCGTTAAGTTTTAAGCGGCCATAGTGCCATAATATATAAGTTCTTTGAAATGTTTTTGATTTTTGATAGAGTATGGGGTAATCCCGAACACGTCAATAAATCGTTGCAGGAGTAAGGTGTTGTGGTTCATGGTTTTAATGTCCGACATTGAAAATGATTTTCTTTCTTCTTTTGGCAGGCTCAACCAGTGAACGACTCTTGCAATGTTTATAGCAGTCAGAGAGGCATTAAAGTGG
>JANXXP010000275.1 GCA_025350595.1 Bacteroidota bacterium
AGAGCTTCGATTGTTTTTCTTATCTGAAGATTGTATCTGAAGTTCTGATCCCATAAAATATCCCTGCCGGAAAGTGCCGCTTCACCCAGGTAGTAGATAAACATTTTTTGCTGAAGTGAAAGTTCTTCAAAATCAGGCAGCCTGTATTTCAGAACCTTCATATCCTCAAACTGATCAACAAAATATTTAAATTCATCCTCTGATCCGGAAAGAAATTGATTTGTACTTTTATTATTAATTTCGTTTTTTTTCATAATATATAAATCAACTAACCGCAAAGGTCGCAAAGATTTTGTGCAACGGGCACAAAGAAGTAAAATTAGATCTTAACTTTGAGTACTTTGCTATTCTTAGAGAACTTTGCGGATAAAAGAATGCAAAAACATGAATAAGACTATTATTAACTTAAGATCAGATCTGATCAGGAATTCTGATGAGAAGACTAAAATCTCCGGAGCAAGGTTCTTTAAAGAAAATGTAAAACTTTATGGAATAAAATCTGCTCTGGTTCAGCAGATAGGAAAAGATCATTATAAAGCCATTACAGATAAAAGTAAACCTTATATCTTATCGCTATGCGAGGAATTATGGCAATCAGACATTATGGAAGAATCATTTGTAGCCTGCAACTGGTCATATAATGTCAGAAAAGAATTCGAACCTTCAGATTTTGAGACTTTTGAAAGGTGGATAAAAAAATATGTTGGAAACTGGGCATCATGCGATACCCTGTGCAATCATACGGTAGGTACCTTTGTCGAAATGTTTCCGTTATATTTATCAGGGTTGAAAAAGTGGGCAAAATCAGACAATCGCTGGGTTAAACGAGCTTCAGCAGTTTCACTGATAATTCCGGCAAGAAGAGGTATATTTCTTAAGGACATCTTCGAAATAGCAGATATACTGCATTCTGACAAGGATGATATGGTTCAAAAAGGATATGGCTGGATGCTGAAAGCAGCTAGCCAGGCTCATCAGGATGAAGTATTCAAATATGTGATCAGTAAAAAGGCTACAATGCCACGGACAGCTCTCAGGTATGCGATTGAAAAAATGCCTGAGGAATTAAAAGTAAAAGCAATGGCAAAGTAGCGTTCCTCTTTTGTACCTTTGTATCTTAAAATTAGGTCATAATGAAAGTATTTATTTCACTGATAATTACACTCCTGCTCTGCATATCTGCTAATTCCCAGGATCGTATCACTGGCCGTGATTTTGCAACCAGGTCAGAAGTAATTGCACGGAACGGTATGGTTTGTACAAGTCAGCCTCTTGCAACGCAGGCAGCACTTGATATCCTGAAAAAAGGAGGCAATGCCATCGATGCTGCAATCGCTGCCGATGCACTGCTTGGAGTTGTTGAGCCAACAGGAGCCGGTATTGGAGGAGATCTCTTTGCTATTATATGGAGTGCTGATAAGGGGAAGTTATATGGACTTAATGCCAGCGGTAAATCGCCGCGGTCTCTTAAATTAGATTACTTTAAAAGCAATGGTTATGAGCTTATTCCATCATATGGCCCTCTGCCAGTTTCAGTTCCCGGGTGTGTTGATGGTTGGTTTGAAATGCATGATATGTTTGGCCGGCTCCCGATAAAGGATATTCTTCAGCCAGCTATAAGTTATGCCAGGGAAGGCTTTCCTGTAAGCGAAGTAATTGCTTATTATATGGACAAGGGAACTGCAATCCTGAAAGATTATCCAAATATCAAAGAGGTTTACATGCCGAATGGAAAGGCTCCTTCGAAAGGTGAAATATTTAAAAATCCTTTACTGGCCAATACTCTCGAAAAAATCGTAAAGGGTGGGCGGAATGAGTTTTACAGGGGCAGCATTGCTCACGACATTGATGCGTTTATGAAGACTCAGGGTGGATTTCTCACATATGATGATTTGTCACGACATCATTCTGAATGGGTTGAACCTGTTAGTACAACGTATCGTGGATATGAGGTTTGGGAGTTGCCACCAAACGGCCAGGGGATTGCTGCACTTCAGATGCTCAACATCCTCGAAGGTTATGATATTGCCTCAATGGGTTTTGGATCAGCCGATTATATGCATCTTTTCACAGAGGCTAAAAAACTGGCTTTCGAAGATCGTGCAAAATACTATGCCGATCCTGTTTTCAGTGCAACGCCTGTATCACAGCTTATCTCAAAAAAGTACGCAACTGAAAGACGCAAACTTATAGATCGCGAAAAGGCAGCAAAAATCTACGAAGCCGGAAAAATTGAAGCCGGAAATACAATTTATCTGACAGTTGCTGACAGATTCGGTAACATGGTATCGCTTATCCAGAGCAATTACAGGGGTATGGGATCGGGTATGTGTCCGACCGGACTTGGTTTTGTTCTGCAGGACAGAGGTGAAATGTTCAGTCTTGCAGAAGGACACAACAATGTTTATGCTCCCGGTAAAAGACCATTTCATACTATTATACCTGCATTTATTACCAAAAACAATAAGCCATGGATCAGCTTTGGAGTAATGGGAGGTGATATGCAGCCGCAGGGACATGTGCAGATTGTGGTCAACCTGATCGATTTTAAAATGAATCTTCAGGAAGCAGGTGATGCGCCAAGAATGCATCATATAGGATCTTCTGAACCAACAGGACAACAGATGACTGATGGCGGAATTCTTCTGCTTGAAAGCGGTTTTCGTACAGAAGTAATTCAGAAATTGATGTCAATGGGACATGTAATACAGTGGGATCTTGGCGGTTATGGAGGTTACCAGGCTATTATGTGGGATTCGAAAAACAGAGTATGGTTCGGGGCTTCGGAATCGAGGAAGGACGGACAGGCGGCGGGGTATTGACACCAATTGCCCCTCGATTTTTGCCACCCTTTAGGAGGGGGGGCGTTAAAATCAAGGGATTGAGGGCTCAAATCCCCAGCAAATCAATCACCCCATTTATAAACGTCAGTGGGTGAACCGGATTCCCGGGAACATAAAGGTCGATATGATTTTTTTCAATGAACTTTCTGTCGATAGCCGGGCTTCCCTCAAAGATACCGCCACTGATCGCATCTGTGCCAACAAGTATTATAATTTTTGGCGTCGGAATTGCATCATAGGTAATTTGTAAAGGTTCTGCCATGTTCTTCGAAACGGGCCCGGTAATCACAATACCATCAGCATGACGTGGCGAAGCCACAAATTCAATCCCATAACGTCCCATATCAAAATTCACATTTCCACATGCGTTGAGTTCCATTTCACAACTACTGTCTCCTCCGGCTGATACTTGTCGCAGTTTCAGCGACCCTCTGAATAATTTATGAATTTCTTTTCTGATAAGATCAGGATTAAGACTAACCTGTTCTGTTATTCCTTCAGAAATTATCAGCCGGCTTCTTTCATTTGTTGAGAGTTTATAATCTGTTGTGAATTTTATTTTCCCGGGAAAAAGCCTGGAACATTCTCCGCAAAAAGTACATTTTCCAAGATCAATCCTAATCGGGTTTGGTAGTATTGCATTTGTCGGACAGACATCAATAAGTGCTTTTTGATCAACATTTTCAAAGCTGATCTCAGGACGACCTCTGAATATTCCCGGAACTTTTGCTTTCGTCAGATCAGGAATAAATTGTTTCCCCTGATGGTATAGTATTTTTAAAGTAGTCAGCATATCTCTTTATTATTAAGGTTTAAAGATCGTGTCCGGAATACGACAGATCAAAACTCTTATTACTTACAGGAAAGTCTGAGATCTCATTGTTCCTCACAGCTAATGCCAGAGCAAGCCAGTTATGGAATGATGGATCCTTAACTTTGTATGTTATTAATTTGCCTTCCCCATCTGTAATGGCAGCATGACAGATCTCACCGCGCCATCCTTCAGTAAGGGAAAGTGTAAAAGAATCAGGTCGGGGAGTAAGTATCTTATCTTCAATTAATCCTTCTTCGGGCAAATTATTTAATAGGTATCTGATATATGCAATTGACTGCAATACCTCCTCTCTTCTTATCTGAACTCTGGAATAAACATCACCATGATGTTTCAGAATAGGTTCATGTTTTAACTCAGGATATAGGCCATAAGGATGAGTGGTCCTGATGTCCCTGGGAAGAGCATTCATTCTGGCTGACATTCCAACAGTTCCAATCGACAGCAGCTTCTCATATTTCAGCATACCTGTTCTTTCAAATCTGGATAATGTGCTTGGAAGAGTTGAAAGTTCCCTGTTCATTTCAATAAAATCAGGTTCAAAAGCATCCAGCACTTTTGTTAGTCTGCCGGCAAGTACTTTAGTGAATGGAAACGGATTGTTTCCCGAGCGGATAAGACCTTTTGATAACCTGTTCCCGCACCATTCCTGAATAAAGTTAATGATTGGAGTCCTTAACCTTCCAAAAACAGAACTGCCTAACTGGTAGGCTACATCGGTACAGATTGCACTTAGATCACCAGTATGAATTGCAATACGCTCCAGTTCCTGTGCTAGTGTGCGCGAAAAAAGTGTTTCGTAGCCAGGAGTATTTCCACAAAGACTTTCCCACAAATAAGCAAATGCGGTGCTATGTCCGACAACACTATCTCCTGCTATTGATTCTGCAAGTGTAATACGCTGAATAAGTTTATCTTTTTCAATGAACAACTGTTCAATACCTCTGTGTTGATACCCCAGTTGAATTTCCAAATGCAAGACCTGTTCTCCATTACATACAAACCTAAAGTGACCAGGCTCAATTATACCCGCATGTACAGGCCCTACTCCCACCTCGTGAAGTTCTTCACTATCAATATTGTAAAACGGATAGTTATTAATCGTTTGTGATTTATCAGCTCTGTTTTCCGCGTACCTGACAGGTTTTAACCAGGGATGATCGGTATAATTTATACCAAAGTTTTCGTGAATTTCGCGTTCAAATCTCTCGAAAGATATATTTTTTGCAGAAAATGAATTCAGTAAGTCATCGCTGCTGACTTTTGATGAAGAAACTATAATATTTTGCTGAAAATCATCAGCAATGCAACTGATAAGATGAACTGAATTTTCCTCCCTGTATCCAAAATACAAAACACAATGCCTATCAGGATGGTCTTCAGTTAACGAAGTATTCAGATCAAAAAACAATTGATACGACATTTCCGGAATTGAACTGACCGGAACAGACTGGTGGTTTTTTATTATAATGTAATTCATATCAATGAGGTAAAATATTAACTGCATCCTTAAGTAAGGTAACAAACACAGTAGGTGGATTCAGTCCAAGCCATATGGCAGTAAAAAGTAGAAGATATTGAGTCAAAGATTCCCATGGACTTATTTTAGGTACTGATGATTCATCAAATCCCTGAACAGGAAGAAACAGGATCTTTAGAATATTTTTTCCAAAAGCATAAATAACTATAGTAAGTAACAGCAAGACAAAAACCAACAGAATTATGTAGTTTCCTTCAAAAAGTGATCTGAAAATAAGAAACTCGCTGACAAACAATCCCGACGGAGGCATCGCTGTGGCACTTATAAATCCGATTAAAATAACAATCGCACCAGCAGGGTTATATTTAAAATAGTTTCCGACATGCTGAAGACTCTTACTCTGAAAAACCCTGTATAACTGATTAAACTGAAAGAACAGACTCGATTTAACAAATGTATGTAGTATAATATGAAGTACAGCTGCGTAATAACCTATTCCTCCGGCAGCAAGTCCCAGCATTACTATCCCCATGTGCTCAATGCCCGAATAAGCTAACATCCTTTTAATATTTGTAACCTTTGTCATGTAAACAGTTGCAACAAAAATTGAAAGGGTTGCAGCTATAAATATGATAAGGCTTGACCAATGTGCAAGTGG
>JANXXP010000287.1 GCA_025350595.1 Bacteroidota bacterium
ATTGCAGAGCTTAATCGAAAGGAAAAAGAAGAAACTCTTCCCGTCACCATAACTCGGCATCAGGCGAAACTTATCAATAAAAATGAACAGGTTCTTCTAAATGGAGGGTATTTATTTCTACAACAACTTTACCACCAGTTAGGATTACACAAGATTTGTAACAGTATCACTTTGAAACACAAATTTACTTTCGACCTAGACTCCATCCTTTCACGATTAGTTTATGGTAGGATTCTAATTCCATCTTCCAAGCTAAATACCTGTGAGGAATCAAAGCGGCTACTAGAACGGCCTAATTTTGAGTTGCAGCATGTTTATCGCGCATTGGAAGTCATTGCTCAGGAGTCTGATTTTATGCAATCTGAGCTTTACAAGAACAGTCTCTCGATTTCAAAACGCAATGATCGCATCCTCTACTATGATTGCACAAACTATTTTTTCGAAATAGAGCAGGAAGATAACCTAAAACAATATGGTTATTCTAAAGAGCACCGACCTAATCCTATTGTTCAAATGGGACTTTTTATGGACGGCGACGGCATCCCCCTTGCCTTTAATATCAATAAAGGCAACACCAACGAGCAACTGACTTTAAAGCCATTAGAACAAAAGATATTGAAGGATTTTAATTTATCAAAATTTATCGTCTGCACAGATGCCGGCCTTGCATCAAATGATAACCGTAGATTTAACGATAAAGATGACCGCGCGTTTATCACCACACAATCCATCAAAAAACTAAAGAAACATCTGAAAGAATGGGCTCTTGCAACAGATGATTGGCATCTAAATGATGATAAAAAAGCTTACGATATTACGAAGTTGGATGAGGATGCCGATTGTATCAGAACCTTCTACAAGGAACGATGGATTAAAGAAGATGGTTTTGAGCAGAAGCTTATCGTAACTTATTCAATCAAATATCGGAATTATCAACGACAAATTCGCAACGCCCAAGTTAATCGAGCAATGAAAGTAATTGATACCAATCCCACGAAGTTAAAGAAAACAAACCCCAATGACTATAAGCGGTTCATTGATACGACAAACTTTACTCCTGATGGAGAAGTTGCCGACAAAAGACTCTATACCATTGATACGGAACTTATCTCAAACGAAGAGATGTTTGATGGTTTTTACGCTGTATGCACCAATTTAGAAGATGCTGCTCCAGCCATTATCAAAATCAATCATAGACGTTGGGAGATCGAAGAATGTTTTCGCATTATGAAAAGCGAATTCAAGGCCAGACCAGTATTTCTTCGCAGAAGTGATCGGATTATCGCACACTTCAGCACTTGTTTTCTAGCTTTAGTTTTATATCGTTATCTGGAAAAAAAGCTCGACGGAAAGTTTACAACCACCGAAATCATCTCTCAACTGAAAGACATGAATTTTTATATGGTTCCCGGCGAAGGATACTTACCTGCCTACACTCGAACCGATTTTACGGATGCACTCCATGAAGCTTTTGGATTCAGAACGGATTTTCAGATTGTAAGTAACAAAGAGATGAAAAATATTTTCAAACGTACAAAACAATAAAAAAAGTACGCAGTTTTTGATCAAACAAAGAAAGCCTGGAATCAAGTTGTTTCAACCTGTTCCAAGCTTTTTTCATTCTCCAACTGTCAAAGACGGGATTATATCTAATCACGATGAATTGCAATGGATAAACCATACTATTTTATCGCTTCCATGTCAATACATAGTCAGGAAAAAACAACAAAAATCTGTAGGAAACATCAACAAAAAATGTAGGGGAAATTAGCACAAAACATAAGGATTAACACGGGTCTTTGACAGTTGAATAAAGAAAAAATCGTTAAAAGCCTTGTACGGGCTTATTTTTTTGTCAAAATTCAAATATTTTACTTTCGTACTATTTCGTACTATGGTATAATAGTAATATATATTTGTATGCGGAGGTGCCTATGAGACTCAAAACATCTTCATCTAAGAACTCTCTATCTTTTTACGTTATTAAAGATATTATTAATAACGATAAGCGGACTTCAAAAATTGTTGAAATACTTGGTACGTACGACTCTTTACTGCAGAAGCACAAAAGAGACCCATTCGAGTGGGCTAAGGAGTATATTGCAGAGCTTAATCGAAAGGAAAAAGAAGAAACTCTTCCCGTCACCATAACTCGGCATCAGGCGAAACTTATCAATAAAAATGAACAGGTTCTTCTAAATGGAGGGTATTTATTTCTACAACAACTTTACCACCAGTTA
>JANXXP010000290.1 GCA_025350595.1 Bacteroidota bacterium
AATCATTTCTGTCAGTCCTGTCTCGACAAAAACTTTCAGCATAACCTCAGTAACTGATGCTAATACTTGCAGTAATATAGGTAGTGGCTCAGCTACAATTACTATAAATCCCTTGCCAACAACTCCGGCTATAGGACAAATTACCCAACCAGCATGTGCTGTAACAACAGGAAAAGTTATTTTGACAGGATTACCTTCTATTGGAACATGGACTTTAACCAGAAATCCGGGAGGAGTAAGTACAACTGGTACTGGTCCAAGTTCTACATTATCCTTACCTGACCCTGGCATATATAGGTATTTTGTGACTAATTCGTCTGGATGTTCTTCTACTAATTCAGCTGATGTTGTTATAAATGCTAATCCGGCATCCCCGCTAACTCCTACTATTGGAACTGTTACTCAACCAACCTGTGGTGTCGCATTTGGAGGTGTTGTTATCGCTGATTTGCCAGTTACGGGTAATTGGACATTAACAAGAACTCCGGATGGAACAACCTTAATTGGAACTGGTACAAGTACGACAGTAACCGGGATGACTTCCGGTACATATGCCTTTACAGTCACTAATGCATCAGGCTGTATTTCAACATCTTCAGCCAATATTATTATTAATACACAACCAGTAACGCCATCTGCTCCAACACTAGCATTAGTGACCCAACCAACATGCAGTAATTCAACAGGTAGTATAACATTGCAGGGTTTGCCCCCAACTGGCACCTGGACAATAACAAAATATCCAGGAGGATTAACTACTTCCGGAAATGGTACTAGCTCAACCTTATTAAATCTTGCAGCAGGTACTTATACGTTTAATGTTACTGATGGAATCTCATCATGCACTTCAGGGAACACAGGAAATGTTGTAATTAATGCACCACCATCAACTCCTGTTCCTCCTACAATGGGAACAGTTACCCAACCCAACTGCAGTTTATCAACTGGAAGTGTTGTTTTAAATGGTCTACCCCCATCAGGATCATGGACAATAACCAAATCTTCAGGGGGTACTACTATAATAGGAACTGGGCCAAGTACTATTGTATCAGGTCTGACAAATGGTATTTATTATTTTACAGTAACAGATGGACTTACTTCATGCACTTCGGCTGCTTCTTCCAATGTACTTATAGTTGTTCAGCCTGCTACGCCAGACTCTCCGATACTAGGAACAATTACACATCCTTCGTGCACTGTGGCTACTGGAAGTGTTATCCTCAATGGGTTGCCCTCATCTGGAACATGGACATTAACAAGATCTCCTGGTGGTTTAACTACAACAGGATCAGGATCCAGTTCCATTATACAAGGTATTTCATCCGGAACATTTACATACACTGTTACTAATTCGTCTGGATGTTCCTCATTATCTTCTGCAAATCTGGTTATTAATACGCCACCAGTTATCCCGTCAACTCCAAATGTGGGAACTATAACCCAGCCAACATGTCCAGTCCCCACAGGAAGTGTGATTTTAACTGGTCTGCCTACAGTAGGTACCTGGACTTTGACAAAATCTCCCGGGGGTACTACTACAACTGGTACAGGAGCCAGTGCAACATTAGCAGGCATCTCAATTGGCACATTTACTTATGCAGTAACCAATAATTCCGGATGTATTTCATCTTCAACCCCTGAGATAACAATTATTCCAAACAAACCAGGTGTTATTCCTAAAATCAGATCAAAATGGGGTAACTTATTGATCTGTTCTAATGTTGGCGATTCAATTTCCGGATTTCAATGGTTTAAAAACTCCACACCTATTTCTAATGCAACCACCCAATATTATCAAACCGATAAGCAGACCGGGATATATAAAGTAGAAACAATTGATAAAAACGGCTGCAAAAATTCATCAAACACAATTTCGATTACTTCTTCAAAATCTTTGAATGTTTATCCAAATCCGGCTTCAGTAAGCTTTTCACTAAAAATCAATGAAGGTTATGAGGGGAAAGCAGTTGTCAGCCTAATTAATCCTGCCGGGATAAAAGTATTGGAATTTCAGGCTGAAAACATTACCAATGAATTGATAAAGGAGATTCCTGTCAACAATCTGGATGAAGGGATCTATATCGTTAGAGTATTACTGGACAATCAAGAGTTGTACTATACTAAAATAGTAGTGACAAAGTAATGGAAAAGATGAAAACCAAATATCTAAGTCATTTATTTCTGTCAATCTTCCTGATTATTATTTCAAGCAATGAAATTTACGCTCAGGGAACAAATATAAACCGAATTGAAAAGTCTGGCTTCTTTGTTGGATTAAGTATAATACCGGGTCAGTCGCAAATTGTAAATGATGGAATAGTCTCCGGTAATAAGCTTACTTCAGTAAAAATGGGAGCATTTTCCGGATCTGTGGAAACAGGTTACTTCTTTTCAAAATTAATTGGAATCTCTTCCGGAATTGGCTTTACGTCATATAAATCTCAAATAAACCTGGGTACATACCAAAATACACTATCAACTATTGATTCTGAGAATGAGACCTATGACCTTCGAATTTCAGGAACAGGTATCAGTGAGACCCAAAACCTAAGCACGATAAGTATTCCTGTTTGTCTAAATTTCAATATTCCTTTAAATGATAAGATCGGCATTTTTTTACAACCAGGTTTAAGTTTATCAATCCCTTTGGGTAAGAATTACAAAAGCAGTGGAACTTTCACCTATAAAGGTTATTATCTGATTGATAATGTCCTTCTTGAAAACCTTCCGGATTTTGGTTTCCCAAGCAATCTGAACACTAGCGCAGAAGGAAAACTTGAAATTAAATCTTTGGTTTTCAGTATAATTTCCCTGGTTGGTCTCGAATATAGAATACAGGAGAAAATCGGAGTTTCACTGGGAGCAAGTTATAACAAAACACTTTCCAATATCTCCAAATACTCCTCCCCTGAAAAATTTCAACTCTCCTCTGATGCCAATCAGATAAACAGTCTTATGGGCGGAAGCACTAAGGCGAGTGCAAGTTCTGTGGGGCTGAGGATCGGGTTAAGGTATTATTTGAAATAAGATAAAAGTCGAAACGTAGTGAAGTCCACGCTTCGGCGTGGACAAAAAAGTTGAGAAGTTGACTGGTTTCAATCCTCACACCTAATCCCCAATCCCTCATCCCTCATATCGAAGCGAAGCGTAGATCCCGCCTCAGCGGGACCTCTTCCCTTATACCTTAGATCTCATTCTCCCCCTTCACATACCCAAAGTTGGCCAGTATTCCGCCATCAACATATAGGATATGTCCATTAACAAAATCAGCAGCTTTAGAGGCAAGAAACAATGCTGCATTTGCTACGTCTTCAGGCTGGCCCCACCTGCCTGCAGGAGTACGGGTCATAACAAGATCATTGAAAGGATGGCCGTTTTCGCGAATAGGACCTGTCTGGGCAGTAACTATATATCCCGGACCAATTCCATTGATCTGGATGTTGTATTTGGCCCACTCACAGGTCATGTTCTGAGTAAGAAGCTTAAGTCCTCCTTTTGCAGAAGCATAGGCAGATACCGTATTACGTCCATAAACACTCATCATCGAACACATGTTTATAATTTTGCCGCTCCTTTTTTCAATCATTTTAGGTGCAACTCTTTTTGAAATAATCAGGGGAGCCACCAGGTCAACATCAATGACCTGCTTATAATCTGCAATTGCCATATCGAGAATAGGAATTCTTTTAATGATGCCTGCATTGTTAACCAGTATGTCAACCGATCCCACACTTTTTTCAATCAGTGATATTCCTCTATCGACATCAGCTTCATCCGTTACATTGAATTTCAAGGTAAAAACTTCGAGGCCTTCTTTCCTGTAACTCTCTTTACATGCCAGAAGTTTGTCATCCTGTAAATCGTTTACACAGACCTTTGCTCCGGCTTTTCCCAGAAGCAATCCTATAGCAAGTCCGATTCCATGTGTGCCTCCTGTTACAAGGGCTACTTTTCCTGTCAGATCAAATAAATCTTTCATATCCTATTTGTATCAATTATTATCTCAAAATTCTGTTTTCATAATAAAATGGCGCCGATTGCTGGATGCTTGTTGCTATTATTACTGATTACTGATTACCGATCACCGAATACTGATTACTTTTCTTCTTTATTACCAACACCTATCTTAGAGTATCCGGCTGTCTGATATCCATATCCCCATAATCGAGGTTCTCACCGGCCATACCCCATATAAATGTATAATTTGATGTGCCTGCAGCGCTATGAATACTCCACGATGGTGACAAAACAGCCTGGTCATTCTTCATCCAGATATGTCTTGTTTCATCAGGATCGCCCATGAAATGACAGATTGCCTGTTTTTCTGGAACTTCAAAATAGAAATAAGCTTCCATTCTCCTGTTATGAGTATGCACGGGCATTGTATTCCAGACACTCCCGGGTTTTAACTCTGTCATACCCATCTGTAATTGGCAAGTTTCAATTACCGGACTCACAAGAAGTTTATTGACGGTCCTGTGGTTTGAAGACTCCATATCTCCTAAAACAACCACAAGGGCTTCGGCAAGTGTGACCTTTTTTGAAGGATATACATGATGTGCCGGAGCTGAATTGATATATAATTTTGCAGGTATCAAAGGGTTAGCTGATTTAAAGACGACATCTTTTGTTCCTTTTCCAAGATATAAAGCCTCTTTAAATCCTATCTTATAGGTTTTTCCGCCTGCATCCACAACAGCATCTCCACCAACATTAATAATTCCCATCTCTCTTCTGTCAAGAAACTGTTCAGCTTTTAGTTCTTCAGCAGTTTCAAGTTTTAACGGCCTATTACCAGGCATCGCCCCTCCAACTATATATCTGTCATACATCGAATATACCAGCGATATTTCATCCTGAATAAAAACATTTTCAATCAAAAATTCATTTCTTAGTTTCTCTGTACCGTAGCCCTTGAAATCCTGAGGATGAGAGGCATAACGCAAATCAATTTTCATAATGTATTTTATTAATATTTATTTCTTAAGCAATAAAGGTGTCAGGCTACGGGCATCTATAGTATTCCATTGTCAATCAATCTTGTAATCTCAGTTCCCGCCATCAGGAACCCGCCAACTCCATATACTTCGGTCATTTCTTTGGTTACACTCTTAGGGTCTGCTCCTATTGGTTGAATAAAGCCTACTTTCCCATCCTGCCAAACTGATGTAACCATCGATTTCCATCCTTTTACAACAGCCGGGAGATAGGTGGCCTTATCAAGATATCCATTATTGATACCCCATGCCAGTCCATATACAAAGAAGGCGGTTGCGCTCATTTCCGGATTAGGATAACTGGCAGGATCAAGAAGACTAGCATGCCAGAATCCGTCTGCAGATTGAAGCGAAAGAAGCTTTGCAGCCATATCCTTATATATTGTTACGAAATAATCCTTATGCTCAAATTTTGCAGGAAGTTCCCTTATTATAATTGGAAGTCCGGCAAAAACCCATCCATTACCTCGTCCCCAGAAAACTTTGGCACCATTTGCTTCCTTTTTTGTAAAATAATTTGAATCTCTGAAATAGAGATGTTCTTCTTTATCATATAAATAGTCTGTCGATACTTTATATTCCTCGTACATAAAATTAAAATACTTTTCCTTTCCGGTTACATTTCCCATTTTTGCCCATACGGTCGGTCCCATAAAAAGAGCATCGCACCACGACCAGCGCTGAGTAGCCCAGTATTCTTTTGTATTGACAAACTTAAGATCTCCCTTTGCCGGCTCCTTCATTATCAGATCAAGGTAATCTCTCATCGGTTTTATCATATTCTTATCCTTGTACTTTCGATAAAGCTCAATATAGGTCTGTCCCACACAATAATCATCGGCATGGTATTTTCGAAGCGGGTTTGTATGAACAAAATAGTTCCATTTCAGTTTTTCAGAAATTCCTTTCAGCCACTCATAATATGAATCATTACCTGCGATGGAAGCCCATTCTACCATCCCTGAATATAAAGCGCCATTTGTCCAATCTGCAGCATCGTGTGTCAGAGGCGTTCTTACCTGCCAGTCTGCAACAGCTTTCAAAACAGTTTTGATATCGTTTTTGGTAAGATCCGTTTTAAAGGCGGAAGGAGTTTGGTCCTGTGGATAGGCCTGACAAGTCACAATTAATAATACGGCTGTCAGAATTCTTTTTACTATTTTCATATCAGTATTGTGGTTAGTTGATTTTTAATCTAAAAATGACACACTTGTTCTGAATAGAAACACCTTCTTCATACTCATTTCAATTTCCTCCGGAATGTGTATCAAAAGACTTAATTTATGTTAAACATTTGATAAATTGATTTGTAATTCATAATTTCGTGATCGTTAACGAAACAATATTCTTCAAATTTATATATTTTTCAATCCAATTAAAAGATATGAAAAGATTTATTAATGAGAATTTTATTTTAAACAATAAGACCGCTGAAAAACTTTATCATAACTATTCTGAATATCAACCAATTATAGATTTTCATTGTCATCTCTCACCCGCAATGATTTCAGAAGATCGGCAGTTTAGTACTCTGACCCAGGCCTGGCTTGAAGGTGATCATTATAAGTGGCGTGCTATGAGAACAAACGGGATCAACGAAATGTACTGCACAGGAAATACTTCTGATTCTGAAAAATTCAAAAACTGGGCAGAAACAGTTCCTGCAACGGTAGGGAATCCTTTATACCACTGGACACATCTTGAACTTGCCAGATACTTTAACATATTTGACCTTCTTTCCCCATCCACAGCATCATCGATATATGAGAAAGCTTCTGCCATGCTTCAGACCAAAGAATTCAGTACAAGGTCAATGATAAAAAAGATGAATGTCGAAATTATCTGTACAACTGATGATCCTACTGATAGTCTTGAGCATCATAAGAAACTAAAAGGAAGTTTTGAAATTCCTGTTTTACCAACATGGAGACCTGATAATATCATCAAGACTGAGGACCCTGAAAAACTTAAAGCTTATATTCTTAAACTTGAAATTGCAAGTGGAATTGAGATTAAGAATTTTGAGACGATGATAGAAGCTCTTGATAACAGACATCAGTTCTTTCACGATAATGGAGGACGTCTGTCAGATCACGGGCTTGAGCGGTTCTATTTTGATTCATTTACTGCCTCTGAAATCAATAAGATATTCAAAAAACTGCTTAACGGGGATAACCTTTCCTGCGAAGAAGCTGAGAAATACAAGGCAGCAGCAATGCTTGAACTCTGTAAACTAAACCATAAAAGAGGATGGACACAACAATTTCATGTTGGGGCTTTAAGAAATAACAATGCCCGAATGTTCAGGCAGATGGGCCCTGATACCGGATGGGATTCCATCGGAAATTCACAGGATCCTCAAAAAATTTCGAAATTCCTTAGTGCACTTGATGATACCGATAAACTGGCAAAAACAATACTATATAACCTTAATCCTGCCGATAATGAGATGATGGTTGCTATGGCAGGTAATTTTAATGATGGTTCAATAGCTGTTAAAGTACAGTACGGTGCAGCATGGTGGTTCCTCGATCAGAAGAGTGGTATGGAGAAACATCTTAAAGATCTGTCATCACTTGGCTTATTGAGAAGATTTGTTGGTATGGTAACCGATTCCAGAAGCTTCCTCTCCTACCCTCGTCATGAATATTTCAGAAGATTGGTCTGCAATTATGTCGGAGAAGAAGTAGAGAAAGGACTTATTCCTGACGAAGAAGAACTTCTTAAGCCTTTGATTGAAGGAATATCATACAGGAATGCTAAAGACTATTTTGGGTTTAATAAATAACTATATATGAACGAGTTAAATTTAAAGGGGAAGGTAGCAGTAATCACTGGTGGAGCAGGCATCATCTGTTCAACAATGGCCAGGTCACTTGCTGCACAGGGTGTTAAAACAGTAATTCTTGATCTGAATAAAGAAGCTGCAGTATCTGTTGCAGTCGAAATTGAAAAAGAGTTTAAAACGTCATCAATTGGTGTATCGGCGAGTGTGCTTGACAAAGCCTCACTTGAAGCTGCCAGGAAAGAGATTCATGATAATTTCGGACCAATAGATATTCTGATAAATGGAGCAGGAGGAAACTCACCAGCTGCGACGACGAAAGTAGAAAAAATGGAATGTACCGAGGATGAAAAGCTGGAAGATACATTTTTCGGACTTCAAATTGAAGGCTTCGATAAAGTATTTGACCTGAATTTTAAAGGAACACTCCTCCCATCAATGGTATTCGCCACTGATATGGTTAAGAAGAAATCAGGGGTCATCATAAATATTTCTTCGATGAACTCATACAGACCGCTGACCAAGATTGCTGCTTATTCTGCAGCAAAAGCTGCTGTAAATAATTTCACACAATGGCTGGCAGTACATTTCTCAAAAACAGGAATCAGGGTAAATGCAATTGCCCCGGGATTTCTACTTACAAATCAGAACAGATTCCTTTTAATAGATGAAAAGACAGGAGAACTGACAGCAAGAGGGAATAAAATTATCAAAGGGACACCAATGGAACGCTACTGTGTGCCGGAAGAACTTACCGGGACCCTGATTTACCTTGTATCAGACCTGTCAAAGTTTGTTACAGGGATAGTAATTCCTGTTGACGGAGGGTTTAGTGCATACTCGGGAGTATAGCCCGAAGGTTAAAGGTTATTAAAATTGTAAAAAAGCATAAAGATTGCTTCGTCGCAAGCTCCTCGCAATGACGGTATAAGTAAGAAAGATATTCGAGTAACGCTTAAGCATAAGGATATGGCAAAAAATGTGATAGTGGCACAGTCCGGAGGACCATCACCGGTGATTAACAGCTCATTAAGAGGTATTGTTGAAACATGCCGGATGTTCCCGGACAAATTCGGGAAAGTATATGGCGGATGGCATGGTATAGAGGGCGTTTTAAACGAGGAACTCCTTGATCTTTCAGCACAGAATGAAGAAGAGATTGCTCTTTTAAGAAACACTCCGGCAGCAGGAAGCATAGGAACATGCAGATACAAGCTGAAAGACAAACAGCAGAAAGATTTCCAAAGAATTATGGATGTCTTTAAGGCTCACAATGTTGGCTATTTTTTCTATATCGGAGGTAATGATTCACAGCATACTGCTTTTAAAGTAAGCGAGATGGCTAAAACGAGAGGACTGGATCTGATAGCTGTAGGAGTTCCAAAAACCATCGATAATGACGTGGGTGATAATGAATTCAAACTTATCGATCACACCCCGGGTTATGGAAGTGTTGCAAGATACTGGTCACATATTATCCAGAACGCAAATGAGGAAAACATGGGCTCAGCTCCTGCCGATCCGGTTCTTGTTGTACAGGCAATGGGAAGAAAAATCGGGTATATTCCTGCAGCAGCAAGACTTGCCGATCCGGAAAGAAAGATGCCATTACAGATATATATGTCTGAATCGAATGTATCAATTGACGCATTGGTTGACAATGTCAATGAGCAGTTAAAACAAGACGGCAGATGCATTGTTGTAGTAAGTGAAGGGTTCGACGTAGGAGGTATTGGTGAAGTAAAAGATGCTTTTGGACACACATCATTCGGATCAAGCCAAATGTCTGTTTATCAAACAGTTGTTAATTACCTTAACAGCAAGGGATTAAAAGCCAGAGGTGCAGCACGCGGCCAGGTTATGGGAACCGATCAGCGACATACAACTGCCTATGCTTCAATTGTTGATCTTGATGAAGCATATAAAGTTGGCCAGAAAGCAGTGGAAATAGCTCTATATGAAGGCAATGGCTGGATGGCAACTATACTCAGAGATCCGGGGTTTATTTATAACGTCAGGTATGATAAAGTTCCACTGGAAAAAGTGGCTCTTTCTGAAAGAACATTTCCTGAAAAATGGATTTCTCCCTGTCGTTATGATGTAACAGATGAGTTCCTCGCTTATGTAAGACCTCTTATCGGCGAAGACTGGCCATCAGTTCCAATGATAAACGGAAGACAGAGATTTTCCAGGCTTGAAATGAAATTTGCAAACAAAAAACTACCGGCATATTCACTGGAAGCCTATGAAAAGTAGGCACTTTTGACTTTTGACTTTTGACTTTTGACTTTTCACTTTTGACTTTTGACTTTTGACTTTTGACTTTTGACTTTTGACTTAAATACTATGAATCCACACGAACAATTACTGAATCTTAAGCCTGAAAAGGAGTTTTTCATAGGAATCGATTCCGACGGATGTGCATTTGATACTATGGAGATAAAGCAGAAAGAGTGTTTCTGCCCTAACTTCATCAAATATTTTAAAATGCAGCCGATATCCAAATATGCCCGTGAGACATGGGAATTTGTAAATCTCTACTCTACAAACAGGGGATGTAACCGTTTCCTTGCAGTGAATGAGACTTTCAGGCTTCTGGCAACGCGTCCTGAAGTAAAGGCAAGAAACTTTAAAGTTCCTTCCGCAACTCCTTTGATAGAATGGACTAAGAAAGAGACTAAGCTTGGCAATCCCACGTTAATTAATTATGCTGCTGAGGTAAATGATCCTTTTATTAACCAGACTCTTGAATGGTCATTAAATGTGAATAAGGATATTGAAAAAATGGTATTTGGCATAACACCCTTTCCTTTTGTGAAAGAATGTCTTGAGAAAATGAAGCCAAAAGCTGATTCAATGGTTGTTTCACAGACACCTTTTGATGCTCTTAAACGGGAATGGGAAGAAAATAAAATTGACCATTTTCTAAGAATGATTGCAGGGCAGGAACATGGGACAAAAACCGAACATCTGAAGTATGCAGCAAAAGGGAAATATCCTGATGATAAGATTCTGATGATCGGTGATGCAAATGGGGATCTTAAAGCAGCTAAATCAAACGGAGTTCTCTTCTTCCCAATTAATCCTGGGCAGGAAGAAGCTTCATGGGAAAACCTGTATAAAGAAGGTCTTGACAGATTCTTTGCCGGGACGTATAAAGGTGATTATGAGAATAATCTTATAAAAGAATTTGAAGCCTATCTCCCGGAGCATCCAAGCTGGAAGTAGTAAAATGCTATAAGACTCAACTAAAGAATATTAACCACGGATGGCACTGAGGAACACGGAGAAAACACAGATTAAGAAAGAATTTAAATCCGTGAAAATTAGTGCTCTCAGTGGTTAAAGAAAGGAAAGTATGATATACTATAAATCTGGTTCAGAAAATACAGTAATAGGTCCTAAGGAACTTGAAACAGGACTTTATACTGCCCTTGAAAAACTTGGGGTCAGGAAGAAAGTATTGGTTGTTCCTCCTGATTTTACAAGGTTTCACTCACGGGCAGGAGACATAACCACCCTGATTTACAAATACTATAAAGAAGGCCTTAAAGATGTCCTTCCTGCACTTGGAACACATGTGCCCGTTTCTGATCATGAGCTGGATGAGATGTTTAAAGGAGTTCCTAAGAATCTTTTTCGCGTTCACGACTGGAGAAAAGATGTGGTGACAGTTGGCACTGTTCCGGGGGAATTCGTTTCAAAAATTACGGATGGGGCACTTGACTATTCATGGCCTGCCCAGCTTAATAAACTGGTTTTCAATGGAGGACACGATCTTATTCTTTCTGTAGGACAAGTGGTCCCTCATGAAGTAATCGGAATGGCCAATTACAATAAAAACCTCTTCGTTGGAACAGGAGGACCAGAAGGGATAAACAAAAGCCATTTTATCGGTGCTGTTTACGGGATGGAAAGGATAATGGGAAAAGCCATGAATCCTGTAAGAAGTTTACTTAATTATGCTTCAGCCAACTTCATTACTCATCTGCCTGTTGTTTATGTTCATACTGTTATCGGATACGAGGATTCAGGAAAACTTGTTATACGCGGATTATTTATTGGTGATGATGAGGAAGTGTTTACCCTTGCAGCGGAGTTATCGATAAAAGTCAATTTTACAATTCTTCATAAACCATTAAAAAAAGTTGTGGTTTACCTCGACCCATCAGAGTTCAGAAGCACATGGCTTGGAAATAAAAGTATTTACAGAACCCGGATGGCAATGGCAGATAAAGGGGAATTAATTGTACTTGCTCCAGGATTAAAAGAGTTTGGTGAGGATAAAGAAATCGACCGGCTGATAAGAAAATACGGATATCACGGAACACCTGCCACATTGAAATCTCTTAAAGAAAATGATGAGCTTCAAAAGAATCTGAGCGCTGCCGCTCACCTTATTCACGGAAGTTCTGAGGGCAGGTTTTCAATAACTTATTGTCCCGGGAACCTTTCACAGGAAGAAATTGAATCGGTAAACTTCAGGTATCATGATCTGAATGACATGCTGAAGAAATATAATCCTAAAGTACTGAAAGATGGCTTTAATAAAATGAGCGATGGCGAAGAAATATTTTATATCTCCAACCCTGCGCTCGGATTATGGACCTCAAAAGAAAGACTTACAAAATAGAATCAAACAATTGTACAAGAATGATTAACTGGGGTATTATCGGATGCGGCAATGTAACTGAAGTTAAAAGTGGTCCTGCTTTTAACAAGGTAAATGAATCAAAGTTGATCGCTGTTATGCGTCGGGATGCTTCTCTTGCTGAAGATTATGCCAGAAGACATAATGTTCCGAAGTTTTATTCCAATGCTCAGGATCTGATTAACGATAAAGATATTAATGCTGTATATGTAGCAACCCCTCCGGGTAGTCATGCCGAATATGCCATTGCTTCCATAAAAGCAGGTAAGCCGGTCTATATAGAAAAACCAATGGCTGTTAATTATGCCGAATGTCAAAAAATAAATGAGGCAGGAGAAAAATACAAAGTACCTGTTTTTGTCGCATATTACAGGAGAGCCCTGCCAGGATTCCTTATTGTAAAAGATCTTATCGATAATGGAAGTATAGGTAAAGTACTTTTTGTCCAGATGCAGTTATTCAAGTCTCCTTCAGAAGATGAAAAAGCAGGTAAACTGCCATGGCGAGTCGACCCTGCCATTTCAGGAGGAGGTCATTTCTTCGACCTTGCTTCTCATCAGCTTGATTATCTTGATTATATATTTGGGCCAATTAATAAAGTGAAATCAATAGTTCTTAATCAGTCGGGGCTGTATAAAGCTGAAGATTTCGTATCAGCTGAGTTTGTTTTCAATAATGGAATTGCCGGGACTGGTACCTGGTGTTTCAGTGGATCCCTGGAAAGCGACAGAGACACTATTGAAATAATTGGTGATAAAGGATCAGTAAGGTTCTCAACTTTCAGTTTTGAACCGATTATTCTTACAAACAGCAAAGGACGTCAGGAATTTATAAATGAAAGACCGGAACACGTTCAGTACAACCTTATTGAAATGATAGTCAAGACACTAAACGGAAACGGGGTCTCTCCAAGTACAGGAATATCAGGAGCCAGAACGAGTAGGGTGATGGAGGAGATTGTGGGGGAATATTATGAAGGAGTAACCTAGGTATTGGGTGCTGGGTGCAGGGTGTAAGAAAGACTAAGAGACAGAGGGACTAAAGGAAAAACAATCAACAAGCAACTAGCAACTAGCAACAAGTATCATGTTATAT
>JANXXP010000394.1 GCA_025350595.1 Bacteroidota bacterium
CTACCAGGTAACCTTTATTACCATAGAAAATATTGCCTACTCCAGCTCCGTTCTCCATATTTGTCATCCATGGACGAACCTCAAATTCTATGAATTTTTTCTCTTTAGGATAATGATATGTTGAAGCAAGAACTTCAGGAGTTTCCTTTGCATCATTGAAAAGGAATTTGCCGCCACCTGCTGTTATTCTTTCCGGAAGACCAACATTCAAACCCCACATACAAAGGTCAGTCTCATGAATTCCCTGGTTTCCAACGTCACCATTGCCATAATTCCAGTTCCAGTGCCAGTTGTAATGAACATAATTCTTTGAGAATGGTCTTTTTTCAGCAGGGCCTGTCCAAAGATCGTAATCCAATCCCTCAGGAACAGCTTCAACAGGTTTATTTCCGATATCATCTCTCTTTCTGAAGACGAGACCTCTTGCCATATAAACGTCACCAATTAAACCATCGCGCAGATGTTTAATAGCCTCCTGAACGGCAACAGAGCTTCGCAACTGAACACCATGCTGAACAATACGGTCGTATTTGGCAGCGGCTTCAATCATTTTCCGCCCTTCGCGGATGTTATGAGACCCTGGTTTTTCAACATAAACATCTTTCCCTGCCTGACAGGCCCATATAGTTGCAAGAGCATGCCAATGGTTAGGAGTGGCGACACTTACTGCGTCAATTGATTTGTCTGCAAAAACCTTTCTCAGATCCTGCTGCTGGATAACTTTTCTACCATACTTTGTTTCGAATTCCTGAGCCCTTTTAGCTAAAATGACCAGATCAGGGTCGCACATACATGCTACTTCGACATTCTCAAGTTTAGAAAATCCTGCAATGTGGTCTTTTCCTCTGCCATTTACACCAAGTACAGCAATCCTGACTCTGTCATTAGCACCAAAAGCATGTCTCGGTATGATCGTTGGAATAGCCAGCAGAGCTGCTGCACCAGCTGATGTCTGAATAAACCTTCTTCGTGTTACAGTTTTTTTCTCTTTCATAGGTTAGTTAATTAAAGTCTTAAAAAGAAAACGTAAGTTATGAAATTTATCATAAGGTTGTCAGTTCCTCTAAAATATCATATCTGTATTTAAGTATTTTTAACTTCTACCAGTTCTTTATTTACACCTTAATATGGTACAATATTATTTTATCTTTGCGATCGAATGACTCAACAAATTAAATACTCACCAGAATATATTAATCACATTACCAGTGAAATGAAGGATAAATATATAGTCTTTTTCTTTGCCGGCGGAGAGACTGAAGATAACAAATTTAATGTTTTTACCGGTTCATTTATAAAGATGATGAGGCGTATTCTCGAAGATGATTTCCAGTTTATTAGGAGAATTTATTTCGCAGCACCAATGATTAATGTAATATGGGCTTTGAACAATGCGCAAAAACCGATTGTAAATCCTGAAAATAATAAATTTATCAATGCAGCTTACAATCAGATCATTTCAGCACATTTCTCTTCTGACGCACAACTGGTTTTAGTATCCTCAAGTTCCGGATCTGTAGTTGCAGCTCAGTCAGCATGCTTTCTTGCAGAAAAGAATATTGATAAAACCTTGTTCGTTAAGCCATTTCATCTTGTTCTGGGGGCCAGCATGATCTCTCCCGATTCTGAACTTTACAATAAACTGCTTCAGTATCAACAAACCGGCATTATTGGAACTATCATACACGAAGAGATTCAGGATGAAGGTGATACATCCTTTGGGGTTGGAGGAATATCAAGAGCTGAGGCATATAAGAACGCATTATGCTTAATGATGCCATTCTTATCAAAGACGTTCAAAGGGCCGTCATTTCTAAATACCCACCCTGAGAAAGGACATATACACAGGAAAAGATCGCAAAGCGTTCAAAAAGCTATCGACTATATAAATATTATCCTGATAAAACACAGATTAGCCGGAGAAGATTATATGGAAAGAGCCAAGGAATTTGTTAACATCGAAAAAAATAACATCAAGAATGCAGACCATTAATATATAAACATTGTAGAGACGCAATGCATTGCGTCTCTACAATGTTTATTTCGAATTGTAATTATTTTATCAGAAAATCCAGTAACGGTTTATCACCAAGGTAGGCAATGAGGTTATCATTTCTTTTAAGCTTGCCTACACCAGAGGGAGTACCGGTAAAAATCAGATCACCGGTTTTTAGTGTGAAAAACTTTGACACATATTCAATTATCTCATTGAATCCGAATATCATATCGGAAGTGTTGCTCTTTTGTACTACCATATCATTGATCTCAAGTCTGAAATCCAGATCACTTATATCTTTAAATCCGTTTACTGGAATGAAACTACCGATTGGCGCCGCACCATCAAAGCATTTTGAGATCTCCCATGGCATTCCTGATTTGGTCAGACGGTTCTGAAGATCACGGGCAGTAATATCGATACCAAGAGTTACTTCATCAAAATAACGGGGAGCGAATTTTGCAGAGATCCCCTTACCAAGTTTGCTGATCTTAATAACTACCTCAACTTCATAGTGAATATTATCAGAGAAGCCGGGAAGAAAAAAGGGTTTATTGTTTTTCAGAAGTGCGGAATCAGGTTTAAGAAAAACAACAGGTTCTTCAGGAAGGTTCCAGCCCATCTCATGGGCATGTTTCCTGTAGTTTAATCCGATGCAGATGATCTTCATCTTCTTACTGTGTTTTTCCGAAAGATCTCAGTTTAATTTCAGTAAGAATTTTTTTGGTATATAGAGGAAAATCACCATTCATCATCCATGAATAGTAAGCTGGTTCCTCTTTAAATACAAGTTCGACAGCCTTTCCTTTATGCTTGCCAAAATTGAAAATTTCAACTCCGTTTTCATCAAGAATTATTCTTCCCGCGAAATCTACATTTGTATTAAAGGAGCTGAAATCGGCAAGTTTTTCAACATCATTCTCCAGGTCAGTATATCTGTCGAGCTGAGATTTAAGTACTTCAAAAGTTGCAGCGGTATCTGCCTTAGCGCCATGAGCACCTTCAAGATCTTTCTTGCAGTAGAACTGGTATGCCGCTGTTAATGTGCGCTGTTCTTTTTTATGGAAAATTACCTGAACATCAACATATCTGCGTTTTGTGAAATTAAAATCAACATTTGCCCTCAGAAATTCTTCGGCCAGAACAGGAATATCAAATTTAACGGCATTATATCCTGCCAGATCACAACCTTCAAGAAATGCGGCAAGATTTTTTGCAATTTCCCTGAACGCAGGCGATCCTGCAACATCTTCATCCTTTATCCCGTGGATTGCTGTAGTCTTTGGAGGAATAGGCATCTCAGGATTCACCCTCAGTGTCATCCACTCCTCTTTACCATTGGGGCTCACCTTCAGTACTGAAAGTTCTACTATACGGTCAGATGAAACATTGACTCCGGTTGTCTCAAGATCTATGAAAGCAAGAGGACGTTTAAGATTTAGATTCAATGGTTACGCGTTTATCATCATTGGCATTAAGAGCATAAGCAGGTCTTCATTCTCATTATCAGGGATAACAGGAAGGAAGAGTCCGGCTCTGGTAGGATCGGCCAATTCAATCATAACATCCTGTGAGGCAATGGTAGCAAGAATTTCGAGAAGGAATACCGATTTAAAACCAATCTCAATCTCTTCACCTTCATACTGACATTTAACC
>JANXXP010000026.1 GCA_025350595.1 Bacteroidota bacterium
CGAGGAGCACAGCGACGAAGCTATCCTTCAATCTATTCCGATAATAATATAAAATTTACTTGCCGCTTTAATCGTTTTTTCCTAGCTTTATATCCTTGCTGCATTCTCTTTAATCAGTGCTAAAAATGAAAGAGGAGTTTCTTCATTATCTGTGGAAATACAGTTTATATGATAAGGATAAGCTTGTCGACACTGACGGGAATGAAATTATTGTGTTACATCAGGGTGAATATAACCGTGATTCAGGTCCTGATTTTTTTAATTCCCGTATTAAAATAGCAGGTACAGAATGGGCAGGGAATGTTGAAATACATACAAAATCATCTCATTTCGATCTTCACGGACATCAGGCCGACCCTACTTTTAACAATGTCATACTACATGTCGTGGCTGAAAATGACAAAAAAGTCTTCAATTCAAAAGGGGAGGAGCTATTGACTGTTAAGATTGCTTTCGACCCAACCCTTTATGAAAAATATATTTTCCTGATAAATAATCATTATGTTATTGCTTGCCAGGATGATATCAGTAAATTAGATAGTATTTTCGTCAGACACTGGCTTAGCTCACTTGTAATTGAGCGCTTACAAAACAAATCAGAATTTATACTAAAGATCTTGTCAGAAACCGGTAATGATTGGGAAGAAACATTTTACAGATTGCTTGCACGTTATTTTGGCTTCAGGGTAAATTCGGAACCATTCGAGATGCTTGCCCGGGCACTTCCTTTCAGGATAATCCGTAAGCACACTGATAACCGGTTTCAGATTGAAGCTCTTCTATTCGGTACTGCAGGTATGCTACATGAAGGTCTGTTTAAAGAAGCTCTGGCTGATGATTATTACAGGAATCTGATTAAAGAGTACAGAGTTCTTTCAGCAAAATATTCACTTCAGCCTATCCAGGGATGGTTATGGAAATTTTCAAGACTCAGGCCTTCAAATTTTCCAACAATAAGGATCTCTCAATTGGCGGCATTGCTTTCAGTTAGCGGGGGGCTATTTTCAAGGGTGTTGGAAGCGACAGACATCAATCAGCTTAAGGAATTATTTGAAGTATCCGCTTCTGAGTATTGGTTTAAGCATTTTGTTTTTGGAAAGAAAAGCAGGGAAATTTCCAAAAATGCCGGATCGCAGGCAACTGATATATTTCTTATAAATGCTGTTATTCCTGTAATATTTGTTTACGGTCAAACCAGGGATAATCAGGATATCTGCGAAAGAGCTCTTGCATATCTTGAGGATGTTGATACCGAAGAGAATATTATAATTGAAGAATGGAATAAATCAGGAATTAAAGCTGAATCTGCATTTTACTCCCAGGCTCTTATCCAGCTCAGAAATGAATACTGCAAAAAAAGAAAATGTCTTGAATGCCGGATAGGAAGTAAGTTAATTAGTATGGGCAGAAAACTAAAAGATCAAAAGGATCTTATTCTTGAACCATAATTAGGTGAATGGGAGAATTTTTTGACGAATTTGTAAAATTCATTGACAAATAGCTGAATGATAGTGATATTAAACGCAACGTTTAGTATCTTTTTTCCGTCTTTATAGTGACGGGGAACAATTTTTTTAGCGCAGATTCGTTCCTCTAAAAATAAATATTTCAAGAACTTTGTAAAAAAAAAGCCAATTGTTTGATAGTTTACATAAAAAAGCCTTATTTTTGCGTTCCAAAATTGGAGACTCAATTTATTTGTGGACAAACAATATTTTAATAAGAGATATGTATTTAACAACAGAAAAGAAGCAGGAGTTTTTTAAGACGTTTGGAACATCTGAAATCGACACAGGCACAGCAGAAGGCCAGATAGCGCTGTTTTCATACAGAATCAGCCATTTGACTGAACACCTTAAAAAGAATAAAAAGGATTTCAGTACTCAGCAGGCGCTTATCAAACTTGTAGGGAAAAGGAGAAGACTCTTGGACTACCTTAAAATTAAAGATATCGAGCGGTATCGCGAAATCATAAAAGCGTTGAAATTACGTAAATAGAATAAAAAGGCAATTTTAAATTGCCTTTTTTCATACTATTTAGAAATTTTTGTAATTTCAATATTCATAAATCACATATATAATGTTTAAAGTAAAAGAGAAAATTATTGATCTCGGCGACGGGAGAATAATAACCCTTGAGACAGGCAGAATGGCCAGACAGGCTGACGGTTCTGTATTGTTAAAAATGGGAAAGACAATGTTACTGGCAACAGTGGTATCAGCACGCGAAGCAAAAGAAGATGTTGACTTTATGCCATTGTCAGTTGAATACAAAGAGAAATATGCATCATCCGGACGTTTTCCGGGCGGATTCCTTAAAAGAGAAGCCAGAGCATCAGATTATGAAATTCTGATATCCAGACTTGTTGACAGAGTTCTCAGACCACTCTTTCCGGAAGATTATCATGCAGAAACATTTGTAACAATAAATCTGGTTTCAGCCGATATGGATATTATACCTGATGCACTTGCAGGATTGGCAGCATCTGCTGCACTTGCAGTTTCAGATATCCCTTTCAACGGTCCGATCTCAGAGGTGAGGGTTGCCAGGGTAAATAAAAAATTTATTGTGAACCCTACAGCTACGGAGTTGGAAATCGCCGACATCGACCTTATGGTAGGAGCAACATATGATAATATCATGATGGTTGAAGGCGAAATGAAGGAAGTCTCTGAAGAGGAGATGCTTGAAGCCCTTAAGATTGCACACGAAGCCATTAAGGTTCATTGCAAGGCAGTTATGGAATTTGCTGAAGAGGTAGGTTCTACAGTGAAACGTACTTATTGTCATGAAACAAATGATGAGGATCTCAGAAAAAAGGTATGGGACGAAACATACTCAAAATGTTATGAGGCTGCTAAATCATGCACTGCCGATAAACACAAAAGGATCGATTCATTCGAAAATATTGTAAAGGAATTTTTAGCTCAGTATAATAGTGAGAATCCTGTAAATGAAGCTCAGGTAAAGAAATATTACCACGACGTGTTGAAAGAAGCTTCAAGAAGACTTGTTCTTGACGACAATGTTCGTCTCGACGGCAGAAAACCTGATGAGATCAGACAGATTGTCTGTGAAATTGATCCTCTTCCTGCAACTCATGGATCGGCACTCTTTACAAGAGGTGAAACACAGTCACTTACGACTGTTACTCTCGGAACCAAGCTTGATGAGAAAATTATTGACGATGTTCTGAACAAAGGAACAGAGAAGTTCACACTACATTACAACTTCCCTCCTTTTGCAACAGGTGAAGCAAAAGCATATCGCGGAGTAGGCAGAAGGGAAATCGGACATGGAAACCTCGCACACAGGGCTCTTAAAAACATGATCCCATCAGATGATGAGAATCCATATGCAATTAGGGTTGTATCTGATATTCTGGAGTCAAACGGTTCATCTTCAATGGCAACTGTATGCGCAGGAACACTGGCACTTATGGATGCAGGAATTAAACTGAAGAAGCCTGTTTCAGGAATTGCAATGGGACTGATTTCAGACAAGAAAACTAAAAAATTCGCTGTTCTTTCAGATATCCTTGGTGATGAAGATCATCTTGGTGACATGGACTTTAAGGTAACCGGTACCCGTAACGGAATCACTGCAACCCAGATGGATATTAAGGTTGACGGCCTTTCAGTTGAGATTCTTACCAAAGCACTAAACCAGGCGAAAGCCGGAAGATTGCATATTCTTGATATAATGAATGAGGTAATATCAGAACCTCGTGCACAACTGAAACCTCATGCTCCAAGGATAGAGATGCTTACAATTCCTAAGGAACTTATCGGAGCCCTGATAGGTCCGGGTGGTAAAGTAATCCAGGAAATACAACGGACAACCGGCGCAACAATCATCGTTGAAGAGGTTGACGGTCATGGCGATGTGAATATCTTTGGCAAGAATGCTGAAATTATAACAGCAGCACTTGACTGGGTTAAGAAAATTGTTACAGTTCCTGAGATCGGACAGGTTTATAAAGGTAAGGTAAAGACGATTGTTCAGTTTGGAGCTTTTGTTGAAATTCTTCCTGGTAAAGATGGTCTGGTTCATATCTCCGAGATTGAGTGGAGAAAAATTGACAAAGTTGAAGATGTCCTGAAAGAAGGTCAGGAGATTGAAGTTAAGATAATTGATATTGATCCGAAAACCGGTAAAATCAAATTATCACGCAAGGAACTTCTTCCTCGTCCTCCTCGTCCGGAGCCTGAAAAGAAAAATCCTGAACAAAATCAGAATAAATAAAAAGAGCCGGCTATTATTAGCCGGCTTTCTTATTGCTTTTTAATATCCAATTTCTAAATTTGATTTGTCAAAAACGACAGAAAGT
The DNA here is from genome assembly GCA_025350595.1 of Bacteroidota bacterium. Classification (GTDB taxonomy): domain Bacteria; phylum Bacteroidota; class Bacteroidia; order Bacteroidales; family VadinHA17; genus LD21. The sequence goes on from JANXXP010000026.1 coordinate 4,332, forward strand.
TCTCAGGGATGAAGATCAAATATAATTATGTGGTCATAGAAGGTAATATTGGTGCGGGGAAGACTACCCTGGCAGGCAAAATATCAGAACAGTTTAATGCCAGTCTTATTCTTGAACACTTTGGAGATAACCCTTTTCTTCCGAAATTCTATGACGATCCTGAAAAATATTCCTTTCCTCTCGAACTCTCGTTTCTGGCAAGCAGATATAAACAGCTTAAGGAAGAATTAGGTCCACAGGATCTGTTCAAAGCTTTTACCGTTGCAGATTATTACTTCATGAAATCGCTGGTATTTGCGGCATCAACACTTAAAGAAGATGAATTTAACCTGTACAGGCAGATCTTCTATATCATTTATGGAACTCTTCCTAAACCCGATATCTACGTCTATCTTCATCTAAATCCTGACAGACTGCTTCAAAACATTGAAAAGCGGGGGCGCAATTATGAAAAATCTATAACCAGGGAATATCTTCAGAAAATTCAGGACAGCTATTTTTCTTTTTTTAAACAAAATCCTGACAATAAGTATCTTGTAATTGATATTAATGAAATAGACTTTGTAGCATTTGAAAGTCATTACACTAAAATAATTGACACTATTTTTTTTGATGATTACCCTGTTGGATTAAATGTTGTAATCTTATAAGAGTCTGTTACACTATAAATTAAATAATAACAATATTTCGTTTCATATAGCAATAAAAATTTGTTAAATTTGTTTAAATTCTGACTAATTAATTGTACTTTTGCACTTAAGCTAGAAAATTTAGTATATTGTTTATTATTCACCCGCAAACAGATAACATTAACAAATAACCCTTTTAATTATGAAAAATTTCAGAAGCTATTTTATCCTTATCCTGGTCGCAGCTTTTCTCACAAGTTGTAATGGCTTGAATAAGATGAAGACAAACTCCAATCTGATTAAGTATGACGTCACTCCAAAAGTTCTTGTAACAGATGCTGGTTTGGTTCCTGTTACTATTAAAGGAACATTGCCAGCGAAATATTTTGATAAGAAAACCACTGTTACAGTAACTCCTGTACTTACCTATGCCGGAGGAGAAACTGTTTTTGATAAAGTTCAGGTGCTTCAGGGAGAGAGTGTTCAGGGAAATAATAAGGTTATCACCGCAACTGGTGGCGACTTTACTTATACCAGCACTATTCCTTACAAAGATGCAATGAAAAAGTCAGAACTGGTATTAAGAATTAAAGCTGTCAGAGGCAAAACAAGTCTTGTTTTTGATCCTGTTAAGATCGCTGATGGCGTAATTGCCACTTCAACTTTGGTTGAGAAAGAAGGTAAAGCTATTTCACTGAAAGATAATTTTGTAAGGGTTACTTCTGATTCTAAAGGCGCAGATATTAACTACCTTATTAATAAGTACGATCTTCTTCCTAAAGAACTTAAAGCTGATGATATAGCACTTTTGCAGGCATATATTAAATCAGTTACAGCTGATTCAACTTTCAATGTAAAAGGTGCAAGTATCAGTTCATATGCTTCTCCAGACGGTTCAATGAAAATCAATGAGCCATTATCAAAGAAAAGAGGCGAAACCGCTGATAAATTCATTAAGAAAGAATTTGGTAAAGCTGCGGTTGCAAAAGCCCCGGGTTTCTTTGATTCAAAAACAACACCAGAAGATTGGGATGGTTTCAAGTCAGCAGTAGAAAAATCAACTATTCAGGATAAAGACCTGATTCTTCGTGTTCTTTCTATGTATGCTGATCCTGACGTTCGTGAAAAGGAAATTAAGAATATGTCCGCTGCGTTTGAAGCTCTTAAAACTGATATCCTTCCAAAATTAAGGAGATCACAAATGGTAGTAAGTACCGATAAGGTTGGGCGTAGCGATGATCAGATTCTTGCGCAGATGAGAAAAGATCCTAAAGCATTAAATCTTGAGGAATCCCTTCGTGCAGGTTCACTTACAACTGATCTTAATGAGCAACTAAGTTTTTATCAGACAACTTCACAGAATTTCCCGACATGTATACGTGCAGCAAACAATATTGGTGTCACCTATATGGCATTAGGAAAATCTACCGAAGCTATTGCAGCTTTTGAAAAGGCTAAAACAATTCAGAATAACGACGTTGTTAAGAATAACCTTGGTTTTGGCTCACTTGTTAAAGGTGATTTAGCTAAAGCTGAAGAGTATTTCAATTCTATGACTACAGCAACACCTGAATCTAAATGGGGTCTTGGTGTTATCGCTATTACAAAAGGTGAATACGATAAGGCAGTTAACTATTTTGGTACAGAACCTTGCTTCAACCTTGCCCTTGCTTTAGTTTGTAAAGGTGATGTAAACAAAGCTAAAATGACTCTTGACAGTATGAAAGACCTCTGCAAATGCGGAAAACCATCATACCTGAAAGCAATTGTTGGCGCTCGTCTTGATGACAGGAATTATATGCTGAATGGCCTTCGTGAAGCAATCGGTTTTAATGCTGATTGGAAAGCTTATGCAAAAACAGACCTTGAATTTGCTAAGTATTTCAACGATGATACATTCAAATCGACAGTTCAGTAATAATTACTTATAATATTAAAAAGGCTGCCCGAAAGAGCGGCCTTTTTTATTTAATTCCCATAACACTATCCCTGCACTTATCGCAATATTGAATGAGTGCTTAGTCCCAAATTGTGGTATTTCAACACAATGATCACAATGATTTATAATATCCTGTTCAACTCCATTTACTTCATTACCAAATACAAGCGCGTAATTTTCTCCTGCTATAATCTGCATACTCTGTAGCTCAACTGAACCTTCAGACTGTTCAATTCCCAGAATTATATATCCCGATTCCTTTAATTCGGTAATGGCATCGATAGTTTTATGAAAGTATTTCCAGTCAACCGATTCTGTCGCTCCAAGGGCTGTCTTATGGATCTCTCTGTGCGGAGGGACAGATGTTATTCCGCAGAGGTATATTGATTTTGTCAGGAAAGCATCGGCCGTACGAAAAATGGAACCTATATTACTTTGGCTTCTGACGTTGTCCAGCACAATTACAAAGGGTGATTTTTCAGATTCACGGTACTGGTTTATTGTCTTTCTTTCCAGTTCTTTATTTAAAAGCTTCCTCATTCTTTTTTATGCGAAAATAAATAAATATTCTGGTAATTATTGTTATTTTGTGAGCATTGAATTCTATGATTCAGAGTTTGTTAATTAATTAACAATGGCAAAATGAATGTACATGAATTTCAGGGTAAATCATTACTCAAAGCCAATAATGTTGATATTCAGGAAGGATTTGTAGCAGAGACTTCTGAACAGGCTATTATGGTAGCAGAACAGTTAAAGGAAAAATTTGGGTCTGAATTTTTTGTTGTCAAAGCCCAGATTCATGCCGGAGGCAGAGGTAAGGGAGGTGGTGTGAAATTGGCAAAATCGATAGAAGAAGCTGGAAGGATTACCGGTCAGATTCTTGGAATGCAACTGGTTACTCCCCAAACAGGACCTGAAGGTAAAAAAGTAAACAAAGTTATTATTGCGCAGGATGTATATTATAAAGGTGACTCCAAAACAGAAGAGTTTTATATAAGTATTCTTCTGAACAGAAACACAGGAAGAAATATATTCATGTTCTCTCCTGAAGGAGGAATGTCAATTGAAGAAGTTGCTGAGAAATCACCTGATCTTATTTTTACTGAGGAAATCAACCCGGGAATTGGTCTTCAGCAATTTCAAACACGTGATATTGCCTTTAAGCTGGGACTGAAAGGGATTGCTTTTAAAAATATGCAGAAGTTCCTGGAAGGTATTTATGAGACTTATATAAGCTGCGATGCTCAACTTCTTGAAATTAACCCGGTACTTAAGACAAGTGATGACAGGGTTCTTGCTGTAGATTGTAAACTGGTTCTCGATGATAATGCACTGTTCAGACACCCTGAACTTTTGGCAATGAGAGACATTAACGAGGAAGATCCTACTGAAGTTGAGGCAGGTAAGCATAACCTGAATTTTGTAAAGCTCGACGGAAATGTTGGTTGTATGGTCAATGGAGCCGGTTTGGCTATGGCTACTATGGATATTATTAAACTTTCTGGCGGGTCCCCGGCTAATTTTCTGGATGTTGGAGGCAGCGCTAATCCGAAAACAGTTGAAGCCGGATTCAGAATAATCCTTAAAGATCCTGCTGTAAAAGCAATCTTAATTAATATCTTCGGAGGAATTGTAAGGTGCGACAGGGTGGCAAATGGCGTCGTAGAAGCCTATAAATCTATTGGTGAGATCAAGGTTCCGGTAATTGTCCGGCTTCAGGGGACAAATGCAGAGGAGGCTAAAAAAATCATAGATAACTCAGGACTGGCAGTGCTTTCAGCAATATCCTTCAGAGAGGCAGCTGACCTGGTTACAAAAGTTTTGAGCTAAATAAACGGGACAATATTATAAACGCTTTTATTGTAAAATCTGTATTTATTCAGGTCTTTGGTCATGGAATTTCATAAGTTGCGTCTCGTATTCATATTAAAAGTATTCTCAGTAGTTTTTTTCGTTTTTTTAATTCTTTGGTATCTCATTACTAAAGATAACAGGAAACATATATTCTCTTATTTTGATACCGGGTGTGTTGATTATAAACAAAAGGATTACAGCAGAAAGTTAAATGATAAAATCGTCGATTATTCTGCTGCAGCGAAACTTAGAGGTATAAGGCCCTGCAAGGATGATAAAGAAATCAGAGATAAAATCAGGGAAGGGAAATTAGTTAAGGTAAATACTTGCCAGGGGTATGTGATTGATAAGTTGACTTACAGTTTTCCTTGTGTTACAGAGGATAGCAAGAATCTTCTGGATGAGATTAGCGATCGGCTTCAGGAAAAAACTTCCCAGATGGGATTAAAAGGAGTAAGATTTATTGTGACATCCTTGACCAGAAAAACTGAGAGCATGAAAAGCTTAAGAAGGAATAATAAAAATGCTTCAGCAAATAGTCCTCATTTATATGGGAATGCCTTTGATATAAGCTATAAAAGATTTATCGTGAGGAAATGGGTGCTGACGAACTGCGACAAAAAATTCTTAAAAGATGCCCTGGGTGAGATTATCTGGCAGCTGAAGGAAGAGAATAAATGCTGGGCCACTTATGAAAAAAACCAAAGTTGTTTTCATGTTGTCGCGAAGTAACCAGTATATTAAAGTTTATTTTTTATGGGATTCATCACAAAAGGGTTTGTTTGCAGATTTTCCACACCTGCAAAGCCAGATTTCACCTGGCGTAGTTTCAGTATCTCTCTTTAAATCTTTCAATATAAAGTTGCCGGTTATTTTGAGAGGTCCAAATTCAATTACTTCAACAGTTGCCTGAGATTTTTGTGCTTTTTCATCTTCCATGGTTAAAATATTAGTCGCAGAACCCGATTTTTCTATGTTTTCCGTCGCAGAATGGCTGATGGTCGCTTACCCCGCACCTGCAAATTGAAATAATACTTTCCTTTATCTCTTTACTATTTCCTTCATAAGTGAGAGTGAAGTTGCCCTTAATTACAATGGGGCCGTCTGCCATTATCTTAACTGATGCAGGTTGTTCATTAGATACAGTTTCATTTGAATCCATTAATTCAGGTCTTCTGAATATTACATGATTCAGCTGATCTTTATCAACAGATTCGTTTTTCTTTTCATCATTCCATTTCCAGGTAAGAGCTTCCGTGGGGCACAAATTTACTACCTCAATAATTTTGTCAGTTGTAGAACCATTCATGTCAACCCATGGTCGTCGGCTTGGATCGAAAACTTCTATAAGCTCTCTGTAACAGTACGATGCATGAACGCAAGCAGAAGGTTTCCAGTATACTGTAATATCTTCATTTTTATATCTTTTGCCGCCTGAAAATTGCTTATTATTATTCTCAAATGTCGCCATAAATTTTATTTTGCATCAATAAGTTTTTATCAGATATATTGTAACATTTTGTATTTTATGTAGTTAGGATGATTTAACCGTAAAGTGATAGTAGATTAAAATTATGGTGCAAATTAACAAATTTTAACTTTAACCTTGACAAAGGGATGAGATGAATATTTAATTTTGCCCCATCAGGGTTTTATTCAACAAAATTGGTTAATTTAGAGTAGGAATTATATTTGAACTTTATGTTCATTTTATAGGGGGAGTAACAACTTTTTTCTTTTTAAGTTAAATAGTTAAATGAAAATTTTATAATGTTGATATTGTGAAAGTTGTTGGCAATATAGATTCAGTTTTATTTGTTTTATGATCAGAACGCGTTGGGTAACCAGATTAAAGGGAACCACAAGATATGTTCCATATCTGGTTTTTTCTCTTATGTTGCTATTATTATCGAGGCAATCATTTTCCATTAGTAAGATTAATTCAGCCAATAGCTTTGGGAGTATTAAATCTGAAGTGTTTTTAACGGAGTCTTTTCTTCATTTCATGCTAATTGCACTTGTAGCTCTGCTTGTAATTTGTCTGGTTATAATCATTTTTTCAGTTAAGCTTAAAAAAGTTAACATTGAACTTCAGGAAAAAAACAAACAGACCCTTGATATTAATCTCGAACTTCAAAGAACGAATAACGAACAGACTATTCAAACGGTAATACGGACTAAGGAGCATTATGAGTCAGATAAATTTTATGAGATGCTTGTTCAATCAGCGAAAGATGGTATCTCATTCTACGATAGGGACTGGAATCTGAAATATGCAAATTCTGCCTTCTATTCAATGATTGGATTGGAAAAGGATTCTTATTTGCATATTGATCATAAGGATCTTTTATATCCCGATGATGTTGATTATCAGATTAAAAGAGTGCAGTCACTTGTTAATAACGGGTTTTATGAAACCGAAATCAGACTACGGCATAATGAAGGACATTTCGTAAGATTATCGACAAGATCGGTAACTGTAAGGAATGATAATGGTGACGTTCTTGGTTCTTTGACAATTTCACGGGATATAACCAGAATGAAGTCGGATAATGAAGACCTGGTAAAGGCTAACTTTGATGCTGATGCAAGCAGCCGACTTAAATCAAGTTTTCTCGCTAATATCTCACACGAGATTCGAACTCCGCTAAATAGTGTGGTAGGCTTCTCGAATCTTCTTTTAAGTGATGATATTACAAAAGAAGTCAGGAAGGAATATATTGAACAGATTAACCATAACAGCGAAAAATTACTTCAGATAATCGGCGATATAATTGACCTGTCGCGTCTTGAGAGCTCCCAAATAGAAATAACATATGAAGAAACCTCCCTGACCTCAATAGTAAATGAGATAATTGAGGAAGCCAGGCAGGTAATCAAACGCAATGAAAAATCTATCATTCTTAATATTAAAAATCTTTTTGAAGAAAATGGAGATCTTATTTTTACTGACAGGATATGGCTCAAGAGGGTATTGAATCATCTCATGGACAATGCTGTTAAGTTTACACTTGATGGATCTGTTGAGCTTTCATATCTTATTGAAAACAACAATATTATTTTTAAAATCAGAGATACCGGGATTGGGATAAACAAGGAAAACCTTGGATACATATTTGAGGAATTCAGGCAGGAAATTGATGGACATCACAGGCCATTTGAAGGATTAGGAATTGGCCTCACTCTCGCTAAGGAAGTTGTAGAAAGAATGGGAGGAAAAATTTTTGTAACATCTGAGAAAGGTGTAGGATCAGAATTCAGCTTTTCAATTCCTTACAGACCTGCCGGGAGCAAAAAAATTAAAATAAAACCCCCACTCACTGCAGATCCTTTTACAACTATTAATTGGAGCTCAAAAAAGTGCCTGCTTGTAGATGACAATAAGGATGTACTCATTTATCTGAACAGAATATTACTTGATACCGGAATCACCACAATTACTGGACGATCAGGTATTGAAGCTATTGAGACAATTAAGAAAACTACGGACATTGATGTTGTCCTTCTTGATATGCAGATGCCTGAAATGAATGGCATTGAAACAGCAAAAGAGATCAGAAAAATCAGAAAGAATCTGCCAATAATTGCACAGACAGCTTTTATTTTTGAAGATGATAAAGATATCATTCTTGAAGCAGGCTGCGACGCCTGTCTTATTAAGCCAATAAGAAAAGACCACCTGATTACAGTTATGTCAAGCTTTATGAAGTCAGATTGAGGGGTCAGAAATTATTCTTACTTTGCATTCTGCTTAGCAGATGATAAATACCCTTTTCGCTGATATTATTTTGCCTCTCGCAGTAAGGGGAAGATTCACCTATATGATTCCTTCTGACATTCCGCATACAATCAGACCAGGAGTTAGAGTTACGGTTCCATTTGGCGGAAGAAACCTCTATTCCGGAATTGTCTGCAAAATACATGATATCCCCCCGGATTTTAAAAATGTAAAATCAATTTTAAATGTACTTGATTCGATCCCGGTAATAAACGAAACACAACTAAAACTGTGGCTATGGATATCAGAATACTATTTATGTACAGAAGGGGAGGTGATGAAAGCCGCTTTGCCTTCAGAGGAATGCCTTAATAACTATAAACCGCGATTTGAAACTTTTATTGAACTCGCCAGAGATTTTTCTGACAATGAATTAAATGAAATTCTGGATAAACTTAAAAAGGCGCCAAAACAACAGGATGTTTTATCTTCTCTCATAAGATTAACAGGATACACTTCCGGGTCAGAAAAAAACCCTGTTAGTAAGCTGCTGCTGCTTAAAGATTCAGGAGCATCTGTCGGTATTATTGAAGCCCTCACAGGTAAAGGGATATTATCTTCAAAATCACTTTCTGTTACCAGACTAACAGAATCTGAAAGTTACAAAGATCCTGTTAAAGAACTTAGTCCGGCTCAGGCAGTTGCTTACCATTCAATTAAAAAACAATTAATTGAGAAGGATATAGTTTTACTGCATGGAGTAACTTCCAGCGGAAAAACAGAGATTTATATACACCTTATTGATGAACAGTTAAAAAAGGGGAAACAGGTTCTTTATATGTTACCTGAAATAGCCCTCACAACTCAGATAATATTACGGCTTAAAAAGCATTTCGGGGCAGTGACAGGAGTATACCACTCACGATTCAGCGACCCTGAAAAAGTTGAAATATGGAAAAGAGTGGCAGATGAAGATCCTCTGAATGGTTATCGTCTGATTCTGGGAGTAAGGTCCTCTCTGTTTCTTCCATTCAGTAGCCTGGGTTTGATAATTGTTGATGAAGAGCATGACGGGTCGTATAAACAGCACGATCCGGCACCACGATATCATGCACGGGATTCTGCTATCATGCTTGCAGCGCTTCATAATGCAAAAACCATTCTGGGCTCAGCTTCTCCTTCTATTGAGAGTTATAATAACACTATAAACGGGAAGTACGGGCTGACTGAATTGAACGAAAGGTTTGGACTAATTAAGTTACCAGATATAATAATTGCCAACACCAGAGAAGCTTACCGGAAGAAACAAATGGTCTCGCATTTTACCCCTGAATTGTTACATGCAATTGATGATGCCCTTGGTAAAGAAGAACAGATTATTCTGTTTCAGAACAGGAGAGGGTTCTCGCCATATATTGAATGCCCCGAATGCGGATGGATACCTGTTTGTTTTCAATGTGCAGTTAATATGACATACCACAAAGGTATTGGTAAGCTGGTCTGTCACTATTGCGGACATACTTCCGACATGCCGACAAAATGCGAAAGCTGCCACTCAACCGGGATGGTCACCAGAGGATTTGGTACAGAGAAAATTGAAGATGAGATAAAGATAGTGTTCCCTGATGCTCGTGTTGCAAGAATGGACCAGGATACTACCAGAAATAAAAACTCTTTCAATAAGATAATCAGGTCATTTGAAGAAAGACGTATCGATATACTTATCGGGACTCAAATGATTTCTAAAGGGCTTGACTTTGAAAATCTCACTGTTGTAGGTGTTTTGAATGCCGATAACCTGTTGAACTATCCTGATTTCAGAGCACACGAAAGAAGTTTTCAGCTCATGGAACAGGTAAGCGGTAGAGCCGGACGGAGACAAAAACAAGGAAAGGTGGTTATTCAGACATCAGATCCTGCTAACAAAATTGTAAGAATGGTTCTCAGGCACGACTATGTAAGTATGTTCAGAATGCAGGTCGATGAAAGGATGACCTTCAACTATCCTCCGTTCTGCAGGATGGTGAGGATAAGTATTAAGCACAAAGAGAAGGCATTATTGAATTATTATTCTGATTTCCTTGGACACGAGCTGAAAGAGATATTTGGGAAGAGGGTTCTTGGTCCGGAATCCCCTGTTATCTCTCAGGTTCAGTTATGGTATATCAAAACAATTCTGATAAAAATTGAACGGGAAAAGCCTCCTGCAAAAGCTAAACAACTTATCATTAAAGCAATTGAACGGCTTGAAAAAGAGAAAGGGGCATCGTCACTCAGGATTGCTATTGATGTTGATCCCTATTAAGCCCCCATCCCTCCTGAAGGTGGGCTAATACCCGTATCATCATGTAGATTAATAATATACGCCTTATTAATGGGATTGTCTAAACCTTCCTTTGAGATCTTTGCGCAAAATCTTTGAGACCTTTGCGGTTAATGGATTTAAAAGATGTTACTTTTGAATTATAATAAAACTAAACATGAAAATAGAAGTCTCAAATGGTGAGATTATAGATAAACTCACTATTATCCAGATAAAACTGGAAAGGATTAAAGACAAGGCTAAACTTAAGAACCTGCAAAAAGAATATGACGAACTTGTAACAGGTTGTTCTTCAATATTAAGTACATCTGATCCATTATATGCATCACTATACGAAGTAAACTGCGAATTGTGGGATATCGAAGACCGTATTCGTGATCTTGAAAGAAGTAAAGACTTTGGAAAGGATTTTATTGCCACTGCCAGGGCAGTATATATCAAGAATGACAAACGATCAGAAATAAAGAGAGAAATAAATATTAAGACCTCTTCCGGATTAATTGAGGAAAAATCGTACGAAAAATACTAAGATGCGTCTGCTTATTATCAGAACATCAGCCATGGGTGATGTAGCAATGGTTTCACCTGTATTAAAAGCTTTTAGACTGCAATATCCTGAAATTGAATTGCTTCTGCTTACACGGTCAGTTTTTAAACCTTTTTTCACTTCCGGCAACAGTTTGAGTATTTTCACCCCTGAATTAAAAAAGCAGCATAAAGGATTCCTGGGTATCCTTCGTCTTTTCAGGGACATCAGGAAAACAGGTAAAATTGACTATATAATTGACCTGCATAATGTTCTGAGGTCTAAATTCCTCAGATGGTTGTTCCGATTATCAGGAGTGCCGGTTTCAGTAATAGAGAAAGGAAGAAGTGAAAAGAGATCTGTCATAAACGGTAAAATTAAGACCCCAATTAAACATTCGGTTGAGAGATATTGTGATGTTTTTGCTGAAGCCGGGTTCCCCCTGATTATGACTGAAGGGCCTTGGGTTTTTCCCTCCCCGGAAGCGCTTAAAAGAGCAGTTTCGATGACTGACACTCCCGGTGAATTAAAAATTGGAGTGGCGCCATATGCTAAACATAAACTGAAAATTTGGCCGGAGGAATACATGATAAGACTCCTTGGGATGATATCAGAAAAACACAAAACAAAGTTCTGGCTTTTTGGAGGTTTTGAAGAAATGGAGAGGCTGACTGCTTTTCAGTCAAGAATCCCGGGTTCTTTTAACATTGTTGGAAAATTGAGTCTTGATGAGGAGCTTGCCCTGATGAGCAAGCTTGATCTGATGATAGCCATGGACTCTTCAAATATGCATATGGCAGCGATGGTTGGAACAAAAGTCATTTCGATATGGGGAGGGACCGATCCATTATGCGGTTTTGGTGCATGGATGCAGCCCGGAGACTATTCTGTCAGTATTCCGATTGTCGATCTGACATGCCGCCCTTGTACAGTTTATGGAAAAGGAGAATGCAGAAGGGGCGATTTTGCATGTATGAATTGGTTGACACCGGAAATTGTATTTAAAAAGGTTGATGATTTAAAAGTTTGGTAACATAAATTGAGATATGAACTTTGAAGATAATGCAAACAAGGGTATTGGCAGATTTCTTTCCGGGACATCGAAAAGGAGATTTATTGTCGGAATGGCAACAGTTGCAGTTGTTATAATCGGTATTCTTATTAATAACAGCACAGGGAAATCTGAGAAAGATCCTGCCGATCTTGTAAACCCTCTGATGGGAACTCAGTCGGAATATAAACTTTCAAACGGGAATACTTATCCTGCAATAGCTATGCCCTGGGGAATGAATTTCTGGACGCCACAAACCCGCCCAATGGGTAATGGCTGGTGTTATACCTATAATGACAATAAAATTATGGGAATAAAACAAACCCATCAGCCAAGTCCATGGATTAACGATTATGCAGCTTTTTCATTAATGCCTCTTACAGGAAAAATTAAAATTAAGGAAACTGAAAGAGCATCATGGTTCTCTCATAAAGCAGAAGTAGTAAAACCTTATTATTATAGTGTTTATCTTGCAGATTATGATGTTACTGCGGAGATAACTCCCACAGAAAGGGCCGCAATTTTCCGTTTTACATTTCCTGAAAATGATTCCTCTTTTATTCTTTTAGATGGTTTCAACAAAGGGTCAATGGTGAAGGTAATTCCTTCTGAGCGTAAAATAATTGGTTATTGTCGCAATAACAGCGGAGGAGTACCTGCTAATTTTCACAATTATTTTGTGGCAGTCTTTGATAAAGATTTCCTTTCAACTCATACATGGCATGGCGATACATTAACCTTGGATAATGAAGCAGAAAGTGGACATGTTGGGGCTGTTCTTGGATTTAAAACCAAAAGAGGAGAGAAGATAAATGTCAGGATTGCATCCTCCTTCATCAGTCAGGAACAGGCTTTGCTTAATCTTACCCGAGAAACTGAGGGGAAAGATTTTGAGACGTTAAAAAAGGAAGGGAAGGCTTCCTGGAATAAGCAATTGAACCGAATTGAAGTTGAAGGAGGAACCATGGATCAGCAGAGGACATTCTATTCCTGCCTTTATCGAATGATCTTATTCCCCAGGCAGTTCTTCGAGATAAATGCCAAAAATGAGATTGTTCATTATAGTCCTTATAATGGTGAAGTTCTTCCGGGTTACATGTTTACGGATAACGGTTTCTGGGACACTTTCAGAGCTCTTTTCCCTTTTTCTACTCTGATGTATCCTGATATCAACAGTCATATCATGGAAGGATTGGTCAATACATACAAAGAGAGCGGTTGGTTGCCTGAATGGGCAAGTCCGGGCCATCGCGACTGCATGATTGGTTCAAATTCAGCATCTCTTATTTCAGATTCATATAATAAAGGTATAAGGGGATATGATATTGAAACATTGTATCAGGCTATAATTAAAAATACAAATGGTCCTGGTCCTTTATCATCAGTTGGCAGGACTGGTGCAAATTACTATAATGATCTTGGATATGTTCCTTATAATGTTGGCATTAATGAAAATGCTGCAAGGACTCTTGAGTATGCTTACGCCGATTTTTGTATATGGCAGCTTGCGAAAACATTGAATAAACCACAGCCGGAGATTAACCTTTATGCAAAAAGGGCAATGAACTATAAAAATGTTTTCGATGATGGAAGAAAATTGATGCGCGGCCGTAATCTTGATGGCAAGTTCCAGTCCCCTTTCAGTCCATATAAATGGGGTGATGCTTTCACAGAAGGCAACAGCTGGCACTACACCTGGAGTGTTTTCCAGGATGTTGACGGACTTATTAATCTGATGGGAGGGAAGGAAAATTTCATTGCTAAACTTGATTCTGTTTTTGAAGTGCCTCCAATTTTTGACTATTCATATTATGGTCAGGTTATTCACGAGATAAGAGAGATGCAGATTTCCAATATGGGAAACTATGCACATGGCAATCAGCCTATTCAGCACATGATTTATCTCTATAACTATGCCGGAGCTCCATGGAAAACCCAATACCATGTTCGTGATGTTCTTGATAAACTTTATAATTACACACCTGACGGATATTGCGGTGACGAAGATAATGGTCAGACATCAGCATGGTATGTATTCTCTGCGATTGGATTTTATCCGGTAACTCCCGGAACTGATGAATATGTATTCGGTTCCCCATTATTCACAAAGGTGACCCTGAATTTTGAAAATGGGAAAAAACTTGTGATCAGAGCCCCGGAAAACAATAAAGAAAATATCTATGTTCAGAATATTAAACTCAATGGAGGAGTACTGGATAAGAATTATATAAAACATTCCCAACTCATAAAAGGAGGTACTCTTGTTTTTCAGATGGGATCGGAACCTGAAAAAAGGAGAGGTACCAAAGAAGAAGCTTATCCTTACTCAATGAGCAGGAATTACGTTAAAAATATGAAATAGAACAATAGAATAGTAGAACAACTGAACAATAGAACATTTGAACATTCGAAGGCTAAGTTTAATTTTTCTTATCGCCTTAGCGTCTTTGCGAGAATAAATGAATATTCTTTATTCAACCAACAGGTAAATTATAGCCGGAGCTTTATATTAAATCGTACCAGCAGCGCTGTCAATCCAACCATTAGCAAAGCCCATAATATTGAACCTGCGATCACTATAATTGGTACTCCGGAGTGTTTATAGATCAGTATTGGAATGCCGGTACTCCAGATCAGATAATAAATGATATCCGGAGCCAGATAGGTGGTGAGAGAGTTTTCACCGGCAGGTTTTAGGAAGAAGCCCCACTTATTATGGTTCTTTATATCTATAATCCAGTATAGAAAAGCAAAAAGAAGCGTGCTGATACCATTGCATATTAATCCCCAGCTTGGTGTTGCTTGTATCTTTGAGATGATGAACCATTTACGAAGGAAAAAACCTGCGATGATGCTAAGAATTCCTATTAAGCTGATAATAGCGATTGTCTTCAGGTAATCATTTTTTGAATATTTTTTCAGAATAAGCGTAGTAAGGAGCCCTGCCAGGACAATAAGAGGAACATTCCCTTCAATGATTACTCCAAAGACCGGTTTCATAAAGTTGAGAAAGCTCAGAATACCAAGCTTTGACAGGATGTTTAAGAATAGAAAGAACAAGAAGGAAAGCACTGTGTATATGATACTGTCGCGGAAGGCAAGGTAAATGAATGCTGAAACGAGGTATCCCCATCCGATCAGGCCCAGGATTCCCCACCAGCTTGTTATCAGAGACCCGTTATTCGCCATCTCTCCTGACCGGAATTTAAATATAAGTCCTACCAGAATTATTGCACCCAGCAGCTTTAAGCTGATAATAGTGAAGAAGTTATTATCTTTTTCTTTATAGTTATTCCAGATAAGGAAAACTCCAGTGTACATAAGTATCGCCCATAGGTTTTTACTTATGCCAGTTAATTCCGGATTTAATCTTTCGGAATTCAGCATGAGAACACCTATTATAAGCAATGAGAGTGTCCTGCCGAAAATATGTTTGGAAATTGCCACATTATCCTGACCTTTTGATATCCTGTTGCCGATTGAAAATGGGATAGCCATCCCCACCATAAACATGAATCCCGGAAATACCCAGTCGGCAAGCCCCATCCCATCGAAATTTGCAGCTCTGTGGCCAAGCCATGATGGTACTCCAGGCATATAGAGATCATTGACAAACAGCATCAGGACGAGGGTTAGTCCACGCATTATATCTATTGAAGAAATCCGGGAATTTTCAGACATAGTTTTATTGTTAAATAGGGTGTTAAGTTAAAAAAAATATTAAGAAAGATTAAATATGAACAAAATAGATAACTTAACAAATCGTAAAGAGTGCAAGATGATTCTAAAAATTTGTTATTTTTGCAATCCTGTCAATATTTCTTCGTTGGCTTGAATAGACCTCCTTCGCTTAAGCTACGGAGGTCGAAGCGGGGTGTGGCCACGCAGAGCGTGGTAAACTCCGTTGGTAGATGTTTTTTTCGGGGTGTGGCCACGCAGAGCGTGGTAAACTCCGTTGGTAGTTGTTTTTTCGGGGTGTGGCCACGCAGAGCGTGGTAAACTCCGTTGGTAGATGTTTTTTTCGGGGTGTGGCGCAGTTGGTAGCGTACTACGTTCGGGACGTAGGGGCCGGAAGTTCGAGTCTTCTCACCCCGACTTTTAGGTACTGAAAGTCAATAAGTTACAAATATTTTGTACTTTTTTGTACCGCAAAGGAAAAACCCTGTCAGAAATGGCAGGGTTTTATTATTTCTATTAGTAAATTATTGCCTTTTACTTTTTTAATACCAGTCGTTCTACAATGAACAATTAATTTGTCATTTAACATTTGTTCTCATTAGTTCAGTCATTGTGACAGTAAAAGGTATTCCGGGAAGCTTGTAAACATCTTTGCACGTTTCTTTTAATTTTTTGTACTGAGTTAATTGTTTGAAATCCCATTCCGAATTACCAAAATCATCCGGATTAAGCTTCTCAATTTCTATAATCAGGTAATAATCGTTTTTGGGAGAAGGATAACCCAAAAGTTCTAATTTTTCCTTTGAGTATACTTTGGGACCCTTACTTACAATCTTAAATAATTCACTTGCCGTTCCCTTATCTTTTCTACGAAGCAGAAGGTATCTGGAATTTGTTACGGAATTATCCAAAATCAATGAACCCTTATCGTCATCCATTCTGAAATTGTAAAGACCTTTTTCCATGTACCAGGCATGTCTAACCTCATCTTTACAATAACCAACCAGTACATATGTATCATCAGGAATTAATGCTCTGTTCTCACCATATGCTTCAGGAATCACTTCTTTAAGCTCGTTTGGTTTTGCATTCTTATGTATATCATATATTCTGTATGCAAGTTTTTCTCTCTGTGAGGCACGATTAATAAAGTGGTCCAGAACTTCATATATAAATGTTTTAAGTTCATTTATACCACTATCAGTTTTGGATGGACGAACAGGAAAGGCACCCAACCCAGGAATAATTTCGTGAAATCCTTTTTGTCTTAGCGATTTATCTCCCGGATAAAGCACATATGCTCCTCCGGTTCTTCTAATTGCATCCTTATAGGCGTGCATTTTCAGCAAATCTGCATTCTTATAAATACCTTTCCGATTTTCTGCCTTTTCAGTATCCATTTCGGATTTTACATCTTCCTCCGCTTTCTGTTTTAGAATTTCATCCAGATTTGCAATTTTATATTTCGCATCAAAATGCATGTGTACAATCAGTTCCTCCTTCTCAGCTTCATTTTCACTTATACCATAAGACCAAAATGACAATGTGTAATCAGGGCGCATTGTGGCTGACCAACTTCCGGAAGCAGGATATGCTTTTCGACCACTAAAGGAACGATTGTAATTAAATTTGACATTTAGTTTTCTCTTTCCGGAGTCATAAATACCTTTTAATGCTGTGTGATTTCCTTGTTTAATCTGGAGGTTCAGACCATTATTTGTCGGCTGTATTAGTTCTGAGATATCTTTGGGTTCTATTTCAAATATAGATTGGAACAATTCAAGTAATTTAAAGAATAACCAATATTCATATAGAACTGCTATGTCTTTTTTCCCACCACTATATACATCTTCTCCGCCTTTCCAGACAAGCTTTGCAGCTAAATCAAACATCAGCCAAACACGAAGAATTTCTCTGTAACCTTCTTTCCGTTGAAGTACCGGACTGCTGATTTTTAAGGTACTAGGTCTTGAAATTTCTTTAAATACAGAGTGATGTAAATGAGATTCCAGTCCCCTTATTAATATACCGGATTCATTATTTAATTTACTCCCGGCTTCAGAAGCATTGTGAATATCTGAACAGAATTTAAGAAATACCTCCAATGCGTGTTTAATAAACCTGTTTTCTGGAGTATCAATAGTCTCTGTTTTTCGTAGTGATGTTATTTTTTCTGGCAGAGATTTTAATCCATATGAACGTAAAAAGTGTTCATCCGGCAACCTGGTCCGGTTTCTACTGGTAACGATTTCTTTGATGTTAGAATTTCTGAATCTTCTGATATTTCGGATATCCTTTAATTCAACTGTCTCTTTCCATTGTGTAACCGGAGAAGAAACTATTCGATGGATGGATTCAGTGAATTCTTCAGTTTCAAGAACAGATTTAATAAAGGCAAATTTTTGATATCGGGCTTCCTGATTACTATCTCTTGCATAATCTGTTTCAAAATGATGAGAAACCGGAGAATTTGCCTGCAATAACAAGTCAGTACACTTTTCAGTAATCAGTTCAAGCATATCACGGTAATCATTTCGGTAGCTTGATTTTATCGATTGTACTTCAAGTTCTATAAGTCCTACTTCAATATCATCCTTAGTAACAGGAATAGATAGCGTTCCAACATAAATGTTTGGAGCAATCGTTCCAAGGAATTTTTTTCTTTTATGAGTAAGAACGGTGTTAACTTCGTGGAGGGAATAATACTCGCTATTAAATTCAAAATCATAAAAGGAACCCTCAATTAACTGATAGCTAGCTTCACTATTCTCAAATGCATCCTCAGAAGCAAACAGAGTATCCTCTTTTCGTGCGTCAATAAATAGCTTTAAACCATTTTCAATATGATTTAAGTCTATAGATATCGATTGCAAACTTTCCATGTTCTAAGCTTCAGCATAGCTGGCAAAGCCATTATCAACAGCACCTTTATACATACGGGTAATTTTTTCGAGCGATATCGGATATTTGACCTTGGCTACTGAATTGAATTCAAACCCATCCGCTTCGAATACCTCTTTCTCAATATTTTTGATTTGGTCGGTAACACAGAAGCCACCTAGAGTAATTAAAACCGGACACAGTTTTCTGCGAGAACCATGTAGCTTGGGTAATAATTTCTGCATGATTGCAATATCAACTTTTTCATCCTCAGTTATTGTTGAGTCAATTTCTGACAACTGATTTATTAATCTATGTATTTCCGAAGCACTTCGGTATCCGAACTCTGCACCGGTTTTCTTAAGGTGTTCGAAAAAGTTGACAAGAGTTTTGTTAACAACTGTCAAATCATTCTTCTCAAAGTTTTTATTCCGGGTTATTTCCAGAAAGCTTTTTGCCATCGAAGCACCCTTAGCATTTAGTTCAGACATTTTAAGGTACTTCTTCTCATTAAGGTATTGTGCAATTTCTTCCTTCTTGACTCTGAATTCTATGGCATTTGCCCGGTCGAGCACTTTGGGGCTAAACATGTAAGTTGTTTCATCAATATTAACAGTGCCAATTATGAATAGGTTTGACGTCAATCTCAATTTTGCAGGGACTCCGTTATGTACTTCATCCTCCGCAAAAAGTGAAATCTCCTCTCCGGATTCCATAACGCTTAAAAAGTCAGCAAAATAACGTTCTACATGACTAAGATTCATTTCATCCAAAATCAGAAAATAAGGTAAATCCGGATTGTTATTTGCTTTAATAATAAGGTTCAGTACTCCGTTATCGGGTTTAATATATTCTTCAGGTTTCAATGCATTGGGGTACCCTAGCAATGGTTCCCGATTTGTCCAGTCGGCACCAACAGGTACAATGCAATACTGGTCCTCATCATTGCATATCCATTTTGCAAATGCCTGAGCCAGTTTTGTTTTACCAGAACCGGAAAGACCTGAAAGTATTACAAATTGTTTTGTGCAAAGTGAAGCAACTAATCTTGCTATAAGTTTATTCGAATAAATCAAGCCGACCTCAGAAGCAATCTGATAGAATTGTTTGACGTTAAAATTTTCAGAAGGTCGAGTATTCTTTGTGTTTGTCTCAATTTTTATCGGTAAAAGACTTAAATAAAAATCTTTCATTATAAGCAAGGTACTTTGAATATTTTCAGAAATATTTATTGGAATTTCAGACTTCTTAAATTCTTTAATTAGAAGACTTTTGTTTGTCCAATTATTGAGCAAATCACTAACATTATTTGCTAAAATTTGTTCTTCTGGTCCAAACAATACCTCAGGTCTAGCCGTAATATCAGTAGCAGATGAATTGAAAAATGAGGTCTTATCAGGTGTTTTAATTAATTTTCTCAGTTCTTCTTGCGCCCGTTTATTTTCGGATACTTTAACCATTTTATCATTTTCGGATACTTGATGCCCGTAGCAAAAGCCGAATTTAATACCCATTTTATTTACTAAAATATAAAGTTGGGGTGAGTAGCTTGCGGGTAAAGTTTCTTTGTCAAAATCATAATATATACATGTCCACACATAGCTGTAGATATTATTACCCCAATATCCAAAATTTTTAATGAGAAGTTTTTTATCAATATGCTTAATATGTAAGTCATAAAATATTTTTAACTCATCTTGGATTAGAAGATTCGGAGACTTGGAGAACTTCTTTTCAAAAGGTTCCAGATAGGGCTTCTTAAATTTATCTGTATACGTTTCTTTTGTTATCGTCCCTGAACTTTGTCCATTAGCGAACAATTCGCACAGCGAAACCATTTCTTTTATTAATTCTGCACTTAGCATAGTAAATTGTATTAATAAATGTTCCTTTGAAAAACCCTCCAAACTTGTCTAAATGTATCTTAATGAAAATAAACAATTGGCATTAAAATCAATAACTTGTGCAATTTGACAGTGGTATCACAGCAAATTTGTTGATAGCATCATATAAGTATTAACCACGCTTACAGGTTTATTGAGTCTAAATTCTAATAAGTTTTGATTCTCATGATTACAATTTTTCAAGAATTACCTTTTTAACTAATTCAAACGCTTCATTAGGATTATATTTTTCAGTTGTCCTTAATAAAAATGAAGTATCGTTAATGAAATCATCGTCTAATAACTTGGCATCCATATTAAGTAGAAACTGTTTTCTCGTTGGACTCTTACTCACAACAAACTTCATATATTCATGATAACATGCAATGATTTTATCTGTATCCGGTTTGGCTACTGTTATAGCTTTATATAAATCAAATAAATCACGACCTTTCTTCCTTTGGTACAATGCTCTGAGTTTTGTACCCAGCAATTCTTCCAATTCATATGTCTGAATGTTGGTCTCTCCCTTGAACCATTTTGTGTCGATAGAAAAGGCAACATCTTTGAAACCGAATACAGTAAAATGCTCCCTGCAATTTATTTCAACCTTTAACCGAAGCGGGATAGGTGTTGTATTTTCAGAATTGAAGCGAAATAAGAGTGTGTTATTGTTCGCTTTTTGCTTGATTACAGGTTCACTTATGTATGATAATGCCTTTCGTAACCTGATGATAACTTCTTTAATTGGACCGCTTTTTTTCTGAACCAGGTCGATATCTTCTGAATACCTTGGTTGTGGATGAAGAAATAACTTGTGTAAGGCGGTCCCTCCACGAAAAGCAAGATTTTCAGCAAGCAATTTGTCAGAAAATATTTCAACCAGTGAACGGCAAATGACTAAATCCTGCTCTATTTGCTCGTCATTAATCCAGGGAACAATATTACTCCACGCTCTTATTTCATTTATTGGAATCATTCGTCAATTTCGATGGTTGTGTTTATTATGATTCCCCATTTTTCATCAGTTTCAAATCCTCCCCGTTTACCACCAGCCTTTAACGGCTGTTTATAAAAAGATTTATTAAGGTCTCTTGAAACGCTATACAGTTTATCTGCTAATTCTTGTTGGCTTACTATTCTGTCAAAAATAAATCCCAGTCTCTGAATAGTCGGTATGGAAATTGTCACAAGCAATTCTTTATTAATATTTTCGGGTTTTATAGCTTCTGATAATTCATTAATTACTGTACAGACACGATTAATTCCACCCACACGGTTATTATAATAAATCAAATCGGCTGCTGTCAATGCCGAGGAAGAAATATTCACATAACCCGACTCCGTTTTCCTTTTCTCTAAAAGATTAAATGGGATATCCCTTTTTGTAATATAATTAATTTTTATACCCTTTTTTTGTGTCGTCATCTGTTTTATTGTAGTAACCACAAAAAATTCCTGTGGCTGCTGATGGGCAGCTCCGTGCAAAGCTGCAGCACTGAGTAGTGCAACATAATAGGGTTTACCAACAAAAGTCATTAAGGCATCAATAAAGTTAATTGGTGGCAAAATGCCCCTTGCAGCGTATTCTGGTGGTATAATCAGATAAAAACCCTTGTATATAGAGACTATTCGTGTTTTCCGGGATAATCTTACTAAAGAAAGTATAATTGCCGCTTCAGAGAGGTCTGGGAAATCTTTTTTAACCTGCTCTAAGCTAAAAACATATCTTCCCCATGACTGTTGCTTCTCAATCCAGGTTAGCAAGTAATTCTTATTTCTTCCGGTTTCCAAGAATAGTATCTTTTTCATAAAGGTATTACAAAATGATAATATAATGAAATGTTTACATGTATTTTATTTATTAAGGCTGAAAGAATATTAAATCAAAGTTCGTAGCTAAACATAAAGCTACTAAGTGAGTACAATATTACGTTGCAGAAGATTTTCTTTTACTCAAACCAACTTTTACTTTACAATCAAAGTATTTAAAAGAAAGTGATGTAATACAATGGAAAAAATAAATTCAAAAAAACTAAAGAAGGTAATCACCTTACGTTTGTCAGAAGATGACTACCAAATCCTTAATGGATTTACAAATAATGAGAAGCGTGATGTATCGAGGTTATTGAGAAATTTAATCAGGGCAGCACTGGATATTGTAAAAGAAAATAACACGAAAAAATAACAGAAATGAATCTTGACTCAAAAAGAAAATATATGTTCTGGTTCTCAGGAGTACGTCAGTATACTGCACCTTGACAGATTACGCATAACTTTAAAGCATCTGGATACGTCCACTTTTAAGAATTATTATAATCCGGATATAATCCCCGAAGAACAGATATATGGTAAAATTCGATTACTTCTGGATAACACAAGAGGAGCCGGAGCATATTACCACACCTTTCTTGAATTCTATCAAGGTATCAGGGTCGGAAAGCTTCATGTTGCAAATAAGAGAAGGAAACCAGACCTTGAATTTGATTTTGACAAGCAAACTCTTTATGTAGTTGACGAAACCTGGTGGCACCAAATACTGGAAACTATTAAAGCTGAACTTGGTTTAGGTTACAATAATATAAATTATGCAGAAGTTGCTTTAGATACAACAAAAAATCTCGTTAAAGAGTTTCGAAGTAATTTCTCTGATACTGAGTCCAATAAAGCGGGGGTAAACAGTTACTTCAAGCTTCGTAAAGGAACGAAAGTAGATGTTCTGGATAAACCACCTGTATTTCCAGTATTTCCAGATTTTCCAATAGTATCACCTACTTCAACCAAATCACCAGATTTAACTAGAACTCCACCATTAGTCAAATGAGAATATACCGCGACAGTCCCGTCTTCATGAATTATAGTAATTAGATTTGTACAGCTCACAGTGCCATCTGGACATCCATCATTTGCCCATCCAACTGTTCCACTCCGAGCAGCAGTTATTATAGTTCCTATTTGCATTGTGAAATCATAACCATGATTCCAAAAACCACTATGTCCATATCCAGAACAATTAGCTTGATTTACATAATAGCTTTTTCCAATCGGATAGGGAAGTACATAATTAGAATTTTCCCAACTTGTGGTGATTTGGAGACAAGGATAATTTTTATCTGGATCTTTTTTGGAACAAGAAAAAAAGAGGATTAGAAAACAGTAAATTATTAAATGTTTAAATTGTTTTTTCATTATTGCATGAGTTTAGGCTTCTAAACTAAGTGTCTCGTTTACCGTCTGTTGCGGCTAACGTTGGGCGGTATGAAACGTAGCGGATTGCGTGGCAGCGAACTTATCCCCCGTTACTGACCTTGCCAGCGGGGACTGAACTTGCCAATTGCACTAAAACCGCTATGTTTTATGACCGCGTGTTGGCGTTTCGTTGTTTATTCTTCATCATTACCAGGTTTCAACATAGGATTATCTAAATTCTTGGCATTTAACTTTGTCACTACATTTTTCCCAGTTGTTTTTTCTAGTTGCAAACGTGCTGCTTTTGCCACATTTCCACCTTTTCGAGCAACCACTTTGTTTTCGTGAAAAGTTTTAGGTTCTTTTTTCTTTGATATTTCAGTTGTAGAGGCTTCTGCTAACATATTCAACACCAATTCAAGATTAGTCATGTGGTCGCGAAGGTTTTCCTTTTTTAATTCTTTAAAAACTTTGTACTGTTTGGTTGAGAAGCCGCTCCACGCCTTGGTTATTTCATCTGTTAGAATTGCATATTCTTGTCCTTTTTTAACACCTCTATTTTCCCACTCGTCAGTAAGCTCCTTACGAATTTCAATACTTTTGAGTTGTTGATTTATCCACTCTTTGGTATACCCTTTTCGCATGTATGTTTCCATCAAACGGTCGATACCAATTTCGGGGTCTTCGATTTCATCAATGCGTTCTCGCCCGACTTGAGCTAACCACATTTTAAACGGTTCTGCTTTCGGTGATGGAATACTTTGAATCAAACGGAATAGTTGTTCAGTATCAGCGACGTCGGTTTTGTAAAATTTGCCGTCAGCGGATTCCATTTTCAGTTGGTTACAATTTGTAACCAACTCACTTCCCTCTTTCTTAAGCCTGTTTTTAAGTACTTTCCAATAATTATTGGGATTTTCACTTTCTGTAAGTACACCTACAACGTCTACTATTGAAAAATACCATTTCCCTTGGTCTTCATTCCATTGAGTACGTATTCGTCTCTCGTTAAATAGTTTTATTGCAGTTTCTTTTGTCATTGAGTTACGCTTATCAAACAAAGGTAGGAAAAACTTTCATGGTGCGATCTGCAATGGTGTAGAGTTTTGTACAATGAACGCCAACGGCAGTCTCCCGCCGAAGCGGGACAGGTTGTCTAAAAACCTTCTCCAAATTACAAATTCCGGATCATTTAAAGCTGCAGGAGAGACTCCCGGATTTCAATTCCC
>JANXXP010000027.1 GCA_025350595.1 Bacteroidota bacterium
TGTGCTCAATGGCCATCAGGCAGGCTTTCTGAAAGATGTCCGGATCGGTTTTGCGTTGCAGGGAAAGCAATCCGTCGCAGGTTTTATAGAGTTGTTCCGGATGGCGTTGCTGTTCGAAAACCAGTTGTATCAAGTGATAAAGCGTTTCTGATTTTTCGTTGGCTTTCTGTAAATAATAGTGCGGACTACGGTCCAGGTAGTGCTGGTGGTGGGAGCATAAATGCTCCTTATCTGTGGTGTATTTTCCTTGCCGGTAATCCCGGATATGAAGTGCTATCTGCGTGCCTTTGGCATAGATACGCACCAGGGTACGGGTGTAGATCACTTTCACCTTCGATCCGATAAATGTGTAAGGAACACTGTAATAGTGCTTGTCCTGAGTCAGGTATATATGGTTGTTTTTAGCCACTTTCAGTTCCCGATAATACTTCAGTTCAAAAGATTCTTCCGGCAACGGTCCAAGTAAATGCCTTTCATCAGCCAGGAAGCGTTCTTCACGGCAATAGGGCTTTTGTTGCATCCGGGTCTGGTTATGGTCCCTGATTTTTTCACGGATAGCTTTGTTGAGAGATACCAGATCGAAGAACTGCTGGTTACGTAGTTTGGCATATACCCGGGTATAAATCATTTTTACCTGATTCTCTACCAGTGCTTTATCTTTGGGTTTACGGGCACGAGCCGGGATTACGGTAGTGGAATAATGATTGGCAAAATCTTCCAAAGCATGGTTAACATCAGGCTCGTAGATGCTGGCTTTTACAATGGCCGACTTTAAATTATCCGGTACCAGCACCTGGGGAACACCTCCAAACTCTCGAAGGCAACAACCAAGGGCGTAAATAAAATCTTCCACGCACTGGCTTCTCACTGCCAGGGCAAAGCTATAATCCGAATAGGGCAAACAGGCCACAAATACCTGGCAATAAATCACCTGCCCGGTTTGTATGTCAACATAGGAGAGTTTAGCTCCGGCAAAATCAATGAAGAGTTTTTCGCCGACAATATGCTGTAGAACCATGGATGGCTTACGGGCTACCAGTTGTTGAGACAAGTGAAAAGAGAACTGGGTATGGCCATATCCTTGCGGATATTCTTGCCGATATTCTTCCCAAAGCAACATCCGGGTGACACCTTTGCGATGCAGCTCTTTTGCAAAATAATCCAGCTTGCCTATAAAATGCTCGTACCGCTCATCTTTGTATGCGGGATTTCCTGCATGAAATTCACCTTCCAGAATGGGATCATCCAGTTTCAATAAAGCCTGAACATCTATCTCAGAAGATAATACCTTCGTCAGGTATGCCTTTACCGTGTTCTTACTGATAGCCAGGCTGCGGGCAATGAATTTAATGCTCTTGCCTTGCTGGTGAAGTTGTAATAATTGTTTAATCTGACTCATAGATTTTGGGTTTCCGGCCATTCACATCCTAATTTAGTGATCATTAAAAACCACTAAAGTGAACCAAAATCTGTCGTAAAATTGTTTAAAAAGGGGTCAACATGCTCCGGAATAATACTTCCCTCATTCAGGGGGTCAGTATGCTCCGGAATAGATTATCTGCTTTTCAAACAACAAGGGGGTCAACATCTGCCGGAATGGCATAAGGCATTTTCCAAATCATATGGAAAATCATTACGGATTTTTAATGCTGGTGGGGGTCAGCATGTTCCGGATTATCCATTTCGTTGTTCAGTTCTTTAAACTTTGCGTTAACGATATGATAATCAATATAACGCATGCATTTTTCCTGAATAGTAAAAACAAGCGGATCATTAATATGCTTATCTAAATAATGCACAAACAAGGAGTCTTTGACTGACATTTTTTCGACCTGGATTGAATCTTCTTTACTCAGGGATTGAGAATTCTTTTTCACTGAAGCAAGGAAATATTTCTTCTTCGCTTCAAAAAACAGGATGTACTCTTTTTCTTTATTTGTATAAACCTGAGGAGTAATTTTAATTTTAGCTTCGGGGTTTTTCTCCAGAAAATCTACTGTTTGCTTAATAAACTTTTCCTCGGATGGTTCCGGTGAAATACTGCGCAATTCCCACTTTACTGAGAGAAATTTTTCGATCTGAGTTTCAATGGTTTTTACTTCCATTCTGTAAGCAGTTGTCACCGGTTTTACGAAAATATTCTTTAGTATATCAAATATAACATCCCTCAAATGGAATTTAGGATCACTCAAATTCCCTGAAATCGGGACCTGGTAATCGATCACATTACCGCGCTCGCGAACAAAAGCCATGATCAGCCGCATTGGCAGCCACCTCAGATTTTTGTTTACCAGTCGTTTTGATAAACGTGGATCGATTACCACCAGGTGATTATCGCTGGTTATATCACCGTTCCGAACATGCCATACAGCTTTAAGTTCAATGGTTCCCCGGTCGAGTGGAAATGAAC
>JANXXP010000075.1 GCA_025350595.1 Bacteroidota bacterium
ACACTCCTGAAATGCCTTGGATGTAATAAGGGAACGCATTGAAACCATTTCGGGCTTTTTATTCGGCACCTCAATCCCAACAGTCCCCATGCCCGGCATAGGAGCAATGATTCTTATACCAAGCGCTGAAAGGCTTAAGGCAATATCATCCTCAAGCGATTTGATGCGTGCCAGTCTTACACCTCTTTCAGGTACTATCTCATATAAAGTTACGGTAGGACCAACTGTTGCAGAGATACTTTTTATTGCAATCTTATGGTCGCCAAGCATTTTGATGATATTCTCCTTATTTTCGAAAACCTCGTTATTATCAAAAGCAGTTGAAGATTTATGCTCTGTAAGAAGTGAAATCGGCGGAAATTTATAACGTGACAGATCAAGACGGGGGTCGTAATCTCCCATTATTTTTGCAACTTCCTGTTCGGAAAGGTTATCGCCGGCATCTGGCCGGATTATCTGAATCGGAACCTCTTCATTAACAGGATTAACCTGGCCGTCATCCTCAAAGTCCCTGATAATTGATCCGGCAGATATTACTTCAGGAACTTCTTCCTCAATATCATCAGGTTCAATATTAAGGGTAGTATTTTTCACAGTAAACGCAACCTGTTCTGATTCGGGTTCATCGTCATCAATTGATTCATCATCTTCAACAGATAAATCCGGCTCTTCATTTGTCGTTTCTTCCGGAATCAGTACGGATTCCTTTTCTTTCTTTTTAAATTTCAGGAAAGCCGGTAATCTTAACCCAAAAGACTGCGGTTTGACCTTTAAAGCAAAAACGAGATAGGATATAGTAAGAAACGTAATAAAAACCCCTGTTCCTATCTTACCCATAAATGCATTCATCCAGCCCGTTATAAAATATCCCTGAGCACCACCTGGACCGCCTGCCAGATAATCCTTAGCAAAGTGAAAGACAAAACCAAGTATAAGAGAAAGTATTATAGCAGCAAAAGCAAATTTTGCAATAAGAGTTACAGGTTTGATTTTAGGAAAATTAAGGAGATACAGGCCTAAGGTCCCAAAAATAAGAGGAATAAAAAAAGCACCGAATCCAAAGCCAAATGTAATCAGGTATTTAGCAATCAGATGACCTAACTTGCCACCCCAGTTTTTTACAACAATATCGGACCCTGAGATAGTAGCTGAATCTGCCTGACTCAAATCAGCTTTCCACCAAATAAGATATGAAACGCATGCAACAAGAAGAAACAATGCGAAACCTGTTATCAGAATTCCGGCAAGAAATTTGATCCTCTCATCTGAAAAGAAGGATTTAGATTTTACAGAACTTTTTGCAGCTTTAGTAGTCTTTTTACCAACCTCTTCTTTTTCTTTCTCCTTATCTTTATCTTTCTCTTTATCCATCCAGATCTGAAATTATTACAAAACCTTTTAGTTTTTTAAACGCAATCCAAAGGTAATAAATTTACGTTTGACACAAAATCCTAATTCATGATTTTCTTCCACCTATTAATATATGATGGGAATAATGGAATATTGGAATAATGGAAATATCTGAACTACAGTAAGAAGAATACGAAACCCTGAAGCTTTAAACTATAAACATTGAACTTCAAACTTTAAAATTTCAAACGATTAAAGACTTCTCATTTTATTTATAAAAGCCATGAAATTCTCCTTAGTCACTCTTTTGAAATTCTCTCGTCTGTTGAATATCTCATCAGGTATATCCTTCTTATACACTGTTTCTGCTTCAAAATGAACTTCTGCCTTACCCATGAAAAAGAAAAAATTCAATAATACCCCATCAATCAGACTGAAAGGGGTTGAAGCATTTGTATTCTTGACATTTATCTCATTTGTATACCAGATATCATATATTTTGTTTCGATCAGCAGGAAACGTTACTTCAGCATTTTTACAATTGAAGCCACAAATAATCATCGTTTTAGATGTCTTTTTTATTGAAATCCCATCCATGGCTTCAAAACCAGGATACATTTCACCTGGTTTGGCAGCATAGAAATATTTAAACGTAAACAGACTGAAATAGGTATCATATATACCTTTTTCGGGATTAGACAGGTTGAGAATACCTGAATTCCCCAAACCCAACATTTCAAAAAGAATCTTATCTTTTTTAAATGATACAACAAGGTTTCTGGGCAAAGCTTCTTTTGGCATTGCTCCCATACTCCCTATATAATCAATGTTATAATGGATTTCACCCTGATCTATGTACTTTCCTCCACTTTTATTCTTACACGAAAGCCCTGCCACTGCGAATATGAATGCAATGAACAAAATTAAGTTATATCTCACTTATATGGTGTTATTGTACTATGTAAATGTAATACTTTTTTTGTACTTAGATATTCACACATGATTATTATAACCAAAATCATATTATTTATGTTATTAAGCATACTTTTATCACCTGCCAATTCATCACTTTTAATAACAATTATTCTTCGGAAAATGGTAGCTTTGCCAGATAATCACACAAAAATTACAGCTCTAACAGACTTACATAATGATAATTACGAAGCTATAATATTAAGCTGTCATAGAATATGGAAAAGAAACTTGCAGTTGTTGCATTAGGCGGAAATGCACTTTTAAGGGGTGATCAGCTAGGCACTATAGATGAACAGGAACAAAATACAACTGAAACTCTGGAAAACCTTATTTTCTTAATTAACGAAGGTTACGATCTTGTTATTACGCATGGAAACGGGCCCCAGGTAGGGAATATTCTTATGAGAAATGATGCGGGAGAACAATTATATAATATTGCTCAGATGCCACTTGATATTTGTGTGGCAGACTCTCAGGGAGGAATAGGCTATATGATTGAAAGGATGTTTAAAAATGTCCTTAATAAACATGGAATTAATAAAAATGTTATTTGTATTGTTACTGAAGTACTGGTTGACATAAATGATCCGGCATTCAGTGATCCACAGAAAAGAGTAGGGAAAATTTATACAAGGGAACAGGCTGAAGAGCTTGGTTCAAAAAAAGGATGGATTTTTAAAGAAGAAGTCAAAACTCAGGGTGGATATCGCCGGGTTGTGCCATCTCCGGTTCCTTTAGATGTGGTAAACAAATCAATCATACAAGATCTGGCAAGGAAAGGGAATATAGTAATTGCTGCCGGTGGCGGAGGAGTGCCGGTATATATTGATGAAAAGAATGATGTGCGCCCGGCTGAAGCAGTCATTGATAAAGATCTTGCTTCTTCGCTATTAGCTAATCTGATTGGGGCCGATGAATTCTACATTCTTACAGATGTGCCATATATTTACATTAATTATAAAAAGCCTGATCAGGAGATAAAAGAATTTCTAAACTATTCCGATACATTGAAATACCTTAATGATGGGCAATTTGCTAAGGGAAGTATGGCACCCAAGATACAGGCATGTCTGAATTTTATAAAACAGGGCGGACACAAAAGTGTTATCACTGAAGCTTTTAAATTGGCTGATAAGAAATATGGATCGAAGATTACTATGGAATATGAGGATGATCGGAGATAAAAAAGATTAATGACAAAAGTCACAAGACAAGAGTTACTTAACCTAAAAGAAAATTTCGAAAACAGCAATTTGCAAAATGTGAATTTAGTGTTCCAGACACACTGTTTTTTAACTTTTATCATTTTACTTTTATCTTTTGTCTTTAATCTTTATAATTTTGTCAATTATTATAAAATCTGAAAAAATGTCTATCAACCTAAAGAACCGTCACTTTCTAAAGCTGCTTGATTTTACCCCTGCCGAGATTAAATTCCTTCTTGAACTGTCTGCAGAATTGAAAAAACAAAAGAAAAATGGCACAGAAAAGCAGCATCTTAAAAGTAAGAATATAGCCTTAATATTTGAGAAAGCCTCTACCAGGACCAGGTGTGCCTTTGAGGTTGCCGCATATGATCAGGGAGCCCACGTTACCTATCTCGGACCAACAGGATCACAGATCGGGCAGAAAGAATCTATGAAGGATACTGCAAGGGTTCTGGGCGGAATGTTTGACGGGATTGAATATCGCGGATATGGGCAGGAGATCGTTGAAGAGCTTGCAAAACATGCAGGAGTGCCGGTATGGAACGGACTCACAAATGAGTTTCATCCTACACAGATACTTGCCGATTTTCTAACAATGATTGAGCACTCAGATAAGCCACTTAATAAGATGAAGTTTTGCTACCTTGGTGATGCCCGTTACAACATGGGGAATTCTTTAATGGTAGGTTCAGCAAAAATGGGAATAGATTTCAGGATAGCTGCTCCAAAGGATTATCAGCCTTCACAAGAACTGATAGCCAAATGTCAGATTATTGCGAAGGAAACAGGAGCTAAAATCACTATTACTGAAAACACTGACGAAGCAGTAAAAGGTGCCGATTTTCTGTATACTGACGTTTGGGTTTCAATGGGGGAACCAGATTCAGTCTGGGAAGAAAGAATCAGGCTCCTGAAGCCATTCCAGATAAATATGAAGATCATTGAAAAAACAGGAAATCCAGATGTGAAATTTCTGCATTGCCTGCCTGCATTTCATAATCGTGAAACAAAAGTTGGAGAAGAAATATTCCGGAAATTTGGTCTGGATGGAATGGAGGTAACCGAGGATGTTTTTGAATCAAAGCACTCAATCGTTTTTGACGAAGCTGAAAACCGCCTGCATACTATTAAGGCAGTTATGGTGGCTACCCTGGGGGATTAAAAGCACGGAGCACAGAGCATGGAGCTAAGAAGGGATTTGCCTTGTGCCCTGCGCCCTACGTCATTATGCAATCCACTCCTTTACGAAATAATAAGTCATCAGTATTGAAGCAGCAAGCTTTAGCCCGACACCTGTTAAAAACCCTAAGAGGCTGCCGAAGCCTGCTTTAAAAGCATATCCTAAATCGTCTTTAAATATCATTTCCCCTACAAAAGCGCCAATTAAAGGGCCTAAGATTATACCCAGAGGTCCAAGAAAAAAACCTATTATCAAACCAATTGTAGCTCCCCTTGTGCCATATTTAGAGCCACCGAATTTTTTTGTACCCCATACAGGAACAACATAATCCATTATAGTTACAATAACCGCAATAACTCCAAGAGTGTATAAAACAGGATTTGTTAGAACAGTTACTGTACCTGATCCGAATCTACTAAAATGGAGAAGCAATAATCCTAAAAAACTTAGTGGAGGGCCTGGTAATACAGGAACCAGACAACCGATAATTCCAATAATCATCAGAATTATTCCTAATATAAGAAGTATATAATCAGACATTTAGAAATATCCGCTATTTCTTTCCGAGGTCTTCAAATTCAACATTTGTGAACTCCTCATTGGTGAAAGGGCTCTTTTGATCTATGGATTCATCAACGGGGGATTGAACAGGAGGGGTTAATACAAAATTTCCGTTATCTATGTAAGTTACTGCTTCCTTCAATCCTTCTGCAAATTTTTCGAAATCTTCTTTATAAAGGAAAATCTTGTGTTTTTCGTAAAATACCTTACCCTCTTTACCTAAACGTTTCTTGCTCTCAGTAATTGTAAGATAATAATCATCTTTGCGAGTAGCTTTTACATCAAAAAAGTATGTTCTTTTTCCTGCACGTACCACCTTACTGAAAATTTCTTCATTCACAAATTTCTCTTCATGCCCGTTTATGACTTCCTTTATTGCGGCTTCTTCTTCCATTTCTAAGTCCGTTAGTGTTAGGGTTTTGTTTTGTATTGTCAAATGTAACAATTATTTTATCAAATCAAAACCAGCTTTATTAATTTTGCATAGTTGTTTTGAAGGTAAGGTAAAAAGTGTATTTTTGCAGCGGAATTACGAGGTTCTTTATAAATGATAAGTAGAAGATTACTACGTATAAAAGCCCTGATGGCTCTTTATGCTTTTAACCGCAGGGAGGATGGAAATCTTGCCCAGGCCGAAACAGAACTGATGTTCAGCATTGGTAAGACTTACGATTTGTATCATTATCTGCTGCTGCTTGTACTTGAGGTGGCCGATATTGCAAGCGAAAAAATTGATCAGGCTCTTCAAAAGAGAATGCCCACAAAAGAGGATCTTAATCCACAAAAATGGTTCATAGATAATCTTGTAATTAACCAGCTTAGAAAAAATGCCGCTTTCAACAAATATATTTCTTCAAAGAAACTTTCATGGGTCAACTATTCGCATATTCCCCGACTTCTCTACAATAAGATGGTTACCTGGGATGTTTACGATGAATATATGCAAGCAGAAATTCATAATTATCAGGCTGATAAAAAATTCCTTATAAAACTGATAACTGATTTGTTTGCAAATTCCGAGGACCTTCAATCAAATCTGGAAGAACAAAGTATCTTTTGGAATGACGATATGGAATATATTTCTTCGATGGTTGAAAAAACTCTGAAAAAATTTAAAACTGAATCAGGGGAGAACAACCTGCTAATGCCTCTGTATAAAAATGAAGAAGACGAAGAATTTGTAAAAATCCTTTTTAGAAAAGCCATTCTTAATTCTAAAAAATGTTCAGAATTAATTGATAAAAATACAACTAACTGGGAGGTTGACAGAATTGCCCTTATGGATATTCTTGTGATGCAGCTTGCAGTAACTGAGGTACTTGAATTTCCTGAGATACCAGTTAAAGTTACTCTGAACGAGTATATTGAGATTGCCAAATACTATTGTACCTCTAAAAGCAGTACCTTTGTAAATGGAATTCTTGATAATATCGTTAAAGAAATACGTGACGAAGGACTTATTAACAAGTTTGGCAGAGGTCTGATTGGCGATACATTGATTGACCAGGAGTAAAAAAGTTCTAAGAATTAGAATTATGAACAAAATAATTAGTATATGTATTGTTATTCTGGTAATACTTGCAATGGGTTGCGGTAATTCCAAAAAGAATAGTACTGCTGATTCCGGTTTGCAAAAAAATGATACCGGAACTGCCAAAATTGTATTTGCTGAATACGAGCATAACTTTGGGAAAGTAAGTGAGGGAGAAAAGATCTCATATGTATTTTCATTTGTAAACCAGGGTAGTGCTAACCTCGTTCTAACTGCAGCGACAACAACCTGCGGATGTACTGTTCCGAAATATGATACAAAACCAATCTCTCCGGGAAAAACAGGATCAATAGAAGTTGTTTTTGACACTTCAGGAAGAAATGGCATACAGACTAAAACTATAACCGTCAAATCTAATGCTTCCATTCCGGTTGTTTTACTTAAAATAGTATCAGAAGTAATAGCAAACAATTGACATATTGGAGTTTCCAATTTAGTAAAATCCTGAACCTTAAAACTTGAACTTTGAACACTAAATAGTTAATAATTAATAATTTAAACTTGAAACAATGACTAATTTTGCTTATTTGTTTTTGATGGGTCAACCAGGCGGAGCTGCCGGTCAGACTAATCCCCTTTTGTCATTTCTGCCACTAATCCTCGTTTTTGTTGTTTTCTATTTTTTCATGATCAGACCACAAATGAAAAAGCAGAAAGATATGAACAACTACAGATCTTCACTGAAAAGAGGCGATAAAGTTATTACTACAGGTGGAATATATGGAAGAGTATACGAAGTTAAAGACAACTACGTTACTGTTGATGTTGGCGGGGATATTAAATTGAAAATCGACAAGAGTGCACTTCTTAAAGATCCTTCAGTTGACGAATAAACTTTAATTTCTTTATAAAACACTTTGTGAAGGAAGAAAATGATATCAGGAATGAGACTGTACCGAAAAAGGGAGTAAGAGTCACCAACAGAGATGTTTTTGTATTTGCTTTCTTCCTTCTTCTCTCTTTCGCTTTCTGGTATATTAACTCTCTAGGAAAAGTAATCGAAGCCGAAGTAAAATATCCTATTTGCTATTTAAACCTTCCAAAGGATAATGTTATAGCTTTAGAAGCATTCGAAAAACTTAATCTTTATGTGAAAGGCCAGGGCTTTTCAATATTGAAGCTCAAAGTAACCGGCCCTGGTACCCCACTATCAATTGATATCTCTAAAGTCAATTATAAAAAAGTTCCCGGGAGCAAAAACCTGAATTATTACATTCTCACATCAGGTCTTGCAAAAAGCCTTACAATACAGCTAAGGTCAGATTGTGAAATTACCGCAATCAAACCTGATACACTTTTTTTTAGCTTTGAGAAGGTAATTACAAAAACCAGTAAGGCAGAGCCAGGTAAGAAAACCGGAAATCTCTTCAAAAAGTGAGCGTGCTTATTAAAATGCTGAATGAGAAAAGACAATAAGACAGATATTAAACTTGGTGTTACCGGAGGAATCGGCAGCGGAAAAACATCTGTTTGCAGAGTCTTTACTGTTTTAGGAATAGCTGTCTTCTCAGCTGACATGATAGCCAGCGAAATAATGGAAAAAGATAATAGCATAATAAAGAGGATTAATTCTATAACTGGTAAAGATCTCTATGCAAGCGGAACTCTTAACCGCAAAGAGCTGGCTTTCCTTATTTTTAATGACTATTCACTTCTTGAAAAAGTCAATTCTCTTATTCATCCTGTGGTTATTGATCATTTTATCAAATGGAAGGATAAGCAGTCTTCTCCGTATGTAATTATGGAGGCAGCTATTCTCTTTGAGAGCGGCGCTTCAAAAATGGTTGACAAAATAGCTACAATAATAGCACCAATGGAGCAAAGAGTTGAAAGAGTTATAAGCAGAAGTCATCTTACAAGAGAACAGGTTTTGGAAAGGATGCGTAATCAGATGGATGATGAAACCAGGATCAAACTTTCAGACTATGTAATTAATAATTCGGAAAATGATATGATCATACCTGCTATCCTTAAAATTCACGAAGAGATTTTAAAATTAAATTAACAGAACTACTTAACTATGGGGATTTTCGGAAAATGGCTTGGAGGGGGACTTGGGTTTGTTATGGGCGGACCAATAGGTGGATTATTGGGTTTTCTGGTTGGATCAATGGTGGATAGCGCTACCGGTCAGACAACAACTACAACAAGGAGCATAGGAACAACACAGGGCGATTTTGGGATGAGCCTGCTCGTGCTCGTTGCAGCTGTAATGAAAGCCGATGGGAAGGTAGTAAAATCAGAACTTGATTACGTTAAACAGTTTTTTGTAAGCCAATTTGGTAAGGAATCTGCTAAACAAGCTCTTCTGATGCTAAAAGACATTCTGAAACAGGAAATACCTGTAAGAGATGTAAGCTTGCAGATTGGCAGAAATATGGACTACTCTTCACGTTTACAACTGCTGCATCTGCTGTTTAACGTTTCTCTTGCCGATGGAAGAATAGATACATCTGAGCTAAATATTATAGAAAAGATCTCTGGTTATCTGGGCGTTGCTTCAGCTGATTTCCTCTCAATAAAAAATATGTTTATTCCGGAAACGGACTCCTCCTATAAAATTCTTGAAATTGAACCTTCTTCAACAAATGATGATGTGAAAAAAGCCTATCGGAGAATGGCAATGAAGTATCATCCTGATAAAGTAAATCATCTTGGTGATGATTTCAGGAAAACTGCTGAGGAAAAGTTTAAGAAGGTAAACGAAGCTTATGAAAAGATAAAAAAGGAAAGAAATATGGTTTAACACTATTTTTAAAAAAATATCAATAATAAAACGCACATTAGGATACAAGGATTAAATTTGTAAAAAAAAGAAACAAGATATGATCTTAAAAGATATTCTGGCAATTTCAGGTGAAACAGGGCTTTTCAAATTTATTGCTCAGGGGAAAAATGCAATAATTGTTGAACACCTTGAGACAAAAAAAAGAAGTAGCGCTTATGGCTCCGCCAAAGTAAGTTCTCTAGAAGACATCGCAATCTTTACTGAAAAAGAGGATGTGCCACTCAGCAAAGTTTTTGACCTGATCCAGGAAAAAGAAAACGGGGGACCAGCCATTGATTCGAAGGTTGATACTGAAAAACTTAAAAGCTGGTTTGAAGGGATCCTGCCTGAATACTCAAAAGATAAAGTTTATACAAGCGACATCAAAAAAGTCGCCCTCTGGTATAACTTCCTTCATAAACTGAATTTACTGGTTAAGGAAGAACCTGTTGCCAAAACAGAAAAAGTCACAAAGACAAAAGCAGAATCAACTCAGGCTGCTGAAAAGAAAAAGAAAAAACCTGCGGCTAAGACTAAATAAAAATGAATTTCGGTGGAGATGAAGTGGTTTATGATTATGAGGATTCGGAAATAATCATAGTTCCTGTTCCTTACGATGAGACCAGTACATGGATGAGAGGAGCCGATAAAGGTCCTGATGCCATTCTTGAAGCATCTCCAAATCTTGAATTTTATGATGTAGAAACTGCTTCTGAAGCTCATTTAGCGGGTATTCATACGCTTGAACCAATCCTTGAGAAAGATACCCCTGAGAAACTTGTTAATGCAGTACATGATAAGACACTGTATCTCCTTACTGAAAATAAATTCCCTGTAATTATCGGCGGGAATCATACAGTATCAATAGGAGCAATAAAAGCTTTTTCAGAGTATTTTGATAACCTTTCAGTTCTTCAACTCGACGCGCATACCGATCTTCGTCAGGAATATGAAGGTTCCAAATTTAATCACGCCTGCGCCATGGCAAGGGCACGGGAATTTGCACCTATTGTTCAGGTTGGGATAAGAAGCATGTCTGTATATGAAGTTCCGTATGCAGATAAAGACAGAATTTTCTATTCACATGAACTATACTATAATAAGAACCTGTATATAAAAGCAATAGATAAGCTAACAGAAAACGTCTATATTACTATCGACCTTGATGTCTTTGATCCGTCAATTATGCCATCGACAGGCACTCCCGAACCGGGAGGCCCCGCATATATTGAACTCATCCATTTTCTGAGAGATGTAATCCGTAATAAAAATGTTGTTGGTTTCGATGTAGTTGAATTATGCCCCAATCAGACAAATAAATCACCCGATTTTATTGCCGCTAAAATAATCTATCAGCTTCTCAGCTATAGATATACAAAATAGCTTATCACATCTTTGAAATTTCCGTGAATCTGTCTTTTCCAATTGATCCAAGATCGAAACTGTGTAAAAAGGTTTTTTAGTCTTGTTTCGAACAAAACCTGTCTTTATCAGGTTATATTGTTCAAATAATAATCTTTTCCTAAACAATAGAAACCAGAGCATTTATTTAGATAACTGCATTTTATGATAATGGAAACTGAAAGACAAGAACACAATATTTTAAAAGGGTACAATATGTTACTGTACTTTGCAGGTACCATGATCATGTTTGATCCTGAACAGGAGTGCATTAATGATTTCTGGAAACAAGGGATACTTAAAAGTCTTCCCGTCTCCAGCCTGAATCCTAGGTTCATAAAAGCTGCCTCTCAGTTGAATGAATCAGTAGGAGATCAAAACAGCAATATTGCAATGATGTCTTATGATTATAAGTCACTTTTTGCTGAAAATTCAAACCCTTCAGCTCCTCCCTTTGAGTCATTTTACAGGAGCAAGGACTATCTTATTATTGAAAAGCAGAGATCAGAAGTGATAGAGTTTTATAATTCTTATGGATGGGAATCAAGATATAAGGGAAAGATTTCTGATGATCATCTGGGAATTGAACTACTTTTTCTGACAAGGATGATTGAAAAATATCTTGTTCTTGATGATGAAGCCTGTAATTCAGAAATGAGAAATGAGATACGAAGGTATATTAATCAGCATTTGTTTTCCTGGGTTCCCGACTGGAATGAACAGATACAGAAAAATGCAAATACAATAAGTTATAAAGGAATTGGTACTCTGGTTCTAGCGTGTATTGAAGACATTTACAGTATTATGGGACAGAACGACACAAAATTCAATTAACTACAAAGCACTAAACTCTCTTTACTAATCCACTACAGTAGCCTGTCAGTTTAAGTATATCATCACTATTCCCGAACTTTGGCTTGTTTTGCCTTATATATAATCTGATTTCATTTTTAAAATCCGGAAAAATCTTAATTAATTGATTTGCATCGCGAAAGCTATGCATCGAATTATTTAAACGGATCCAATATACGGTCTCCCTCTTTACTACTATTTCCTGATCTGTGAGCAAATAAAACTCCCAACCAGCGTTTACCTTATTTATTGAAGATATGGCTGCTGATTCGGAAGCTCTTCCATACGAGTCCATTTTGGGAGCTTGCTGAACCGTTCCCTTGTATTGAGCGAAAAGGGTAATTGGAAATTCTGAGAGCAATTCGTAAAACACTTCCCCAACAGGTACTAATTTTCTGCCTTTTAGATATACTGTATCAACTAAACCGGGATTTCCTACGCCAAGGATCTTTCCTTTTTCAATAAAAACAAGCTTTTCTGAAATAACATTATAATTAATCAAGACTTCTAATTCTTTTCCGGTTTTCATAGCAATCCTGCCCTTTGAAAACGAGGTAAAAAGAAATTGTTCAGGGTGCTTCAGGGTATCAGATTGAGCACTCAACCCGGTAATTAAACAAAGAAAAATACCTATTAATGGTACTACTCTCTTATTCATTGTATTAGAATTATTCTGATCAGAAGTTAGGGTTAAAGAAATTTATTATTGCACCAACATAATATTCCCTCCATCCTTCAGCAATATCGTCAAATTGGTCATCAGGTATATTTGTATGTTCAACAGTTAAAACAGAATTTTCTCTGTCGGGAGCAATTGTGATTTTTACTAATGATTTTTCAGGCTGGTCGCCGAAGTACCATTCCTGCACTATTTTTTTATCCTGAACAAATTCAATATTTTTCCCGGTAATATCGCCTTCCCAGAGAGAAAATTCACTTCCTGGTTCAATACTCATCTGAGCCGGGTAACCTGACCATAATTCTATAGTATATGGGTTGGTAAGAGCTGAATAAACGTCAGATGTTTCGGCGTTTATTTTAAAAGTTTTTTTGAATGTTTTCATTGAGTCTTCGTGTCTTAGTGGTATTTTCCTATTTCAGTTCAGACAAATAACGCTCTGCATCTATTGCAGCCATACATCCTGATCCTGCTGCAGTAACTGCCTGCCTGTAATGCGGATCCTGAACATCTCCGCAGGCAAATACCCCTGTAACATTAGTTTTTGAAGTACCGGGAACAGTTTTGATATAACCAACCTGATCTGTTTCAAGATATGGCTTAAAGACCTCAGAATTTGGGGTATGCCCGATAGCAAGGAAAAACCCGTCAATCTTTATTTTCACAATTTCCTCTTCGGCTGTTCCTTTTTTCTTTACCAGCGTCGCTCCTTCTACCCCATTCTCTCCGAACAGATCAATTGTCTGGTGTTCCCACAATATTTCAATATTCTTTGTATTGCTGACT
Organism: Bacteroidota bacterium; assembly: GCA_025350595.1. Taxonomy (GTDB): domain Bacteria; phylum Bacteroidota; class Bacteroidia; order Bacteroidales; family VadinHA17; genus LD21. The sequence continues at coordinate 13,312 of JANXXP010000075.1, forward strand.
TTATCCTGCATAGCCTTTGAAGCCCTCAGAACATCCCTTCTTACAATCAGGAATACTTTCCGGCATAATCCGGCAAGGTAGGTCGCTTCTTCTGCAGCAGTGTCTCCACCACCAACGACAGCAACATCTTTACCCTTGTAGAAAAATCCATCACATGTGGCACATGCTGAAACCCCCTGGCCTGCATATTTCACCTCCGATTCCATACCCAGATATTTTGCAGTGGCTCCGGTAGCAATTATCACTGAATCCGAAACAATGATTTTATTTTCATCAATAGTAACTTTAAAAGGTTTACCTGAAAAATCCACAGCTGTTGCAATCCCGAAACGAATATCCGCGCCGAAACGTTCTGCCTGTTTTTTCAGGTCCTCCATCATTTCAGGTCCGGTTACCCCATCAGGATAGCCCGGAAAATTATCAACTTCAGTGGTTGTTGTAAGCTGACCGCCCATCTGGAGACCGGTATATAGGATTGGCTTAAGGTTAGCTCTTGAAGCATAAATGGCAGCTGTATACCCTGCTGGCCCCGAACCGATAATCAGACATCTGACTTTTTCAATATTCTCAATATTAATGGTTTTTGGGTCTTTATTAAGATCCAATGGTTTAAATATTTCCATATAGTTATTGCTAAAATTATTAATACAAATATAATGAACTTTGTACTTCAATGAATGACTAATGTTAGATTCAACAATTTAAGCAGATTTCAAAAACAACTAGTGGAAAACCTTTTTTGTATTATCCGAATAGTTGACTATTTTTGCAGCACAAATCGGGGTATGGCCACGCGTGGCGTGGTAAACTCCGTTGGCCAGAGAATCACGTAGTGCGTGAGGCTCGTCTGTTTGAGACGAAGAATGGTCAAAAAATATTATCGGGGTGTGGCCACGCGTTGCGTGGTAAACTCCGTTGGCTAGAGAATCACGTAGTTCGTGAGGCTCGTCTGTTTGAGACGAAGAATGGTCAAAAAATATTATCGGGGTGTGGCGCAGTTG
>JANXXP010000091.1 GCA_025350595.1 Bacteroidota bacterium
GCTTTTTGCAAGTTAAGCATTGATGATCTGGAAATTAAGAGCTGGGAGGAGTATAAATAAAGACAAAAGACAAAAGACAAAAGACAAAAGTAAAAAGTAAAAAGTAAAAAGATAAAAGGTAAGAACTGCAAGACCGCAAGACTGCAAGACTGCAAGACCGCAAGACCGCAGGACAGTCAGACAGTCAAACAGTCAGACAGTCAGATATATAGATATATGATTAAAATACGAAAAGCAACCCCGTCCGATGCTCCGGTAATTATTGATTTCCAGCAGAAAATGGCATGGGAAACAGAAGAGCTGACACTGGAACTGGCAATTGTTTCCAAAGGAGTGAATACCGTTTTCACAACTCCTTCCAGAGGGCAGTACTGGGTTGCTGAAGAGAAAGGAATTATTGTTGCCTCATTACTAATAACCTACGAATGGAGCGACTGGAGAAATTCAGATGTATGGTGGTTTCAATCAGTATATGTTCTGCCTGAGTGTAGGAGAACCGGTATTTTCAGATCGATGTACAACTTCATCAAGGACGAGGCTGATAAACAGAATGTTGCAGGACTGCGCCTGTATGTAGAGACGAATAATTCAAGGGCTCAGAAAACCTATGAAGCTCTTGGTATGAGAAGCGAACACTACACAATGTATGAATGGCTGAAGGATTAAGCTATGCAATGGCTTACTGTTATACTGATCCTCCCCTATATTTACTTTCTTCTAAAGATATACAGAAGTCTTCTGGCAATAAAGCCTTTTGGCACAGTACCCGTTCCATCAATATTTGTTTCAGTTGTTGTAGCCAGCCATAACGAAGAAGAAAATCTTCCTCTGCTTCTTAGAAGTTTAGGCGCTCAAAATTATCCTGATGAGTTGTTTCAGGTTATAATAGTGAATGATAATTCAACTGACAAAACATTTGAAACAGCTACAGATTTTTGCGACATCAAAAACTTAGTTGTGATTAATAATAAAGGGACAGGGAAAAAACAGGCTATCAAAACCGGAATAGAAGCATCAACAGGAAAGCTTATTATCACCACCGATGCAGATTGCCAAATGGGTGAAAGATGGATTTCAACAATAGCAGCCTTTTATGCAGAACAAAAACCTGATATGATTATCTGTCCTGTTCAGTTTGAAACAAGACCAGGATTTTTCGGCAGGTTTCAGGAGCTGGAATTTTTGAGTCTACAGGGAATTACAGCAGGCTCAGTTCAGTGCAAGAAAGCCTCTATGTGTAATGGAGCAAACCTGTCTTTTACCAGAGAGGCTTACCTTAATAATTCAGAAAATCTGCACAATGAAATTTATTCAGGTGATGATGTATTTCTCCTGCATAGCCTGAAGAAGAATCATTCTCCTATTTTGTGGCTCGAATCTCCTGACACAATTGTTACAACGAAGTCATCGACAACAATCGGCTCGTTTTTGAAACAGAGAAGAAGATGGATTTCAAAAGGGAAAGCATATACCGATAGCTTTACTATTCTTTTAGGGATTGTAACATTTCTTGCAATTATTGTACAGGCATCACTTCTGGTCAATGGAATCTTTTACCCGCAGTCCTTATGGATTTTTCTGACTGTTTTTCTTCTGAAATCTGTACCTGATTTTTTAATTCTTAGTAATACGGCAAAGAGATATGGAAAAAGAGAGCTCCTGAACTGGTTTATTCCATCACAGATTGTTTATCCATTTTATGTTTTGAGTGTGGTTTGTTATTCTTTGATATCAAATTTTAAACAGCAAAATTAGCTGCAAGGACAAATTTTTAATACTATCCTTATTAAATTATATCACTGTCCTAAATTTGGGGTACATTATAATAGACCACTAGTTCCCCATCTCAGAAAGGAATTTAATCCTGATCAATCTGATTTCTTCCTCTTCGAATTCATTACCGAGCTCTTTTATTGCCACATCAAGTGAATCAGTTTCAGCTTCTTCCCGAAAATAGGAGTAAATATCATGCTGACGCTCCTCATCAATTGTCCTGTTGATATAATAATCGAGGTTTATCCGGGTTCCGGAATGAACTATTGCTTCAATCTCTGAGATCAATTCCCCCATTTCCATTCCTTTAGCGTCGGCAATATCTTCAAGGGGCCGTTTAGCGTCAATACTCTGAATTATATAAACCTTTATCCCCGATTTATTGACAACCGATTTTACAACCATGTCGAGTGGCCTTATAATCTCTTTTTCCTCAACATAAGTCTTAATAAGCTCAATAAATTCTTCTCCGTATCGTTGCGCCTTTCCTGCTCCAACCCCTGATATATTCTGAAGCTCGTCGATTGTTATGGGATATTGGATAGCCATATCTTCAAGGGAAGGATCCTGAAAAATGACAAATGGAGGAACGTCCTTCTGTTTCGAAATCTTCTTCCTCAAGTCTTTAAGTATACTGAAAAGCTCTTCATCAACTGCAGATGTTCTTGCTCCGAAAGCATTTTCCTCATCAGTGGTATCAGCATAATCGTGATCTTCGGCAAGCATAAACGAAACGGGGTTTTCGATAAACTCCATTCCTTTTTGTGTCAGTTTAAGCAGGCCATAGTTCTCAATATCCTTTGTGAGGAACTTAGCAATAAGAGCCTGCCTTATAACCATGTTCCAGAATTTTTCATCCTTATCTTCTCCTAATCCGAAGAATTCCAGTTTATGATGCTTATACGATTTAATTGCTGCTGTAACTTTTCCTGAAAGGATATTGGCAATATGATCAGCTTTAAATTTTTCCTTAACTAAAAGAATCGTTTCTAAAACGTTTACAACAGCGTCATTACCTTCAAATTGCGCTTTTGGATGGAGACAATTATCACAGGCTTCACAGTTATCTTTCAGGTACTCTTCACCAAAATAATGAAGGAGGAGCTTTCTCCGGCACACTGAAGATTCAGCATATGATACTGTCTCAAGTAAGAGTTGCTTTCCTATCTCCTGTTCAGCAATCGGTTTCCCGTGCATAAACTTTTCGAGTTTCAGGATATCATTATAACTATAGTAAGCTATGCAGTTCCCTTCACCCCCGTCGCGTCCGGCTCTTCCGGTTTCCTGGTAATAACCTTCCAGGCTTTTTGGAATATCATAATGAATTACAAATCTCACATCGGGTTTGTCAATTCCCATCCCAAAAGCTATAGTGGCAACTATTATATCAGCATCCTCCATCAGGAATTTGTCCTGATTCAAAGTACGGGTAGCTGAATCCATTCCTGCATGGTATGGAAGCGCTTTAATCCCATTAACTTTAAGTACTTCAGCAATCTCCTCAACTTTCTTACGGCTCAAACAATAAATAATCCCGGATTTCCCGATGTTATTCTTAATATATTTTATAATCTCCTTTGTGACATCCTGTTTCGATTTAATCTCGTAATAGAGGTTTGGTCTGTTGAATGACGATTTAAAAATATCGGCTTCGAGGATTCCCAGGTTTTTCTGAATATCGTGCTGAACTTTTGGGGTGGCAGTTGCTGTAAGGGCAATAATCGGGGCTCTTCCGATTGTGTCAACAATTGGTCTTATCCTCCTGTACTCCGGTCTGAAATCATGGCCCCATTCTGATATACAATGCGCCTCGTCGATAGCATAAAAAGAAATCTCTATGCCTTTCAGAAATTCAATATTTTCTTCTTTTGTGAGAGATTCCGGAGCAACATAAAGCAGTTTCGCTTTTCCAGATAATACATCCTTTTTGACTCTGGCTATCTCAGTTTTTGTAAGAGATGAATTCAGGAAGTGGGCTACCCCATCATCGGTACTGAAGTTCCTCATTGCATCTACCTGGTTTTTCATAAGGGCAATAAGGGGAGAAATGATAATTGCTGTTCCTTTCTTCATAACAGCCGGTAACTGGTAACAAAGAGACTTCCCTCCTCCGGTTGGCATAAGCACAAACGTATCTCTGCCAGCCAGAACATTCTTTATAATTGGCTCCTGGTTACCCTTAAAAGTATCAAAACCAAAATACTTTTTTAAGTAATCATGTATTGTAGAATTATTCAACATACTTTCCCCTGCTCGTGAAATTGAAAAACTGCAAAAAGTTGATTTTACAGTTTATATAAAGTTAATAAATTTCCATATCAAATAATAATTTTATTATATTTTTAACAAAAAAGATCCCGCTGGATTAGTTTGAAGAATTTTTCAGGTAGTTTGATTTCTTATTGTTTTGAGAAAAAGAATTGTCATCTTTACAGGCTAATTTTAAAATAATTTATTTAAAAGCTCATGGCATTATTTAGTAAAAAGAGGAAGAAGGGGGAAAAAGAGATGTCATTTCTTCAGCATCTCGAGGAGTTAAGGTGGCATATAATCCGATCAATATTAGCCATTGTGTTCTTTATGATACTTGCATTTATTTTTAAAAACTTCCTGTTCGATCATGTGATCCTTGCCCCGAAAAACCCGGCTTTCTTTACAAACAGGTTGTTATGTCATCTTGGAGAGGTTCTTAACACTCCGGCATTATGCATCAATACAAAGCCACTGAATCTTATAAATATAAATATGTCCGGTCAGCTTACGACCCACTTTGCTGTCGCAATGGTTGCAGGATTGATCCTTGCCTTCCCTGTAGTGCTCTGGGAGTTCTGGAAATTCTTCAGGCCTGCACTTAAGCCTAAAGAAGCCAAATATGCACAGGGAACAGTATTTGCTGCTTCAGGGCTCTTCTTTATCGGAGTACTTTTCGGATATTTTATGCTTTCTCCATTGTCAATTCATTTTCTAAGCACCTACGAAATCAGCGCCGAAGTTACAAATCAGATCAATATAAGGTCATATATTAGTACCCTTTCATCGATAGTTCTTGCCACCGGGCTTATTTTTGAACTGCCGATTATAACATTCTTCCTTACAAAGGTTGGCCTGATAACTCCAACCTTTATGAGAAAATACAGAAAACATGCGATAGTGCTCATATTTATTATTGCAGCTATTATCACTCCTCCTGATGTCTTTTCACAAACACTTGTAGCTATACCTCTTCTGCTTCTTTATGAAGTAAGTATTTTTATATCTTCAGGTGTTATGAAACAAAAAGAAAAAGACCGGGAAGAGTTCTTTAAGGATGACGATGAAAAAACTGAAACTGCTACTTCATAGTAACTTACATGAAACTTTACACTGAAAATCTTGTAAAAAAGTATCGGAACAGGACAGTTGTAGATCATGTTTCGGTGGAGGTTGAACAGGGAGAAATTGTAGGATTACTTGGACCAAACGGAGCAGGAAAGACTACAAGCTTTTACATGATCGTTGGTTTAATTAAACCCCGTGAGGGAAAAATATTTCTGGATGATCAGGAAATTACCTCTCTCCCTGTATATAAACGAGCAAGACTTGGTATAGGATATCTTGCACAGGAAGCTTCTGTATTCAGAAATTTGTCGGTAGAGGATAACATAAAAGCAGTTCTTGAGATGTCAGGATTTCCTAAAGATGAACAGAAAGAAAGGCTTGAGACTCTCCTCGGTGAATTCGGACTTAACAGAATAAGACAGAGCAAAGGGATTCAGCTATCGGGTGGAGAAAGAAGACGAACTGAGATAGCAAGGGCTCTTGCCCTTAAACCTAAGTTCATCTTGCTTGACGAACCATTTGCAGGAGTTGATCCTATTGCAGTTGAGGATATACAGGAAATTGTTTCGAAGTTAAGGGAGAAAAAAATCGGAATTCTGATAACCGATCACAATGTTCATGAGACACTTTCCATAACAGATCGGGCCTATCTTCTTTTCGAAGGAAAAATACTTATGTCAGGCACATCATCACAACTTGCTGAAGATGAGCACGTAAGAAAAGTTTATCTTGGAAAAAACTTTGAATTAAGAAGGTAACACAATCAATTTGTTTTGATAAGAATTTATTATACTTTTGCGGAGAATTTTATTCGCGGATGTGTCGTAATTGGTAGCCGAGCAAGACTTAGGATCTTGTGCCGTAAGGCGTGGGGGTTCGAGTCCCTTCATCCGCACAAAATGACAAACCGCCGTAACCTCTTTAATAGTGCGTTTTGGCGGTTTTTAACTATGCAATAAACAAGAATAAAAATGAATATTTCAAGAGAAAACACCGACGATCTGAATGCAGTATTGACAGTAAAGATCGATAAAGCAGATTATGAAGAAAAAGTTGAAACTTTATTGAAAGATTACAGGAAAAAAGCTTCAATAAAAGGGTTTCGTCCGGGAATGGTTCCAATAGGACTTGTAAAAAAAATGTATGGAAGAGCCATACAGATTGATGAAATCAATAAAATAGTTACAGAAAACATCCAGAAATATATTACTGACGAGAAACTGGAAATCCTAGGCGATCCTCTGCCAAAAACAGATGAGCAGCAGCTGATTGATTTTGATACCCAGGAAGACTTTTCTTTCTCATTTGAACTTGGCCTCGCTCCTGTTATTGATCTTAAACTGACTAAAAAGAATAAAGTTAACCAGTATGAGATTATCATCGATGAAAAGATGAAAAACGATTACGTTTCAAATTATACCCGCAGGTATGGTGATCTGAGAAAAGCTGAAGCCACTGAGGGGAAAGATGTGATTAAAGGTAAAATAGAAGCTATCGACAATAAGGGCAATATTATAGCCGGGGGCCCTTCATCTGATGATACCTCTCTGGGTATTGATATAATTAAAGATGAAAAAATAAAGGAACACTTTATAGGTAAAAATCTGAATGACACTATAGATTTCGACATTAAAAAAGCTTTCCCTAATGATACTGAAATAGCAGGTATCCTGCACATAAAGAAGGAAGAAGTTGCAGGCCTGGAGGAAAATTTCAGATTTACTATTCATGATATAAGCCGTTTCCATCCGTCTGAAGTCGGAAAAGAACTCTTCGACAAAATATATGGAGAAGGTGTTGTGAAGTCGGAAGAAGAATTCTTGAAAAAGATTGAAGAAGAAATTGCTATCAACTTAAAACGCGAGAGTGAGTTTAAACTGATGCTTGATATTAAAAACCTGGCTATCGAAAAAACTGATTTCCAGCTTCCTGAAGAGTTCCTTAAAAAATGGCTTCTGAAAGTTAATGAGAATACCACAATTGAGCAGATCGATAAAGAATTCGACAGCTTTAAAAAAGACCTGAAATGGCAGCTTATCAGAAACAAGGTTGCCCGTGAAAACGAAGTAAAGATCACCGAGGAAGAGCTGCTGAAAGAAGCTGAAAACATAACAAGATATCAGTTCCAGCAGTACGGGCTATTTTATGCCACCGATGAACAGATAAGCAACTATGCAAAAGAAACTCTCAAAAAGGAAGAAGATGCAAAAAGGATAGCTGATAAAATTCTGGAAGAAAAAGTTACCTTACTAATGAAAGAACTTGTGAAACTTGAAGAAAAGAGTGTCACAGTTGAGGAATTCAATAAGCTTTTTGAATAACAGTCAACACGTTGCGATGATTAATTTTAATTTCACTATCTTTGTCAGTTAATTTTTAATACTGTAAATATGAGTATGCTTGACGATTTTGGTAAGTACGCAAAAAGTAAACGCGGAATCAGTAGTCTGAATCTGCACAGGTACACTTCCGTACATAATAGCTATATATCCCCGACAATTATTGAAGAACGTCAGTTGAATATTGCTTCAATGGATGTTTTTTCACGTCTGATGATGGACAGGATAATTTTCCTTGGATTGCCTATTGATGATTATGTTGCTAATATTATACAGGCTCAGTTGCTTTATCTCGATTCATCTGATCCCGGAAAAGATATTCAGATATATTTCAACACCCCGGGCGGATCAGTTAATGCTGGTCTCGGTATATATGATACAATGCAATATATTTCTTCGGACATTTCCACCATCTGTACCGGAATGGCAGCCTCAATGGGAGCCGTTCTGCTTACAGCCGGGAAAAAAGGCAAAAGATCAGCTCTGAAGCACTCAAGGATAATGATTCACCAGCCCATGGGTGGAGCTGAAGGACAGGCTTCTGATATTGAAATTACAGTTCGTGAAATTGTTAAACTCAAGAGAGAACTTTACGAGATAATTGCCCTCCATTCAGGAAATTCCATTGAAAAAGTTGAGAAGGATTCCGACAGAGATTACTGGATGACATCTCAGGAAGCGAAAGACTATGGAATGATTGATGAAATACTCATGAAAACTCAAAAATAGGCTTAATGGATAAATGTTCATTTTGCGGGAGAACAAAGAAAGAAGCGAACATGCTTATTGCAGGTCTCGAGGGTCATATCTGTGACCATTGTATCGAGCAGGCTCACAGCATAATGAAAGAAGAACTAGGCAGTAAAAAGAATATTTCATTTGATTCAATCAATCTTCTTAAACCTTTAGAAATAAAAAAATTCCTCGATCAGTATGTTATTGGTCAGGATCAGGCAAAAAAAATAATCTCCGTAGCTGTTTACAACCACTACAAAAGATTGATGCAGAAAGCTGATTCAGAAGATATTGAAATAGAAAAATCGAATATTATTCTTGTAGGCGAAACAGGAACAGGGAAAACACTCCTTGCAAGAACAGTTGCTAAAATGCTGCATGTCCCATTTACTATTGTCGATGCAACAGTTCTTACAGAAGCAGGTTATGTAGGTGAAGATATTGAAAGTCTGCTTACCAGGTTACTGCAAAATGCAGACTATGATGTTAAAGCAGCTGAAAAGGGTATTGTTTTTATTGATGAGATCGATAAAATTGCCAGGAAAGGTGACAATCCCTCAATTACCCGCGATGTATCGGGCGAGGGTGTTCAACAGGGACTTCTGAAATTACTCGAAGGCTCAATAGTTAATGTACCTCCACAGGGAGGACGAAAGCATCCTGAACAGAAGATGATACCTGTTGACACTAAAAATATTCTTTTTATCTGTGGTGGAGCTTTTGAAGGGATTCAGAAGAAGATCGCACAAAGACTAAATACACAAGTTGTTGGTTTTGGTGCTTCAAAAATAAGAGATAAAGTAGATAAGGATAACCTTCTTCAGTATATTGCCCCTCAGGATCTCAGAGCTTTCGGGCTAATCCCAGAAATAATCGGAAGATTACCGGTACTTTCACATCTCGATCCTCTTGACAAGGATGCACTCAGAGCTATACTCACAGAACCGAAAAATGCACTCGTTAAACAGTATATCAAACTGTTTAAGATGGATAATATAGATCTCACTTTTGCAGATGGGGTCCTTGATTATATAGTGGACAAGGCAATTGAATTCAAACTAGGCGCAAGGGGACTCAGATCAATCTGCGAAGCCATAATGCTTGATGCCATGTTCGAAATGCCATCTGTTGAAACAAATGATCTTGAAATAACAATCGACTACGCTGACAGGAAACTGGAAAGAATAAATCTAAAAGTTCTGAAAGCTTCATAAATAAAAAGGGGCCAAAACAAGCCCCTTTTTTTCAACCTAACCTAACCTTATCAATTACGGCATCAAACGATGCTTATGTTTCAGAGTTATCTCTTTTGACTGAGTCCCTCGTGTAACAGTAGCTTTTGCATCACAATCTCCAGTTCCATAATCGAGAACGACAGGATCAACTCCGGTTCTCTCAAATTTTATAGTTCCGCTAACGATGAATTCACAAACCCTTTTCCAGTGCAATGCTGTCAAAATAGTATTTGTATACGCCACTCCATTAATATTTATTCCTGTAGCTGTTCCGGTAATAAGGCACTCATCATCCCAAATTGTCTTTGTATTCCAACCCGCAGTAAACTCCCTCTGATGATCAACAGTACGCGAGATTGTTTTGCCATCGGGGAGAGTGAGTTTTCCTCCGGTTAGTTTATCAGTTATTACCATGTTCCCATTGTTGTTCAAACCAACTGTTTTAATTTCTTTGGTACCTTCAATTTTGATACCATTAAAGAGATAATTATCGAAAGTAACTGTTCTTGTTGCGTTTACGACATTCCGTCTGTCAGTTACGTTAATAATAATTTTACCTGAACGGGTACTTCCGTTAAAACCTGTACAGCCGGTTCCGTAATTAATTGTTATTGTTTTGGGAAATGTTCCGGCAGAGATAGTAATTGTAGGACAAGAATCAGTTAGAGCCACTCCTTCTGAGAGATATCCTTTGGCCGGACCCATCAGGTTCTCCATAATTATTGAAGCATTATCAGCAGTATTGTTGACATCTTCATATGCAACATCGGTTACTGAATTATCATCAGCCAGATCGACACTCGTCTGTTCAATAAGGCTGCTATCCTTCTTACATGATGAAAATGAAAGCACTCCCATCGCTGCAATCATCAGAAAAATTTTTGTTTTCATAAAGTCTATTTTAAAATTAGTATTTGCGTTTATTAATTCTTTAGATGATAACAAATCGGAAAGGTTTAATGTTTCAAAAAAAATAATTGAAATAAATAAAAACAGGAGTTAAGCGAAGTTTAAAACTTCGCTTAGGGTTCCCAGGCCAACTTCACTTATTGGTTATTTTTTCCGAAGATATATTGTGTAAGTATATGGAATGTCGTGATTTTCAGAGTCTATAAACTCTTCCCTTTCAGTAGTTTCCCATATTCTGAGATCGATCTCCGGAAAATAAATATCAGCGGGTGCCTTTTTATGAACATGTGTTATATAGAGTCTGTCGGCAAGGGGCATGAACTGACGGTAAATGCTCCCTCCTCCTATTATAAAGATTTCTTCGTTCTTACCGCACTTTCGTAATCCGTCTTCTATTGAGTAGCCAGTAACTGCGCCTTCAAACGTTTCTTTCGGATTATCCGTAAGAACGATATTTTTCCTGTTGGGAAGAGGTCTGCGCGGCAATGACTCCCAGGTTTTCTTCCCCATAATGATTGTATTCCCTGTCGTCAGTCTTTTAAACCTCTTCAGATCTTCGGATATGTGCCAAAGGAGCTCATTATCCTTCCCTATGCCCCAGTCTTCAGAAACGGCAACAATAATTGAAATCATACCTTATATTTATTATACAGAAATTTCACCTTTAATATGCGGATGGCAAATGTAGTCTTTCAGGGTAAAATCTTCAAACCTGAATTTTAGAATATCATTTACCCCAGGATTTATTACCATTTTTGGTAACCTATAGGGCTCTCTTGTCATTTGCTGTTTTACCTGGTCTAAATGATTCAGATAGATATGCGCATCTCCAAGTGTATGCACAAAATCGCCTGGTTTAAGGTTTGTTGCCTGTGCAACCATGAGTGTTAAAAGAGCATATGATGCAATGTTAAAAGGGACACCGAGAAAAATATCTGCGCTTCTCTGATACAGCTGGCACGACAATTTTCCACCTGCCACATAAAACTGAAACATCAGATGACAGGGAGGAAGAGCCATCTTTTCCAAATCACCTACATTCCATGCGCTTACAATATGCCGGCGTGAGTCGGGGGTATTCTTAATTGAATTTATTACATTAATTAACTGATCTATCTTCTTCCCTCCGTCAGCCGGCCAGGTGCGCCATTGATAGCCATACACAGGACCCAGATTTCCATCTTTATCAGCCCATTCGTTCCATATCTTTACTCCATTATCATTCAGATACTTAGTATTTGTATCTCCTGAAATAAACCAAAGCAATTCATGTATTATAGATTTCAAATGAAGCTTTTTAGTCGTAAGAAGTGGATAGCCTTCTTCAAGATTAAATCTCATCTGATAACCAAACACACTTATTGTTCCGGTACCGGTCCTGTCTGTTTTTTCAGTACCGGTTTTAATTACATGATCAAGCAGGTTGAGATATTGCTTCATTCCAATTGATTAATTTTATTTTTCAGGTGAAATTTTTACGAAAACAACAAGGGGAATGTTCTATGTCTTTTTAAGATTTCTTTTCTCAATCTCATCCCTGACAGAAGCGGCACGTTCGTAATCTTCAGTTTTGACAGCTTCATCGATCATCTTATAGAGTTCCTCAATTGAATATGTACTATACTTGGTGTTATCAGGTTCAAAGAAATTTTCAGCTTCGTTTGTTGAAGAGATCTCAGAATCGGTTGGATTAATTGTAATTCCTGCTTTTTCAAGAATTTCTTCAGAAATAAATATCGGACAGTCAAATCTTAAAGCCAGAGCCACTGCATCGGATGTTCTGCTGTCAATTGAATATTCCTTTATGCCGTTGGTGCAAACAAGTTTTGAAAAGAAAACACCTTCTTCAAGTTTAGAGATCATCACTTCAACAATGGAGATGTCAAACTCATCTGCAAATTTTTTAAAAAGGTCATGAGTTATGGGACGGGGAGGGTCTAGATTTTCAAGTTTAATTACGATAGCCTGAGCTTCAAACCCTCCAATAATGATTGGAATTCTTCTTTCTCCATTTTCTTCAATCAAAATCAGTGCATAAGCCCCGGATTGAGTCTGACTGTAAGATATTCCCATCACCTTTAGCTTTACTCTCTTCATATCAATCGTTTATACATCAGATGAATATCCCTCCTTTTTTATGCGCTTGACAAATATAAAGATAATTGAAGTAACACGATGACTTACTATATTCATTTTTATCAACATTTCTCTCCAGCTATATTAACTCCAGGTTGCAATCCCAATTAACCCATTACTTAAAAAATAAAACATGAAAATTAAGTTTAGTATTGCAGCTAATAATGAATGAAAGTAGAAAATTTTAGACATTTTTTCATGGTATTTACTGCAGATATAGTAAAAAGCCCAAATTGTTACTAACGAATAACATATGCTGCAAATAAGGACTAAAATTGAAATTAGATTCATCGTGCCAATTATTTGAAACATATCGTATCTATTATGAATTGTTAATTTTAACAAAACTGCAACCACTACAATGAATGAATATGGAGTGAGTGGCAATAGTCTAATTAACAAAGCATTTTTACTTTTCTTTTCCCCAAATAAATAGACTAAAACAGATAGAAATCCAAAAACAATTGAACTTTAAAATACCAGAAAAAATAAATAATATATTGAAAGCAGGGAGTATGCCTGCAAATTTTCAATTCTGATTGGATCGTTTTCTTCCCAGGTATTGTTAAATTTAATTTCCGGAATGATATCTTTTATTTTATCTTTTAACTTTAATCGCCCTTCTTCCTGCAATTTTAAGATTGCCAATACTACAAAAGTCTTTGAAATTGACCCGAGTCGAAAAATAGTATTTTCATTTGCATTGATGTTTTTTTTCAATATCAGCTTTCCCAAAACCCTGTACCATAATTGTTTTATCGCCTGATAAAATAACTATGCCTGCACCAGGTGTTTTGGTATCTTTTAATACAATTTGAATTGAGTTTTTTAACTCTTCAAGAGTTTTGGGCTTATTGTCGTTGAAAGTCTCCTGGGCGAAAGATTTTGAACAATTAATAATTGAAAGCAGAAAAAGTAATATTGAAATTGTTTTAGAAATCTTCCTCATTTTCTTTTTTCTAAATCTCCCTAAAATTAAGTTCTAATGCAAATTATTATGATGGAATATGCTTCAGTAATGTAGTAGCGGATTAGCAGGTCGGACAGAACAAAAAAAGCAATTTGTGAATGATATTATAAGTGCAATGAATTTCATCGGAATATAGTGTGAGTTACCAAACAGACCTGTGATTTTCAGCTAACTTTAAAAAAATCACCGTATTGGTTTGGAAATAATCTAATTTGTATATCTTTGCAGTCCAATTTTGGATAAATCCACAGGGGCAAACAGAAGTTATATACTCAATTGATTATATACGCCTCACGGAGTAACGTAAAAAAGATAAGTAATGTACGCAATCGTAGAAATTGCAGGCCAGCAGTTTAAAGTAGAGGAAGGCAAAAAGATTTTTGTTCATCGCCTTGAAGAAGTTGCTGGCAGCGAAGTTGAATTTGATAAGGTTCTTTTAATTGAAGACGAAGGAAAAATCACTATCGGGGAACCGACAATTAAGGATGCTATTGTAGAAGGTAAAGTTCTTGACGACACAGTGAGAGGCGATAAGGTTATCGTTTTCAAAATGAAGAGAAAAAAAGGTTACAGAGTAAAAAACGGACACCGTCAGAACTTTTCTCAGGTTGAGATTCTCAGTATTACCACAAAAGGCGCTCCAAAAAAAGTAACTCCAAAAAAAGAAGTAAAGGTTAAAGAAGCTAAAGTTACTGAAGAACCTGTTGCAGAGAAAAAAACAGCAGCAAAGAAAACTGTTACTAAAAAAGCAGAAGCTCCAGTAAAGAAAGTTTCAGAGAAGAAGGTTGCTGAAAAGAAACCTGCAGCAAAGAAAACCTCAAAAGGTAAAGAATAATCAGATTTAAGTATAAGCAAATAAAAATATAGAATTATGGCACACAAGAAAGGGGCGGGTAGTTCACGCAACGGTCGCGATTCACAGAGTAAACGACTTGGAGTGAAGCTCTTCGGCGGCCAGACAGCCAAAGCAGGAAACATCATCGTCCGTCAGAGAGGAACAAAACATAATCCGGGTCTTAATGTAGGTCTCGGAAAAGACCATACCCTCTTTGCACTCACCGACGGTGAAGTTGAATTCAGAAGAAAAGGAGATAATAAGACTTATGTATCGGTAAAACCGGTAACTGAATAAGCTATTCTCTTAAAAGATACTTACTCCCGGAATTCTTTTCTTACACAGGAAAGCATTATCGGGAGTTTTTTAATATTTTTACAGCAGGCTTCTTCGAGCCTGTTTTTTTATTAATACATAACTGATTATGTTAACGATTAACCTTATCCGCGAAAGAAAAGAATTTATTATTGAAAGACTGAAAGTTAAAAACTTCAAAGCAGAAGAGATTATTGAGAAAATTCTGGCCCTCGATTCAGCACGCCGTGAAATACAATTGAAAACCGATTCTATGCAAGCTGAGATGAACCTGATATCCAAAGAGATAGGGAATCTTATGAAGAGCGGAAAGAAGGAAGAAGCCGAAGCAGGAAAGGTAAAAACATATACACTTAAAGAAGATATCAAATCTCTGTCCGACAAATTAATACCAATCGAGACTGATCTGAAAAACGAGATCGTCAGGCTGCCTAACCTGCCTCATGAATCAGTTGTACCGGGATACGGAGCTGATGATAATGTCAAGGTAAAAGAGGGAGGTGTTCTTCCTCAACTTCCGGAAACTGCTCTCCCCCACTGGGATCTTATTAAAAAATATGATATTATCGATTTCGATCTTGGGATAAAGCTAACAGGAGCCGGATTTCCTGTTTACCTGGGGAAAGGGGCAAAACTCCAGAGAGCTCTGATAAATTTTTTCCTTGAAGAAGGAGGGAAAGCCGGTTACAGAGAAGTGATGCCACCAATCATGGTAAATGAAGATTCAGGCTTTGGCACAGGGCAATTGCCTGATAAAGAAGGACAAATGTATCATGCAACAAATGATAATTTTTATCTTGTTCCAACAGCTGAAGTGCCTGTAACAAATATCTACAGGGATGTTATCCTTAGTGCAGAAGTGCTACCTGTAAAGAATGTTGCATATACTCCCTGTTTCAGAAGAGAGGCAGGATCATGGGGAGCTCATGTACGGGGACTCAACCGGCTTCACCAGTTCGATAAGGTCGAAATTGTTCAGATTGCCCACCCCGATCATTCATATCAGTCTCTCGAAGAGATGGTAAGTCACGTTGAGGGACTAGTGTCAAAACTTGAACTTCCATACAGGATTTTAAGGCTTTGCGGGGGCGACATGTCATTTACATCTGCAGTTACATACGATTTTGAAGTTTGGTCAGCTGCTCAGAAACGGTGGCTTGAGGTTAGCTCTGTCTCAAACTTTGAATCATTTCAGGCAAACAGACTGAAATGCAGATTTAAAGAAAAAGGCGACAAACAGACCCGGCTTGTTCATACTCTTAATGGTAGTGCCCTGGCTTTGCCAAGAATAGTAGCCGCCATCCTTGAGAACAATCAGACTGGGGGTGGAATTAAAATACCTAAGGTACTTATTCCATATACCGGTTTTGAGTTAATCAACTAACAATACTTTATTTGAAGTAAGAATGAAGAACAACGAAAAGCGAAGTAAGAAGTAAACATTTCTGAATTCAACATTTGCAGGTTCTTAATTGTTACTTCGTAAATATCATGGAAAAAAACCGCCAATCATACATCTATGCAGGGCTGGCAATTTTATTCTGGTCAACAGTTCCCACTGCTTTTAAGATAAGCCTTGGAGAGCTGGATATCCTCACAATGCTCACAATAGCTGTTCTGACCTCAACACTGGTGCTGTTTATAATTATTATCTCTTCGAATAAAATAAATCTGCTTAAAAAATCAACTCCCAAAGGACTTTTAGGTTCCGCTATTCTCGGGTTTATTAATCCTTTTGTATACTATATAGTTCTGCTTAGTGCATATCAGCTTCTTCCTGCGCAGGTTGCTCAGCCTTTGAATATGATCTGGCCTATAATACTGGTTTTCCTTTCGGTACCCATCCTCAAACAAAAAATTGAAAGAAAGAGTTTCGTTGCCCTTTTTATCAGCTTCATCGGAGTATATATAATTTCATCTCAGGGTACTCCCTTTAAACCAGTTCATTCAAATATTGCCGGAGTATTTCTAGCAACAGGCAGTTCAATTTTCTGGGCTGTATATTTTATACTTAATATTAAAGATAATAGAGATGAAGCGGTTAAACTATTTCTGAATTTCATGTTTGGCTCCGGTTATCTTATTGTAGCGATGATTATTACAGGGAAATGGCAAATTGAACCCGGATTTAAGGGAGTCGCTGCCGCTGTTTATATAGGTATATTTGAGATGGGGATATCATTTCTTTTCTGGCTCAAAGCTCTGCAAATGGCTTCTACTACAGATAAAGTTAGCAACCTGGTATATTTTGCCCCATTTCTTTCTCTGATCTTTGTACACTTTATTCTTCATGAATCCGTTTACTATACTACCCCGGTTGGATTGTTGCTTATCATTGCGGGAATATTGATACAGAACCGGAAAACTTCCCGCAGATAAATAGTTATCTTTGCCATCTCGGTTTTTTGGAAATTTAATAATAGAATGATATGAAGAAGTTGATTTTATTACCAATACTATTACTGACACTATTTGCCTCATGCAAGAAAGACCCGGTAAAACCTATTGATTCAGGACTTACCGATGCAATGGCCAGAGATACAGTGTATTATATCATGAAAGATTATTATTACTGGTATAATCTTATGCCAACGGTGACTAAAGAGAATTATAAAACTCCCTATGAGATACTGGAAGCTATGCGATACAAAACCCTCGACCGGTGGAGTTATATCCTGACAGGTGATGAGTATAATGCCCAGGTAACCGGAACCTTTGTGGGACACGGTTTCAGAATCGGACTTGATGCTTTGGGCAATGCCCGCATAGCAATGATATATTATAACTCACCATTGTATGCTGCAGGAGTTAGAAGAGGCTGGATCGTAGAAAAGATTAATGGAGTTGACCTGGCTCCAATATTATTGCGAAATGACGGGGCTGCTTATAACACACTTATCCAACCAGGTACAGCAGGGATTACAAATATTTTCCTCTTCAAGAAACCTGATGGAACTGAAACAACCATTTCTTCAACCAAAGCACAATTCGCAATTAACACTGTTCTTGCTTATGATACTCTTCACCTGGCAAGCGGAGTAACCGGACATCTGGTCTTTGAGGAATTTTTCCCCCCTGCAATATCTGAACTGGCTACCGCTTTTGCATATTTTAAGGCAAATAATATTAAAGACCTGATCCTTGACCTGAGATATAATTCAGGCGGCTATCTTGATATAGCTCAAACACTTGCAAGCTATATAGCAGGTGACTCAAAAGCAGGAATCATATTTGCAAAACTGTCATATAACGATAAACATCCGGAGGCAAACACTTCTATCTTTTTTAAAACCACTGCTTCTTCCTTAGGTATGACCAGGATGGCAGTAATAACATCACGTTCCACAGCATCTGCGAGCGAAGATGTAATAAACGGGCTTAAACCCTTCGTTAATATTGTCACAATAGGCGACACCACAAACGGTAAACCTACCGGGATGAATGGGTGGGATATTGGATTGGCACATAAATATTATGTATTCCCCGTTACTTTTAAAGTGGTTAACTCCTTGGATCAGGGAGAATTCTTTGCCGGGTTTTTCCCATCCAAAGCATTAGCTGATGATATCGCTCATGACTGGAGTGACAGGAATGAAGCCTGTCTGAAAGAGGCTATTCATTATATGGAAACAGGTGCTGTATCGACAAAGGGTAATGCATCATTTAAACGCTATCCACAATTTTCTGAAAAACCGGAATGGATGAATAATGCAATTGTAATGCATAAGTAACAGGCAAATATAAAGAGAGCCATTTCTATCATAATTAAAATAATTACAACCTATTGAAGTCCAAGCCTCCAGAAAGAATAATTCTTGGGATCGACCCGGGTACCAGCATGACCGGATACGGTGTAATAAAGACTGTCGGAACGGTACCTGAACTTATTGCTATCGGAGCAATAGATCTTTCAAAATTTGATGATCACTATGTCAAATTAAAACATATTTTTGAAAGAACAATTGGAATTATTGATGAGTATCATCCTGACGAGCTGGCTATTGAGGCCCCGTTTTTTGGAAAGAATGTTCAATCGATGCTTAAGCTTGGTCGGGCACAGGGTGCCGCAATTGCAGCCGCACTTACCCGTTCACTGCCAATTTTCGAATACGCTCCAAGAAAGATTAAGATGTCAATTACCGGTCAGGGTGCTGCATCGAAGGAGCAGGTAGCCGCAATGCTGATGAACATTCTGAAATTCAATCTTGATGAAATTAAGCTGGATGCTACCGATGGTCTGGCAGCCGCCTTATGCCATTTTTACCAGACAAATAAACCAACACAGGAAAAAGCCTTCAACAGCTGGAAGGATTTTATAACTAAGAATCCCAAAAGAGTAAAGTAAGCGGTATCTGATTATACAACTGCAAAAGCCAGAGCAGCAACACTTACTTTTACCCCTTCAACTTTAAGAAGCTCATTTGCACACGATTCTATTGTTGATCCGGTGGTAATAACATCGTCGATAAGCAAAATATGCCTACCCATAATACTTTCAGGATCAATTACGCGAAATATGCCCTCAACATTAGTCCATCGCTCATAGCGCGACCGGTTTGTCTGAGTAGCTGAAACAGTTATTCTTGCAAGTGATGTTGTATTAACGGGCAGTCCTGTCGCATCTCCGATTCCGTTTGAGATATAATCACTCTGGTTAAAGCCCCGGATCCGTTTTTTTGATGGGTGGAGCGGAACTGGTATTATAAGATCAATATCAGTTACAAACCCCGAAGCTTTAAGAGATTTACCATATATCCGGCCCAGTTCAAATCCTATCTCCTTTATTCCTTTATATTTAAGATTATGAATAAGGTTTCGTATTCTGCTTCCCCTATTATAAAACGAAAATGCTGCAGCTTTTTGTATCAAGCATCTGCCCCAGAATAGTTTTTCGACCGGGTTTTCATTTTGAGTATGATAATTAGTTCTGGGAATTACAATATAACATTCTGTACATAGAAGGTGTTCATTCCTCATTAAATGATTGCCACAGGCATAGCAAAGCCTTGGAAAGAGGAGGCTTATAAAATCATCCCACAAACTATAAAAGTAACTCATGCAGCGATGCAGAATAATTACTATAAATATATAAAATAAAAAATATATTCAGTTTCTTAAGGTAATAAAAAGAAACCCTTTCGCTTCTCATCTTCCCAAGTGGGGGAACGCCTGTCCCGCTTCGGCGGGGGCCGGGATAGGGGTTATTGAATAGATAAAGAAGACCGGAAAGGGAGTTACATTGTTACAGGATAATCTTACTGCTGATTTTGGCAGCAATCTCTTTAAATTCATCCGACGAGAATTTAAGTTTTGGATTCCTGAAATTTACATCCTCCATATTATCCATCGGAACGAGATGAATATGTGCATGAGGAACTTCAAGTCCCAGGATTGCAACTCCTATTCGCTTGCAGGGAATGGCACTTTTAATAGCCACCGAGATCCTTTTAGAAAAAAGGATTAGCCCCGAAAGTTGTTTGTCATCAAGATCGAAAATATAATCTGTTTCTTTTTTGGGCACAACAAGGGTATGACCTGCTTTCAATGGATTGATATCGAGAAAAGCAAAATAATTATCATCCTCAGCGATTTTATAACAGGGAATTTCCCCGTTAATAATTTTTGTGAAAATAGTTGACATGATGACGATAATAAGTAACTATTATATTGAAATGGAGATTATTTCAAATGGAATTACTCCCGATGGTACTTTAATCTCAATTATATCGCCCACTTTTTTACCAATTAATCCCTGGGCTATCGGAGAACTTATAGCAATTTTTCCGAGTTTGAAATTTGCTTCACTCTCAGGAACCAGCTGGTATTCCATTGTTGTATTGGCAGATTTATTCCTGATCTTTACTTTATGCAATATTCTGACATTTGAAACATCGATTCTTGTTTCATCAATTATCCTTGACCTGGCAATAATATCGTCAAGCTTTGCAATTTTCATTTCAAGCATACCCTGTTCCTCTTTGGCAGCAGCATACTCAGCGTTCTCAGAAAGATCTCCCTTATCCCTTGCGTCTGCAATCTGTCTGGAAATCATAGGTCTCTCAACATTCCTTAATTGGTCAAGTTCCTCTTTAAGTTTTTGAAGACCCTCTACTGTCACATAAATTACTTCTGACATTTTTCTCTCCTCCTATTTAAAAAAATATGAAGAATTCCGGGCTTGCCGGAACTCTTCATAAAACAAATGTAAAAAAAAATTTAATTAATCACAAATAAAAGTGACGTGATTACGTGTTTTACAAGTATTTATCATACAAACTTAAAACCCGTAAGGATTAATCAGGGCTTTTTAAACTTTTTCTTCTTCTTCTTTGCACTTTCTTTATCACGGAGTTCCAAATTATTTTTATCCCTTTTCATACGAGCCTGTACGTCAGGTGTTTGAATGTCGACTGTTCGTTTCCTGGATAACTTAATAGATTTTTCAGATTCCCTTTGGAGCTTCTTATCATTAGCTTCCTGCTTCTTTTTGGCCTCAAGCACCTTTCGCGGTTCTTTAACCTTTACATCTTTACTGACATGACGTGTTTTACCAAACAATTGTCTCTCCGGATTCCTGTGAAATATCCTAACGTTACATGACACCAGAGTAAATGAGATAACAAATAGAAGAAAAAAAATCTTTTTGCCAGATAAATTATTCATTATCAGAACTTACAATAAATATTTCTCAATTACGTTAAATTCCCGGTGGTAATAGTAATTTTGCCATATTAAATATTTTCCGGTGGTAACAGATTCAAAATTAAGATTTTTATCAATTATATTGGCACTTACACTTATCTTAAGTTCGTGCAATAAAAAAAACGATGTTATTCCTAATGTAAGCGTTGATTTCCACATCGACCTGAATGACCCCGAGTTCGTAACCCTGACAGGGATAGGAAATCACGCCATTGTAACATCCCAGACAAATAACTGGGGCGCACTTTCTGCAGGATTCAATTATAATGGAATAATCGTTTACACCTCAGATATTGATGTATTCAACGCTTACGACCGTACCTGCCCTCATGATTATGTTTTAAATGGTGCCAGTATTAAAGTTAATGTAGACTTTACAATAGCCGTCTGTCCGCAGTGTAGTACCAAATATGCACTTTCAGCAGGAGGAGTTCCATTCGCAGGACCCGGAAGATACCCACTGAAGAACTACAGAACAAATTTCGACGGCAGGTATATAAGAGTTTATAATTAGTACCTGTAATGATCCGGTTTATATGGTCCGGCCTCAGGGACGCCGATATAATCAGATTGATCTTTGGTAAGTTTTGTCAGTTTTACACCTAGCTGCTCGAGGTGTAAACGTGCAACCTCTTCATCAAGATCTTTTGGAAGGCGGTAAACACCTATTTCGTATTTCTTTTTCCAGAGTTCTATCTGGGCAAGAGTCTGATTACTGAATGAGTTACTCATTACAAATGAAGGGTGTCCTGTCGCACATCCGAGGTTAACCAGTCTTCCTTCAGCCAGAATAAAAATTGAATGTCCGTCAGGGAACAGATATTTATCGACCTGAGGCTTGATGTTTATTTTCTTAATCCCTTTAAAGTCATTCAGATTATCAACCTGTATCTCATTATCGAAATGTCCGATATTGCATACGATAGCCTGATCTTTCATCTTTTTCATGTGGTCAAGAGTGATAATATCCCTGTTGCCGGTTGCGGTAACGAAAATATTACCTTCAGCCAGAGTATCTTCAACTGTTTTGACTTCGAAGCCTTCCATAGAGGCCTGAAGAGCACAAATCGGATCTATTTCAGTAACAATTACTCTCGATCCATAAGATTTCATCGATCGTGCACAACCTTTTCCAACATCTCCATATCCGCAGACAACAACAACTTTACCTGCCAACATCACGTCGGTTGCTCTTTTAATACCATCGGCAAGCGACTCACGGCATCCGTACAGATTATCGAATTTTGATTTTGTAACTGAATCGTTAACATTTATTGCAGGAACCAGAAGTTCGCCGTTTTCGAGCATCTGATACAATCTGTGAACACCGGTTGTGGTTTCTTCAGAAATCCCTTTTAGTTCCTTTACAGTCCGCTGCCATTTACCCGGTTCGTCAGCAAGAAGATTTTTCAAAGTTGCAAGAATAATAGCTTCTTCCCTGTTTTCGGGTTTCTTATCGAGTACCCCGGGTGTTTTTTCAGCTTTATATCCAAGATGTACCATAAGTGAGGCATCACCACCGTCATCAACCAAAAGGTTTGGACCTTTTCCCTCAGGAAAGGTAAGTGCCTGAGCTGTACACCACCAATATTCTTCGAGGGTTTCACCCTTCCATGCAAAAACCGGAATACCTCTGGCAGCAATTGCAGCAGCAGCATGATCCTGGGTTGAGAATATATTACAACTGGCCCATCTTACATCAGCTCCAAGTTCAGCTAGAGTTTCAATAAGCACGGCAGTCTGGATTGTCATGTGAAGAGAGCCTGTAATACGTGCCCCTTTTAATGGTTTTTCGGAAGAATATTTTTTTCTTATTGCCAGCAGTCCCGGCATCTCTTTTTCTGCTATTTCAATTTCTTTTCTGCCAAAATCTGCTAATGATATATCCTTTACCTTGTATTGCATTTTATGGGTTTTAAATTTATAATTCATGAAAAATTCAGAGCGCAAAGATAACAAAAACTATTATTAATATTTAAGTCAATATTTGAAGAGTTTTTAATTTATCAAGTTCCATCTGTTTGGCCAACTGTTCGATATTGTCAAACTTTAACTCGTCCCTGAGTCTTTTTCTGAATATTACTGTAATTTCCCTGTCATATATATCCCGATCAAAATTCAGGATGTTAACTTCGATACTTTTAATTTTGGGATCACTGTTTACTGTTGGATTTGAACCAATATTAAGCATTCCGGAGTATTTTTTATTATCCAGATATACTTCAACTGCATAGACTCCATTAGCTGGTATAAGTTTAAATTGATCGTCAGGAAGGATATTTGCTGTTGGAAATCCAATTGTTCTGCCTATCTGTCTCCCCTTAACAACCCTCCCGGTAACAGGGTATGAATATCCCAGCCACCTGTTTGCATCATCGAGTCTGCCTGTCAATAAAGCCTCACGGATTAGAGAAGAACTTATAGCGCCCTCCTCAGTCTGAAAACCCTTCACCTGTTCAACTATAATATCAAGAGATTCCGTACATTTTTTTATTGTTTTAAAATCACCTTCCCCTTTTCTTCCAAAATGATGATTATACCCTATGACCAGATGTTTTGTACCTATCTTGTTCACAAGCACATCATTAATAAAATCACATGCTCTAATATTGCTGAAGGTCCTGGTAAATTCAATAATAATGAGATGGTCTATTTTTGCATCTTCAAGAAGAATCTTCTTTTCCTCTATTGTTGTAAGAAATGAGAGGTTCGCCGTGTTTTGTTCCAGTACAAGTCTGGGATGTGGTGAAAAGGTAATAACGACAGTCTCCCCTTTTATCTCTCCTGCCCTTGCAACAAGGCAATCAAGAAGAGATCTGTGCCCGCGGTGCACTCCGTCGAAGATTCCCTGAGTAACAACCGGATTAACTAAATTAAGACTGCTATATCCTTCATGAATGATCATAACTGAGTATTATAGCTGCAAAAATAGTAAAGCACATCGAAATGAGTCTATATAATGATTTTGTTTTTGTACTTTTATGGAAAGATTTCCTAATAATCAATCTATCATGACTTCTGCCAGTTTCTTCATTGCCGATCCCTGGTTAAAGCCATTTACAGGCCAAATTGAAAAACGTATCGCGAAAAGTCTTTTAAAAGAAAAGCAGCTGATTGGGAATGGTACCCTCATTGATTTTTCCATGGGACATTTTTACTATGGGCTGCATCAAAACTATGATAGCTGGATATTCAGGGAGTGGGCCCCAAACGCCACCTGTATTTATATTACCGGAAATTTTACCGATTGGAAAGAGAAGGACGAATTTAAGTTGAACAGGCTTAATCCGATGGGAGACTGGGAAATTATTCTTCCGTTGGCAGCCATAAAGCACGAAGACCTCTTTAAACTGTCAGTTCACTGGGAAGGAGGCCAGGGAGAACGTATTCCTGCCTATGCCAACCGTGTTGTACAGGATGATAAAACCAAAATATTCAGCGCTCAGGTATGGTGTCCCAATAAAGAATATAAATGGGAGATTAAAGACTTTAAAGCGCCAGAAAGTGCACCACTGGTCTATGAAGCACATATAGGTATGGCAACCACTTTGGAGAAAACAGGTACATACCGCGAGTTTACAGAAAATGTCCTTCCACTGATAATAAAATCGGGATACAATACTATTCAGCTGATGGCAATTCAGGAACATCCTTTTTATGGATCTTTCGGATATCATGTTTCAAGCTTTTTTGCTGCATCATCTCGGTTTGGAACGCCTGACGAACTCAAGGAACTCATCGATAAAGCACATTCGGCAGGGATAAGGGTTATCATGGATCTCATTCACTCTCATTCAGTCAAGAATAGTAATGAAGGACTTGGCCTTCAGGATGGCTCCCCCGGGCAGTATTTCCATTCAAACGAGAGAAGAAATCACAGGGCATGGGATTCTTTATGCTTCGACTATGGGAAAGATAATGTAATCCACTTTCTGCTTTCAAACTGTCGTTACTGGCTCGAAGAATACAAGTTTGACGGTTTCAGGTTTGATGGGGTCACCAGTATGATTTATTATGATCATGGTCTGGATAAAAACTTCACAAAATATGATGAATACTTCGATGGTTCTCAGGACGAAGATGCTCTTATTTATCTCTACCTTGCCAATAAACTTATCCATAATTTTAAACCTGGAGCTGTAACAATTGCTGAAGAGATGAGCGGGATGCCCGGAATTGCGGCTTCTGTTGAAAGAAAGGGGTTTGGATTTGATTCCAGGCTGTCGATGGGTGTACCTGATTTCTGGATTAAACTTGTTAAGGATACTATTGATGAAGCATGGGATATGGGAAAGCTCTTGTACGAATTAACACAACATCGTCCGGAGGAGAGAATTATATCCTACTGCGAATCTCACGATCAGGCTATCGTAGGCGATAAAACTTTGATATTCAGAATGTTGGACGCTGAGATATATACAGGGATGGCTAAATCGTACCATAGCTTCACTGTCGACCGTGGCATAGCGCTGCATAAAATGATCAGGCTCATAACCTTTAGTACAGCCGGAGGAGGATATCTGAATTTTATGGGCAATGAATTCGGACATCCTGAATGGATTGATTTTCCAAGGGAAGGAAACAACTGGAGTTATAAATACGCCCGACGCCAATGGCAACTTGCAGAAAATAAAGACCTTAAATACTACTATCTCTCGAATTTCGATAAAGGGATGATGAAACTGCAGCGCGATTTCAAAATACTGAATGATCTTTCTATAAACAGGGTGTATGAGAATAATGAAGATAAGGTAGTTGCTTTTACAAGAGGGGATTTATTATTTGTATTTAATTTTCACCCCACCACCTCCTTCACTGATTATGGGATTCCGGTAAAAGGAAAGTACAGCATAGTCCTCGATACCGATGATAAACTTTTCGATGGTTTCAATAGAATTGACAGGAGTACCGTTTATCTCTCGATGAGAAAAGCAGAAAGGAGCATTATCAATGCCCCTTTATACCTTTATTTGTATCTGCCTTCGAGAACAGCTCAAGTGTTTAAAAAGGAATCTGTCAGGAAAGCGACTGATCTTTAGTCAATCCACCGAAGAAGGTAAAAATCCTGTTTATGAGGGAGATCTTTGTGTTTAGGGTAGATTCGGATTCCATAAAAGAATGATCCCGCTTTTTCCGGAACAAGCTTAGCCCTGTAAAGACATTTTCCATGTTTACAGCTGATTAGTTTAAACTCTTCACTTGCTACAAATTCATGTTCCCCGTTTTTCCTTCTGCGGGTTATAATGAATTCAACTCCCACATTCTCTTTCGGGATAGTTTTTACATCAAGTGCAATCTCAGCAACATAATCCAGTCCAGAGCGGTAAACATTTTCTCCTGCTTTTTCAAAGCTATAATTCAGTACTTCAATATTATCCCATTCTTCTCTCATGGTATTTTTCCAGCCAGCCAGCTCTTTAGCCTTCTCAAAACTGTTTTCTATTAAGTATTTATTCCGGTTGAAAAGTTTGAAGTAGTATTTTTCATAATAGTCGTCGATCTGCCTCTTCATCGTAAACTCAGGAGCGATCTTCACCATAGTGTTTTTTACCAGACTCATCCATTCAACAGGAACTCCCTGATCATTAAATGCATAATAGGCCGGAACAATTTCAAATTCCAACATATTATAAATAGTCTCAGCATCAATGTCATCCTGAAGATCTGAGTTTGAAAAAGTTGCCTTCTTTGGCAATGCCCAGCCTGCATATGCCCGATATCCTTCCACCCACCATCCGTCAAGTACGCTAAAATGGATAGTTCCATTCATAACGGCCTTTTCACCGCTTGTGCCAGAAGCTTCAAGAGGTCGTGTGGGAGTATTAAGCCAGATGTCAACTCCTCGTACAAGATATTTAGCCATTTCAATATCATAATTCTCAAGGAATACCACCTTCCCGGCAAATTCTGGCATTTGCGATATTTCGAAAATTCTTTTTATAAGATCCTGGCCACCACCATCATTAGGATGCGCTTTCCCTGCAAATATAAACTGAACAGGTTTCAGAGGATTATTTACTATTCGTGCGAGTCTGTCGAGATCTCTGAAAAGAAGCGTAGCTCTTTTATAAGTGGCAAACCTTCTGGCAAATCCGATAGTAAGGGCCTTTTCATCGAGGTGACTACTGATATTCAGAAGAGTACGGGGACTGACATGCTTATCAATCATATCGGTTTGAAGCCGCTTCCTTATATTTGCAAATAACTTCTTTTTCAGACCTGTTTTGATCGCATAAATTCTTTTATCCTCTACATTATATAATCTTTCCCAAAGACTTCTGTCGGTCTGGTCAAAATGAACAGTACCGGTTAATTCCTTATATAACTCAAGCCATTCAGGTGCTGTCCAGGTTGGATGATGAACCCCATTTGTGACATAACCAATGAAAAGTTCCTCTTTAAGATAACCTGGCCACAATTTATTGAACATTTCCTGGCTTACCTCTCCGTGTAATTTACTAACACCATTCACCTCCTGCGACATACGGGTTGCAAGATAGCTCATGTTGAATTTTTTATCAGGATCACCCTCGCAACGTCCCAGAGCCATCATTTCATCCCAGGAAATCATGAGCCTGCTGTGATAATGCGATATATACTTTCGAAGAAGGTCCTCATCAAATGCATCATGCCCCGCTGGTACAGGAGTATGGGTTGTAAAAAGGGTAGATGATCTGACTACTTCAAGCGCCTGATTAAATGTAAGATGCTGATCGGTAATAAGGCTTCTTAACCTTTCAAGACTAATGAAAGCTGAATGTCCCTCGTTGCTGTGAAAGAGATCGGGTTTTAATCCAAGAGCTTCAAGTGCCCTTATACCTCCAATCCCAAGTATAAGTTCCTGCCTTAGCCTGTTTTCATTATCACCACCATAAAGGTAATGAGTTACTGTCCGGTCTTCAGATACATTATCATCAAAATCTGTATCAAGAAGGATAAGTCTGACTTTTCCCACCATTGCTTCCCATACACGAATTCTGATCGTTCTTCCCGGCCATCCCAGACTTACAGTAAGATGATTCCCTTTAGCATCTTTTATAGGGTTGATCGGAAGACGTGAGAACTCTTCAGCCTCATATATTGAAAGCTGTTCTCCTCTGGGTCCAAGTTTTTGTTTGAAATAACCATATCGGTAAAGAAGGCCAATACCGGTTATCCCAAAATTCGAATCACTTGCTTCTTTCAGATAATCGCCTGCGAGTATTCCAAGTCCGCCGGAATAAGTCTTAAGACATGGGTGTATACCAAACTCCATGCTGAAATAAGCAACTGTTGGTCTGGTTTTATCATCAGGACGATTTTTATAAACCAGGAACTGGTCATAAACATTTTTCAGATCTCCGACAAAATCATCATCTTCTTCAAGTACCAGAAGTCTTTTATAGTCAATTTTTTCAAGGAGCAGTTTAGGATTATGCTTTACATCCTCCCACTGTGATGGGTCCATTCTTTTAAATAATAATTCAGCTTCAGAGTTCCATGACCACCAGAGATTATTTGCCAGTTCTTTCAGCGCAGCTAATTTTTCAGGAACATCGCTCTGAACATAAATATCTTTCCAGACGGGAACCTGATGTGGTTTTCGAACATGTAATCCGGGTGCTTCAACAAATCTTGAGAATTCGCGTGGCTCTTCTCTTCTTTCACTGCTATGGTCAAGTGCAAGCTGGTAAGCATTATAATAGTATTTTACCAGGCTGTCCCACATGGCTATTCGCGATACTTCATGAGCTTTTTCCCTTGCCTCCTTTATTTCATTCTCATTCAGCCCTAAAAACATTGACATGAAATTCCTGATCTCATCGATAACCATCCCTTCTTTATTGTCAGTTCTTTCAATTACCGATATTCCGTTTCCGGGATTTTCAAAATAGTTTCTAACCCAGAGACCGAACCCTGACAATGAAGTGGTAACTGTTGGTATCGAAAACATAAGACTTTCGAGAGGTGTGTACCCCCATGGTTCGTAATATGAAGGGAAAACTGAAAGGTCAAATCCAATAAGCAGATCAAAATAAGGAAGGTTAAAAATACCATCGTCTCCATTCAGGTAAGATGGGGCAAAAATGATCTTAACTTTCGAATTTTTATCGTTATAAAGTTTATTTGATGCGATCCTGTTCAAAACCGGATCAGAATGATCATAGTGGAGGCTGTGTGTAAGATATTTATCGCCCTGGTTAGCTGGTCCGTTATTGTAAAGAATATCCGAAATATCCTGGCGTGGTCCTTTGTGATAAGCAGGAATAAGTAAGAATGCAACACAT
Source organism: Bacteroidota bacterium (assembly GCA_025350595.1). Lineage (GTDB taxonomy): Bacteria > Bacteroidota > Bacteroidia > Bacteroidales > VadinHA17 > LD21. The sequence goes on from JANXXP010000091.1 coordinate 29,535, forward strand.
TCCTTTTCGTTTTTATCATTGGAATTCAGCTCCCCCAGAGAGTCAATAAAAATGTCAATCCCTTTATTCCTGAATTCATACCTTCCGCTGTTAACAATAAAAACACAATCATTGGAAAGCGGATAACCAAGAACTGCTTCAGCTACTTTCTTAAGTTTGTCTTTGGCTCTTTGTCTTACTTCTTCAAATTTGTCCTTCGCCGGTACAAAAGAATCTTCAAAGCCATTGGGGGTAACAATATCAACGTTTTTTCCAAGAAAATGACTGCATTCGTGGGAAGTTATCTCACTAACTGTTGTAAAAACGTCAGCCTCTGTGGCTGAAATTTTTTCGAGCGATTGTTTTGCTACAACGTTGAATTCTCGAGCTACCTGGGCAGGAATATATTCCTCCATTTTTCCATAAAGCGGTCGATTATTGCCTGCAATGCATCGTCCAAGCGCTGTTGCATGGGTTGTGAAAGAGGTGGCAATCCAGGGAGCATACTTTTTCAGATACAGGATCCCTGTTCCAGTCATCCACTCATGAAACTGAGCGATTATATTATGATGCTCATGATAAAAAGTGGTAAAACTTTCGATAAGTTTTCCGGCAGCATATCCAAACAGAGCGGGTTCAACGTAGTCCCATTGCCCGGTAATACTGTCTAGTTTATATGTTTCCCAGAATCCCGCAAAAATTTCATTCTGCTGTCCAAAATATGGAGTAAAGTCTAAAAGTATAACTATTGGTTTCCCGGCAATATTCCATCTCCCTGTTTTCACTTTTAATCCTTCAGAGGCAGCCCTGCTCTTCCAATCAATAAATAGCGTGTCGTCGGGAATGAATTCAGGATTTATAACATCTTCCCTCCATACATCCGGTCCGATAAGAATAAAATTATCCCCAAGCTCATTAACAATACTAAGTGCTTTTGTTGAGATTACCGTGTGTATACCTCCTACTTTATTGCATACTTCCCAACTTGTTTCAAAAATAAAATCAACCTTCATTATCGTACAAAAATTTGTTTCACAATATTAATCTTCAACTTATTTACTCTTTTTTTCTTTCTTAATTGGCTTTTTAGTGCCGGTTTTCTTTTTCGTAACAGATTTTGCTTTTGGATGTACTTCAATACTTTTCTTAACAGGAACCTTAGGCAAAACTTTGCTTGCCGGTTTTGCCGGTTTTGACGGTTTCTTTACTGTCATCCTGGAATTCTTCTTAACTAATTTTTCAATCTCAAATGCCTGTCTCTCTATAATCATATCCTTTTCTATGATCTGTGAACCGAGTTTGAATATCTGATCCTGCTCAGCTGATTCAGGAAAGTACTTTTTAAGTCTGATCTCAAAATCGCTGAGTACGTTCATATAATTCATGAAGGCATCATAGGGCGTTTCATAAGGATTGAAATATGCGTGTACTGCTCCGTCGGAAAAGAATTTTGTTGCCATGTAGTAAAAATGGTCGCTCGACTGGAGATATTCCCAGTCTTTTCTTATCTGAACATCATCACATTTATTTACCTTTCCTGCCAAACTATACAATTTATCAAGAGCAGCAACCTGCAGTTCGTTTCCATGCCATGCGGTTATATCGCGTTCTTCATCTGCCCAGGATATGGCTGATGGAATGTTTATTGCTGAAACTGGTTGTAATGAATCGGCAATCTCAGTAGGAGTTATAAATTTAAATGGTGTCTTTTTGAGAATAGCCCCGGGCATATGATATAGAAAATCAAATATTCCTGTCTCTTTCCAGTTGTGCTCCCCGAATGTCTCATAATCGAGAAAAATATTTAAAAGTTCACTCTTAGGTGCCAGTTTATTTATCCATGTAGCATACTTTTCGGCTGTCAACGGCCACATATTCCACTCCCGGTTTGAAAACCGAAATGCAATATCATCACTTAAAACAAAGTTTCGCAAGAGTACTTTCAGACGTGGGTTGATTGAATTACAATACAGGAAGTTAGGACTCTTCCATCCTAAAACATGTTTGGCTCCCTCTGTGAGTATCGATTTAAAACCCATATCTGCTACCCAGGAACCTATTTCATCTGAGTATATTAATTCCGTATTTCTGAAAGAGGTAGGCTCCACTCCGAGAAATTCTTTTAACATCTCTTTGTGTTTATTGACCTGGCGTTCAAATTCACTTCTGCTTTTAATCGAAACAAGTGAGTGGGAATTTGTTTCACAAAGAAACTCCACCATACCAGTCTCAGCCAGCTTTTTAAAAGAATCCAGAACCTCAGGTGCATAAAGCCTGAACTGACTTATTGCCAGCCCTGAAAGGCTAAACGTTACTTTAAATTTACCTTTATGTTTCTGAATGAGTTCTAAAATAATGTCATTCGCAGGGAGATAACATTTTTGAGCAATTTTTCTCATTATTGACTCATTCGAGAAATCATCATAATAATAATGATCATGTCCGATATCAAAAAACCTGTACCTCTTAAGACGGAAAGGTTGATGAACCTGAAAATACAAACAAATCGCTTTTTTGCCTGATGCACTCATATTCTAATACTTTTTATTCTCAACAACTCTATAATATATGTCTTTTACATGTCTGGCTGAGTTATCCCATTTAAGCCGGATAACTTCTTCTTTGCCATTTTTAATAAACATGTTAGCCAATGCCGGATAATTAAGGATACCATAAATTGCATCGGCCATTGCATCTATATCCCAAAAGTCGGTTTTTACAGCATGAGTAAGGATCTCGGCTACTCCCGACTGTTTACTTATTATTACCGGGACATTAGATTGCATTGCTTCAAGTGGAGAAATACCAAATGGTTCTGATACCGAAGGCATTATATAAACATCGCTCATGTCGAGCATTGTAAAAACGTCCGCCCCTTTAAGAAATCCGGTAAAATGAAACCGATCTGTTATTTTTAGCGCTGCAGCCCTTCGCATCATCTTTTCCATCATGTCACCCGAGCCGGCCATTACAAATCTTACATTGTCCATAACCTGTAAGACCTTATAAGCGGCTTCAATAAAATATTCAGGACCTTTCTGGAGGGTTATCCTGCCAAGGAATGTGACTACTTTTTCATCAAATCCTTTTTCAATTAAATGATTTTCTGAAATAAATACAGGTTCAACAGCATTATATACCGTTTCGACCTTATCAGGATTAATATTGTATTTGTTAATAACGATATCCCTTGTAAGATTACTAACCGTGATTATTTTAGAGGCTGCATCCATTCCGCTCTTTTCGATCCGGTACACATCTGGATTGACACTCCCTCCACTGCGGTCAAAGTCTGTGGCATGAACATGAATAACAAGCGGTTTCCCCGACACTTCCATAGCTGCAATTCCGGCCGGATAAGCAAGCCAGTCGTGAGCATGAATAATATCAAAATCATTTTCTTCTGCTATGACAGAGGCAACAACAGCATATTTGTATATTTCATCCATCAGGTTATTATCGTATCTGCCCGAGAAGTCTACTGTCCCTTTATCATTTGCGTGAACATAGAGGTTATACCCTGAGACTTCTGATCTTGTCATTTTCCAGAAATCTTCAGGATCAGTATAGGGAACAATTTTTGATGAGATCTCAATTTTTTCAAGCGGGCGCCTGAATCCTTTAAAATAAATCTGTTTGTAGGCCACAGGTATTTTGTTCGCACCAACAAGCCGTACTACAGACTGATCCTCATCGCCCCATGCTTTTGGTACAACAAAGATCACTTCCAGATCATCAAGGGTAGCCATGCCTTTTGTTAAACCGTAACTGGCAGTTCCTAACCCGCCTGAGATGTGAGGCGGAAATTCCCATCCAAACATTAACACACGCATATCTTCCCTCAGTTATTGATTTTTATACTTAGTTTCAAGAAGATCTATAATTCTAAGCACTTCACCCACACTCCAGGCTTGCGAAATTGCTCCTTCCGGAAAATGCGGTGGATCTCCGTCATAGATTTCGGAAATTGTACTTACACCATGCTCGCTCATTACAGCTTCAAGACCATAAATTAATTTTTTAACCTTATTTACACCTTGCTGTCCATACACTTTTAACCATCCTTCGCAGAAGGGACCATAAAGCCATGGCCAAACTGTGCCCTGGTGATAAGTACTATCCCTTTCTTCCTGATTACCTTTATATGTCCCCTGATACATCTTGTTCCCCGGAGAAAGGGTTCTTAAGCCCCTGGTTGTAACAAGGTATTTATCTGCAATATCCAGAACCTTTTTCATTTGTTCTTTGTCAAGCATTGAGAAAGGCAATGAAACAGCGATTACCATATTAGGCCTTATAAAAGTGTTTTTGCCTTCTTCATCATTAACATAATCAGCCAGACAGCCAAATTTTTCGTCCCAGAATAAGTCAAGAAAAGATTTTTTTATCAGTTCAGCCAGATATTCATATTCCGTGATAAACTTTTTATCCTTTTCGATCTTTGCCATTTCGAGTGAAAAGCAAACAGCATTATACCATAGAGCATTGATCTCAACGTCATAACCCCTTCTTGGGGTCACAGGAATTCCATTTACCACTGCATCCATCCACGTAAGAGATTTCCCTGGGGCATCAGCATAAATAAGTCCGTTTTCTCGCATGTGAATATTAAAAGCTGTGCCATTCTTAAATGCATTTAATACTGATTTTGCAGCAGAACCATATCTTTCCCAGCCATCAGTTCCTCCCTGTTCAATATATTGCTGAACAGCCCAAAAAAACCAGAGTGGGGCATCAACTGAATTAAATGCAGGATTGCTTTCGTTTCCCATATTCGGGAACAGGCCATCTTTCATCTTTTCAACCTGAGTATCCATCACATCCCTGAAGAGAACGAGCTTATGTCTTGCTAATGCCAGACCAGGAATAGAGATGAAAGTGTCGCGGCCCCATGCTCCAAACCATGGGTAACCTGCAATAATTAAAGTTTTTCCTCCCCGCTTTTCAACAAATTGCTGGGCGGCATTTCTTAAACAATTAATATAACTGTCTCTTGGAGTTTTACCAGTAACATTTTTGGTAAACTTCGGTTTAAATCCAGATGTCTTTTCCTCTTTGGTGGAAGCAGAAAAAACTATAATATCTCCTTCTTTTGCTTTAAATTCAAAGAAGCCCGGGGTAAAAAGATCTTCGGAAAAATCGTACCCCCGTTTTTGTTCTTCAATGTATTCCACACCAAGATACCAATCGGGTACATGTACAAATTCAACCTTTGTTGAGAACTGCATATTTAATGAAGGGAAACCTTCATATAATTTCGATTTTATACCATTTTCAACTGGCTCAACCTTTGTATTAGCAGTCAGGTTGGCATGTGTAAGCTGATGAATATTCCTAAAAGCAAGGAAGGGCCGTAGTTGTAATTTCATTGGCTCCGATGCTTCAAGAATAGAAATTCTCATAAGATACTGCTCTTCATAATGAACCAGTAATCTTTCCATCTTCAGAATTACTCCACCAACCCTGTATATTCTTGAGGGAATAGTATCAGTGTTGAAGTCCTCCATATACTTATGTCCTTTTGGACTGAAATAATCTCCTTTGTATTTTCTTATGCCTGTATTAAAACTTTTATCCTTATTAACAACTGTCAAATCGAGTGATGAAAGCAAAACAAATCTTTCGCCTCCCAGTTCGTCAACCGGACATACAAGCAGTCCATGATATTTACGGGTGTTGCATGCAACAAGAGTAGTTGATGAGTAAGATCCGGCCCTGTTTGTACGGATTATTTCTCTCCCCAACGAATACTCAAGGTTTACTACCTGACTCTTCTCGAATTTAATGTAACTCATATCCTTCCCGTTTGTGATGAATAAAAAAGTTAAGTAAGATACTATAAATTATTGAACCCTGCAAACAGGCCTCTTATCCGCAAAAAAATTTATTAAAATTTTAATAATCTGGTGTCGGGAAAAAAAAAGAATACCTTTGCAATTCAATAATTCAAAATAATTATCAATTAACATCTTACTTAATGAATACAAAGATCTTCTTAATTTTGTTCGCAATAATTGTTTTTACCGGATGTAAAAAAAATATGGTCCAGATCTCCGGTACACTTGTAAATCCTGTGATAGGCGAATATATTTTTCTCGACGAACTGAAGTCAAATGAATTAGTTACAGTTGATTCAATGAAGGTGTCAGATAAAGGAACCTTTAGCTTTAGAAAAGAACTTAAACTGCCTGCTTTTTACCTTCTGAAAATTAACAATAATAACTTTCTTACCATGCTCCTGGCACCAGGTGAAAAGCTAAATCTGAATGCTTATCACGATTCTTTGAATTATCCGGTTTCTGTTACAGGTTCTGAAGGGACAGAATCGATGGCGGAGTACAATAAAACTCTCAGAAAAACCATTACTGAATTAAGCGGATTAAACAAAATTTACACTCAATACATTGATAGTGCAAATTTACCGGCTGTAATGGAATCACTCGACAGTACGGCTCAGAAATATCTTACCGAGATTAACACTTACACTAAAAAATACATTGACAAAAATATTAAATCACTTGTTAGTCTTGTTGCTCTATATCAACAGGTTGCACCAAGCGTTTATGTTCTGAACCCTGCAAAGGATTTAAATTATTTTGTAAAAGTAGACTCCTCACTTTCAATCCTTTATCCGGGATATGAACCGGTCACTTCGCTTCATTCTCAGGTTATGGAGTTGTCTGACAGCAAAAAGGGACAACCGATAGCGGAGCCTGCAGCAGGAAAAGGTGCGGTTGCTCCTGAGATAGCTCTTCCGACTCCTGAAGGCGATACCGTTAAGCTATCATCCACACGAGGATCAGTAGTGTTGCTCGATTTCTGGGCCTCATGGTGTGGTCCCTGCCGAAGGGAAAACCCTAATCTTGTTAAGGCATACAACCTCTACCATAGTAAAGGATTTCAGATTTATCAGGTATCCCTCGACAAGACCAAAGATGACTGGGTTAAAGGAATACAGGATGATCAGCTTGGGAAATGGTTACATGTCAGTGATATACAATACTGGAATTCAATAGTTATTCCTATTTATAAGATTGAATCCATTCCTATGAATTTTCTTCTTGATAGAGAGGGACGGATAATTGCTTCAAATCTCAGGGGCGAAAAGCTGCTGACAAAGTTAGCTGAACTATTTAAGAATTAAATTGTCTACTTATTTAATGAAAACGGTAATCCTATTCTGAATGAAACGAATTCTATTTTTATTGGCTGTCGTTCTTATTTTTTCTTCTTGCAGGCACAAGGGAACATTCTCAGTTAAAGGTGTTGTAAAAGGAAGAACAGAAAAACACATATATCTTAATAGGCTGGATGTTAATACTCCTATGCTTTTAGACTCTTCAAAAATAAGCAGCAACGGGAAGTTCAGTTTCAGGATCAAGGCTTCTGAAGGTGATTTTTATCAGCTTGGATTTTCTACAGCAGATTTTATTACCCTTCTGGCAGAGCCAGGGGAAAAGATTGAACTTTCTTTTGGAGGTAAAAATCTTTTTGAAAATTATACTGTCAGAGGATCAAAAGGATCTGAAAAGTTACAAATGCTCGATCTGAAGCTGAATGAAACAAAAAGTAAACTTGATTCACTTAGAACGATTTACAATAAAGCCTCTCTTGAACCCGGATTTGATGTTAAAGGTCCAGAGCTTGAAGCAGATTTTAGCGCATTAATTAAGGAACAACGCAAGAAAAATATTGAATTTATTATCACCAACATAAATTCTCTGGCTTCAATAAAGGCTTTATATCAGAAGATCAATCCTGATACATATGTTCTTTATGACCCAAAAGATCTTCAGTATCTCAAAATAGTCACCGATTCACTTACACATCATTTTCCTAACTCAAAGCATGTACAGGCACTCGCCAGGGATTTTGCGAAAGAGATGAATCAGATGTACGCCAACCAGATTGAACAGATTACCAAAGACTTACCTCAGACTAAGTTGGATCCCAATTTAAAAGATACCAATGGAAAAAGAATAGCCCTCTCCTCCTTAAAGGGGAAATTTGTTCTGCTGACATTCTGGTCGGTTCGTTCAAATGACTGTATTCAGGAGAATCTTCAACTGAAGGAATATTACAAAATGTATAGTAAAAAAGGGTTTGAGATCTATCAGATTAATATTGATGAAAATGAAGCTGACTGGAAAACAGCTGTCAAATTTGATGAGTTACAATGGATAAATACAAGGGAAGATGATCCTGCAAATCCAAGAAATGCTATCATCTTTAATGTTAAAACCCTGCCGGCAAACTATCTTTTTGACAAGGAGAGTAAGATCATTGCCACGAATCTTCATGGTAAATTCCTGCAATTAAAACTGGAACAGTTATTCAATAAATAAACCACAATTTTGGCTCAAACCGGGAAAATATATTTCGCTTCTGATTTTCATCTGGGATTACCTGCAGGATCACCTCCTGTAGAAAGGGAGAAAAAAGTAGTCAACTGGCTGAATTCAATTACCCATGATGCTAAGGAAATATATTTGCTCGGTGATATATTTGATTTCTGGTGGGAGTATAAACTTGTAGTTCCACGAGGATTCACAAGGTTCCTTGGGACTATTGCCACAATTACAGATTCAGGTATCCCTGTTCATTTTTTTACAGGGAATCACGATATGTGGGTAAGTGATTATCTTACTATTGAATGCGGGGTTATTGTTCATACAGCCCCGGTTACTACGTTATTCGATGGGAAAAAATTTCATCTGGCACATGGAGAGGGACTTGGAACAAAAGATTTCGGCTATAAGATTCTTCTTTCAATATTTCATAATAAGCCACTCCGTATAATATATTCCGCGCTTCATCCAGCTATTGGAATTGGTATCGGACTCCGGTGGTCCTTAAGTTCAAGATTGGGAAAGGGTATCACAAAAGAGTTTCTGGGGGAAGAAAAGGAGGATCTAATCAGGTATGCCAAATCAGTTCTTAAAAACGACAATATAGATTACTTCATTTTTGGGCATCGTCATCTGGCAATGATCTATAAATTGCAGAATGAAGAGGAAATAGTATTTCTGGGTGACTGGATCAAAAACGGGAGTTATGCTGAATGGGATGGAAAATCTCTTCAGTTTAAAACATTGAATTAATCAGTTCTATCCTCAACCTTAACAGTTAAAGTATAATAGGAATACTGTTCGCCTGCCTTTTCAAACTGGTATTCCAGTTTGCTTCCCGATTTTCTTGCCATATCAATAAGACCCATATTCCCGGTGCTATCAGAACTTATGGTCTGTCCGGAAAGAGATTTTCTGAAAAGTTCTTTTAGACCAACTTTGTCGTAAGTATTAATTGTATCGAGTTTTTCCTTCAGATGATCAACCTGTGTATCAAGAATCAGATTCCCGGAAGTAAGAGTGTATTCTTTCCCAACCATTCTTATTAATGCAACCGGCATTCCGAATTGTTCTTCAGCTTCCCTGCCAGGACTATATTTCGCAACATTTTCGAGAATCTCCACAAGAATACTGAATACCCTCTTCCTAACATTTGCTTCTATATCTTCCTCAGCAAGTTTTGTTTCTGTGAATGAAAGAACTTCCTTTCCTACATCCGATGATATGTGTCCCGACCACATAAGGTATATATTATTATCCGCCATAAGCCTTTCTAGCAGAGAAATGTCTGTGCCGTGAAATACCTTTTCTGCTGCTCCGCTATGCGATCCCATACCACCTGAATCAACTGTTTTACTCAAAATAAAGTACGAGTATTCATCGTCAATAGGGACAAAGTCAAAATCAAGTTTATTTCCAGTCTTTTTTGCCATTTCAATCAGACCCAGTCCTGCTCCTCCCTTTTTGCTGAATTCCGAAGTACTGAGCATTTGCCTGTAAACATTCCTTATCTCCCCTGATTCAAGATTATTTATCTCATCCAGTTTAACTTTAAGTTCGTTGATGCTTGCTGTGGGAAGAACATTACCTGTTGTAACAGTATAGCCGGTATTGGTTTTTGAGTAAACAACCAGAGACATATTTGCATGCTGGCTCTTATTACTATGCCTTGAAACATTCTGAAGACTCTCGAGGACAAACATGAAAAGTCTTTTTCTGCCAACAAATCCAAATTCTGAATTCTCCATCTCTTTTTCTAGAAGCATGAGAAGATTAACAGAATTTTCATTAGTGACAACACCTCTGTATACGAACATGAGGCGTTCACTCATCATTTTATCGCGAATAAGGCGAATTAGATCCATGCATGAAAGATCAGAAAAATTATAAGATGTTAAAAATACTAAAATTTGATTATTCCAACAACAAAAACAGGGATAAAGGAATTTATAACAAAAAATATGAACTGACCAAATCAAAAATAATTATTATCAGCTGCCTCCGGTCAGTATAGATTTCATTTCATTATGGCATTTGAGACAGATGTTAGCACTTTTTTGATCTATATCTTCAACATACGTACTTGACCTCATTACACAGCTTGGAATGTGACAGTGTATTAAGCCCAGAGTATGCCCGAGTTCGTGAATAGCCTCTTTGATGAACCGATCAATTATAAGCTTATCATTAGAATTCATCCCATAACGCTCATTGCTTAATCTGTAAAGAGAGGCAATTCCCGTTCTTCCATTTAGATAAGCTTGACCATAAATATAGGTCAGGATTGGTATAAAAAGATCAACACTAAATAATCCAAGTGTTTTTGTGTCTTTTGAACCGAACAAAATATCAACTTCTTTCAGTAGTTTAACTCCGTTGTATTGTCTTCTGACAGGGTCGTAAAATTCGCTTAAATCAAGATGTCCTTCTTTAATATTCACAGAAGCATGAAATTCCAGTTTTACAGCTTCAGCGACATTCTTAAGAAAATATTCCTCGAAATATCCGAATGAGATCAATGTAATATTAATCTCCATGTTTTAAACTGTACTTTGAAATCTTATTATAAAGCGTTACTCTGTCTACCTGTAAGGCTTTTGCCGCACGGGAAATATTCCAGTTATATTTATTTAGGATTTGAAGTATATGCAATTTCTCGAGATCATCAAGACTCTCAATGGAATTCGTCATCAGGGTTTTTTCAAGAGGCAGATCCTTAAGAGAAATTTTCTTTCCATTTCCTACAACAATTGCCCTCTCGATCATATTTTCAAGTTCCCTTACATTCCCCGGGAAATTAAATTCTTCCAGACGGTTAAGCGCTGCAGAATCGATGGTGACCGGAGGTCTGTTCATAGATGTGCAATACTTTTTTATGAAATATTCAACCAGCAGCGGAATGTCGTCAATTCGCTCACGTAAAGGAGGAACATGAATATTTACAACGTTAAGCCTGTAATATAAATCCTCCCTGAATATTCCCTTTTCAACCATTCCTTTCAGATCTCTGTTTGTTGCACAGATAACCCTGAAATCAGAAGATATTTCCTTATTCCCTCCTACCCTTATAAACTTCTTTGACTCCAGAACACGAAGCAGATCAATCTGCATCTTCATTGAGATAGTTGCAATCTCATCAAGAAAAATGGTGCCATTATCAGCCATCTCAAAGCGGCCTTTGCGGTTATACATAGCCCCCGTAAAAGCTCCTTTTTCATGTCCGAACAATTCACTTTCCAATAAACTTTCAGTCAATGCTCCACAATGTACACTAACCAAAGGAAAAAACTTCCTGGGAGAATTTGAATGAATAGCTTTGGCAACCAGCTCTTTGCCAGTACCACTTTCTCCTGAAATCACAACCGAGGAATTAGATTGTGCAACACTCTCAATATCTTTAAGAACCACCTTTATGGCTTCACTTTTGCCAATCAGATCTTCTACATTTTCAAGCGATACGACCTTCTTTTTCAGGTTTTCATTTTCTTCAACAAGGGTAATTTGCTTTGAAGCATTCCTGATAAGATGCGAAAGGTCGTCAGGATCAAAAGGCTTCGTTACATAATCAAATGCCCCGTCTTTCAGGGCCTGAACTGCTGTATCGACAGTAGCAAAAGCTGTCATTACAATTACTATGGAATCGGATTTCAGAAGTTTTATTCTTCTGAGCATTTCCAAACCGTCCATTCCTGGCATTTTTATATCAGCCAGAATTATGTCGAAGCTGTCGGATTCAAGAATTGATAGCGCTCTGTTTGCATTTTCTGCACATTCCACACGATATCCGTCTTCTATGAACCAGTTATACAATGAGTCTCTTACAGATTCCTCATCGTCCACAATTAGTATTGATATCTTTTTCGCCATTGATTGTTTTCCTTAAATCCTGATTATAGGCAAAGTTATTGATATTGTAGTTCCCTTTCCAAGTTCTGATTTAACTTCGAGTTTACCATTATGACTTTTTATTATGCCATGAACTATTGCAAGACCCAACCCGATACCACTGGTATCATGTTTCGTTGAAAAGAATGGTTGAAAAATATGTGGAAGGTCATCCTCTGGTATCCCTATTCCGTTATCAGCTATCTCAATTATTATTGATTCACTATCAGGGTTATTGGTAGAAATTATAATTTCTCCGTTTTCCAGAACTGCTTCCGAAGCATTTACAATTAATGCTACACAAGCCTGTTTAATCTGATTTGGACTGCAGAATATCAGATCCGATTTTGCCTTAAAATCCGTCAAAAAACTGATATTCGCAATCTTAATCGGATGGGTCATTAACTCGAAGGTATCCATTAATATTTTATGAAGATGTTTCGATTCAAAATCTTCCTGATCCTTTCTCGAAAAATCGAGCAAACCCTTCACTATCTCACCACAACGTTTTGTTTCATTTTCAATAAGCTTTAAATGTTTTAACATTGTTTCCTTTTTGGCATCATCCAGGACAGGATTACTAAGCTGTTTATGAATCAGTTTAGTATAGATAAGAATACCCGATAGAGGATTATTTATTTCGTGAGCTACCGAAGATGATAATTTTCCCAGAGATGCGATTCTTTCAATATGAATCAGCTCGTTTTGTGCAGCACCTAATTCTTCTGACTTTTTCTGAACCTTATATTCAAGCTGTTGTGACCAGTTTCGTAATTCTTCTGTAGCTGTCTGAAGGTTATCAAGCATATCATTAAATGCCTGCGAAACCATCCTCATGTCGTCTAACTGATTGGATCTTATTTCAAGTCTGGTATTTTTATTTCCGTTTGCTACAGCCAAACTGGCTTTAATGATATCATTCAATGGATCTTTAATCTTCTTTCTTGTAAATAAAATCAGAACTGAGACCAACAGAATTGTTGAAAGTGTCGCTAATAGATAAAACTTTGTTGAAGATTTTGCAACTGCATTATCCAGGTCATACAAAGGCATTTTTATAATCAGTGAACCAAGCACTTCATCACTTTCCTGATGTGCATGACAGGCACTTGTGTAGCAGGATTTTTCATTTAGAATGGGTGACCTGATTATGAGATGACGATGACTGTTATCATTCTTGTTCATGCTGCATTCACTCTTAACATCTATGATACGGTAAGACTTTTCTTTCCTTGGAAACATAGACTGAAGATTTTTATGACAAAGGAGACAGTTCGGATTACTGTGTGCTGCTGTATCAGAAGTAAAAGATGAATAGACAAGATTGTCGTGCACATCATACATGTTAACATCGTCAATACCCGACATAGTATTTATGATATCAAGTGTACTCTGAAGTTTGCTCTTGTCGTTTTCGAGCATTGAATGGTATAGAGAACCTTCTACAATTGATCCGATATTATTACCGTTCTGACGAATGACCGTATTAAGATTCTGCTCATAAACTGACCGGAATATGAAACCAAATAACACAAACAGAATAACAGATGACAGAGTTATGATATAGACAACCCTGCTGTAGATAGAAGATTGGAATTTAATATACTTTTTAAGGAATGTTTTTACCTTATTTTCTTTGACGGTTGAATTTTCTGACAGACCCATTGCATGATTCCTATAATATTTTATTCTGCCTGCTAAAATTACCAATAAAATTTCATTTTACAGCTCCGGGGAAGAATACAATTTTTCAGAAGAACTAATTAAGAAATGACTTCTGAAACTCATCCCAGATTTCATGAGGCAGTTCTGAAAGAGGCTGATCTCGCAACTCACCACCATCCTGTAAGAAAACCATTGAAGGTTCAGGTGAATACTTGGCCATCGATACGGCCAGAAAATCCTTGAATCTTTCAAGTTCCTTTTTGGTCCAGGAAACAGCTTCTTCAGCCATATAATATGAATTTGTCTCTGCAATCCATTCAATTGGTCTTATCAGGCAAATCCATCCTTTTCCATAAGGGTCCTCATTTAGAATCTCCGGATTTTCAGAAAGCATATTATTTGTCTTGGTTATTATCCCTGAGAGAGGTGAAAATATCTGAAGCTGCTTTCCGTTCTGATCAATCTTTGCCAGTAACCCTCCCTTTTTTACAAATGTACCCTGAGGTGTAAGGTAGCCAAATTTAACTTCCCCGGTTACATGCTGCAGAAAATCATCAATTCCAACCCTGGCTATTCCTGATTTTTGCAGATACGCCCAGGTATGGAAATTGCTGTAGAAAAAGCCCTGTGGGATTCTAAGAATACCGGCAGTCAGAATTCCCAATTCCTTCTTTATCCTGCTGACAATTTCAGCCCTTCTGTTTATAATTATCCAGAAAGGGACTATCAATATCAGGAAAGTGATAATTATAATATACTCTAGCCCTTTGGTTTCAAATATATTATTGTAACTGAATCCGTCCATTTTCTTAATTTTTTATGTTTAAGTAAAAGTTAATAATTCCTTTTTGTCACTCAATCCTTATCATGCACCCATGAAGGGGATTCCCTTAACACCGGCATCCTGTTAATTACCCATCTGAAAATCCAGATTTCAGTAAATATTACAGTAAGTGTGACAACCAGTTCCATCCATGTTGGAACATATCTTATGGCGGCATCCCATCTGAAACCGATTACGGTAACATTAAGCCTGTTCAGTATAACCCCCAGCATTGTGAGAATTGCCGCTACTTTAATCAACAGGATATTATTCCTGCGATAACCGTAAAAGAATAACATCATTGGCAGAAGCACAAAACCAAACATCTCAAGAAGATACCAATATCCCATTGGTGTATTTAACAGGTCCCATCGCTTTCCGTGAACAAAGATGAGAACGTGTAAGAAAAAGTATGCAAACATGGCAACAGCGCAGATCTTTGATAGTCCTGAAATAATCGAATTATGCGCCTTATGGTTTTTCTCACTTATCTGGTTGGCAAAGACTCTATTGCTTATTGACCCTTCAAAAATTACCATAGAAAGTCCTGCAAAAACACTTGAAACAAAAAACAATACCGGAATAAATTCAGAATACCATAGCGGATGTATTTTATCTTTAGCCATCAGATAGAGAGCACCTAACCCGGATTGATGAAGTGTGGATAAAGTGATGCCAAAAATAACTGCTGCAATTGTCATTCCTGACAGGATTTTTCTTGCACGTTTTGCGCCCAGCCACTCTGCAACGGCAGGTGAAAACTCAATTAGCTGAGCGATCATATATAGCAGAAAGTGCCAGGCAACCAGGAATAAAACAGAACTTGTTCCAAAACTGTTTCCTATAATCGGATTGATGACGTTCCATGGACGTCCCAAATCGAGTAGTAAGGCTCCCGCATAAAAGACATAAGCCAGAAAACCATTCAGGACAGTAATCCTTACAATGGAATGGTATTTCTGCATATTCAAAATATAAACCATAAATGTCAGTACATAAGCTCCTCCTGCAAATGCGACGCCTGTAACAACATCAAACCCAATCCATAAACCCCATGGCACTTCCTGTGTAAGGTTTGTGACTGCCCCCAGCCCTTTCCAGAAACGAATGATAATAATGATAAGCCCTAATGCAATTACCGGTATTGAAATGATATTAAACGGAGTCAGAAATTTGCCCCTGGGTTTTAA
Source organism: Bacteroidota bacterium (assembly GCA_025350595.1). Classification (GTDB taxonomy): domain Bacteria; phylum Bacteroidota; class Bacteroidia; order Bacteroidales; family VadinHA17; genus LD21. The sequence goes on from JANXXP010000091.1 coordinate 45,425, forward strand.
TTCACCGGAAAGGAACTTCCAGATTGATTTACCATCATTATCTTTTGCGACAGCAAAGTTTATATTACTCATTTTCTTCCTCGTTTGATTGATTAGTTTTGGTTGCTTCACGTATACCTAATAAAATGGCAGGCCATAAAACAAATATCGTTGGTACGCTATAAAGAAATCCTTTCGATAACTCCGGATAAGATTTTGATTGTAGCGAAGTATTTAAACCAAGTTCATCAAACGGGACGGCTGCAATACTTAAGAATCCAGTTCCTCCTGCTTCGTGCTCTCCGTATATATGATCAAAATATTGATTTGGATTTTCAACTATTCTTTTTCGGGCTTCTTTGATTAGATCTCTGCGTTTTCCGAAAACCAACGCCTCAGCAGGGCAATTCTCGACACAAGCTGGAACTTTTCCCTCTGTCAGCCTTGAATAACACATATTGCATTTCTCAATTTTCGGATTTGCACTGTGATATTCAAATTTTGGAACATCGAAAGGACATGAAACCATGCAATAACGACATCCCATGCACTTATTACCTCTCCAGATTACTGGCCCCTCTTTTGTTTTATACATTGCCTGGGTTAGGCAGGCGGCAGTGCATGCGGGCTCATTACAATGCATACACTGCTTTTTCATAAAAGCTTCCCCTTTAGAGGATTTGAATGCATTAACTACGGTCCGGTGCGATTCATCTGTTTTTCTCACCACTCCTGCCTCAATTGTACCAACAGGTGCAGGCAATCCATTTGCCTCAGCGCATGAGGATTCGCAGGTTTGGCAACCTGCGCACCGGGTTGAATCGTACAGTACACCTGAGAATTCGATACTTGTTCCTTTTCCAGGTATCGCTTTTAATTCCTTCCCTATGGCAAGTGTGGCTCCTGTAACTCCAAGAACTTTAAAAAAGTGCCTTCTGTTTAAAGCCATAATTGTTTCTTTATAAAATTTTAATATAATTCGTAGAACCAGATTTGTCTTGATGGATCAATGAATTTTGTCTGAAAATCTTCCCATTCTTCCGGTCCCAGGTTTGAAAGTACACCATCCCTGAGTTCCCCGCCATCCTGAAGAGCAAGAGGCGCCAGACTGAGTGAATCAGCGTTGAGTGCTGCGGCAAGAAAATCTTTTAGTCTCGAAAATTCACTTTTAATATACTGCCTCTGTTTATCTGCCATAAATAATAACTGATTTTCTCTGAGCCAGTTGGAAGGCTCAATTTTATAAACCCAACCCTCATTGTACGGTGAAGAATTTATTATTGATGAATCATTATCAAGTGAGGTGTTTAACTCTTTAATAATACCTGAGACAGGCGAATAAAGATTTAACTGCTTGCCATTTTGAATAATGGACATAATCGGCTCTCCTTTTTTTATAGAATCACCCTTATCTTTCATTTTGATGCGGGTAATGGCTCCTGTGATACGCTGCATAAAATCATCAATACCTACTTTTACAATACCATTTTGTTCCATAAAAGCCCATGTATGTGTTTTATCGAAGTATAATCCTGCAGGCACAATCATCTTATTTTCATCAAGCACAGGTTGTAATATCGCAACCGGAGTCTTAACTAAAGATTTAGTATTCCTGAATAACCTTAGAATAAAGTTTATAATAAGACCAAGCAGGATCAATACAGAAATTATCGCCAAAGTTGACTTTAACAAAGACTTATCGACTGAAGTTCCAGGATAAACCTTTGCTTCATATAACTTATCAACAGTTGAAAGTCTTTCACTTGCTATAAGATCGGTATATCCATTAATATAAAGGAATTGTTGTCCGTCAGTCAGTACCCATTTCATAAAGGCAATTTCAGTTTCATTTTTTGGTGCGTTTAAAGAGACAGAATAAATATTACTGATTAAAGTTTTTGGATATTTACCAATCCAGACCCCTCTTGATAAAACATTGAAATCATCATAGATATTTTCATTATAATCAATCATTCCGTTTCCGTTTCTGTCTAATGGCAAAAGCTTAATATTCTCAGCAATTGTTTGTTTATTGATATCAACTATGTTAACCATTTTGCAAAACCCAATCGCCAGGGGATCTTTCTGAATAGCAGCAATCATACTTTCTCCGTTTTCTACTTTAATTCCTTCATGTTTATTCGGATCTGTTTTGAGAAATCCTGCCAATCCTTTTGATACTGATTCATCATTAATCCAATAATAGTGAACTGGTGAAGTCTGCTTATTCTTCATCAAAGTTCCCCAATTTTTAGAATCAATATTATTTATGAAACCGGAAAGAGCATCGGGAGAAATTCCATGTTTTGATATTTCCTCCAGGAAGGGATTTTTTGAATTTATTATAGGAACAATAACATCGCGGCCAATAATAACTTTCCATAATGACTCACGGTTAGCTCCTGAAAAATATGCACTGGAAATAAAACCATTATTCCCTTTTTCAATTAAACTGCTAACCATTTTTGTATCAGAAACGGTTAACACCTTAATTTTCTTATCAGGATAAATTTTATTGTACTCATTTGCCAATTTAATTGACAGCTTAGATAAATCAGGAGTACTGAATATCTTTAATGAATCTCCTGCCTGGCTTTTGTTTTCTCTTACTAAATCCATACTGCTTGAATAGCTGTAATTCATTAATAGAATGCCGATTAATAAATAAATTGCCCTTTTCATAGTCTAAAATATTATAGCATTTTTTTAGGTACTCAGTTAGTGTTATTCAACTATAGTGCCAAATAGAAAAATAAGGCTTAATGACTTGTATTTATGCACATTAACACATGTCTTGCGAATTGAGAAAATAATGTATAGTGTTGAATTTACTTACACTGATTATTTTTTAGCTTCCCATACCCTTTAAATCAAAGAGAAATCGAGTTGTTGTATATATTTTCAACAGCTGTTGATATTTGCAACACTTTCGCAATATTTTGGCTTAATTTGCCAATACTTTCGCAAAAAATATTTTCAAATAATACTTTATGTAATGATTTATTAATTTGCTGACAAGGGTAGTAGATTCTTCACTCATTCTTTCCTTTTCCTGGGATTTTGAGTAATTATCGCGAAGGGGAGGGTAGGAATCTTATCGAGCTTCTGATATGCCTTTAAAATTTAAGCACCTGGGTTATAGAGCCCTCCATTTCGACTATTTTAAAAGGCTTGCTGATGTATTTTTGAATTAATCCGATATTCATTGCTTCTCTTATCTCAGGTGTAAAATCAAATCCGGTCAGTAAAAAGAATATAAGAGCTGGAAAATCATCTTTGGCAAGTTTTATAAACTCCAACCCATTCATCTCAGGCATTCTCATATCGCTTATTACAAGTACAATCTCAGGATTGGAATGAAGCAGAGCTAATCCTTCCTTTCCTGAAAAAGCGGTAAATATTTTGTATTTCTTCTGAAAATTAAATTTAAACAGCATGAGGTTAGTCGGCTCATCATCAACATACAGAATTGATTTATTATCGATCATATTTGAGTTCATCTAATTATTGGCAGTGAAATTGTCACAGTTGTCCCTTTTCCAATTTCAGACCGGATATCAAGAGTACCATTAAGCTCCATTATTATCTGAAAACTTATGGATAACCCAAGGCCTTTCCCTATTCCCTGCTCCCTTGTTGTGAAAAACGGATCAAATATCTTATTTAGAAATTTATTGTCAATTCCATGGCCGGTATCATTAACAATAACTATGATTGACGAATCATCCAAACAGGTTGAGATTGTAATTATTCCCTTTCCCTCAATTGCCTGAACTGCATTGGTCAGTATATTCATTAATGCCTGATGCAATTTGCCTTCGTTTCCAAATAGCGTAAAAACATCCTGAGTAAAATGTTTTTGAATTTCAATCCTGTTTCTTGTCTGGTTAATCAGCATAATCAGACAATTATTGATAATCGTATGAATGTCACAGTTTTCTGTAATTGATTCTGTTTGCCGGTTAAAACTATTCAGACTCTTAACAATTTCGGTAGCTCTGGTCAGTCCAATATTAACAGCATCTATAAGAGGGGTAACATTTTCAGTATGTTCTTTCAGATTATCATTAAAGTAGGATTCAATTCCCTGGATCCCTCCATTAATAAAGTTCAAAGGATTATTTATTTCATGCGCCACTCCGGAAGCAAGTATTCCTATTGAAGCCATTTTTTCAGACTGAAACAACTTTTCCTGGGTCTCTTTCAATGAATAGAGTGTTGCTTCCAGTTCTTCTCTCTGTTTATTTAACTCTTCAACGTTTTGAATCAACTCTTCGTTTGTAGTCTGTAACTCCTCTTTTTGCTCAGTTACTTCATTAGTCTTTTCTCTGACAATAATTTCAAGCTGTCTCTTTTGGTTTTTCAATGATGTAATACGCAACTTGTAAATGCTGTATAAAATCATTAAGACAAATGCAATGGCAAATATTCTAAATATAAATGTTTTCCACCATGGAGGTCTGATTACAAATGGATAAGAATATTCCTTGCTAAGATATCCTTCACTATTCATGGCTTTAACTTTAAAAGTATAATTACCATGCGACAGGTTTCCATAAGATGCTTCATTTCGTGTACTGAAGACGCTCCAATTTTCATCTAAACCCTCAAGTTTGTATTGATATTTTATCTTTTTGTTGTGCTTCTGGGTAATTCCAATAAAATTAAAAGTTATGAAATTGTTTTTGTAACCCAGACTTAAATTAACAGGCAACCCATACCATTTTGTTATTCCCCTAAAATGAATATCACTAACACGAACCCCGTTTCCCATAATAAGGTTGGTGTCCGGATTATTAATAAAATATTCCCAGTTAAAATTATTATTAAATAAACCGATACCTGTTAACTGAATATTAGGAGGAATACTATCTGGTCTTTCTCCTTCGGGATGATAAACAGTAAGATTTTCGTTTGCTCCTATCCATATAGTCCCGTCTGTTACTTCTAACATTGCTTCTCTGTTGCAGCCAATTCCAAGAAATCCATCTTCATAAGTGAAGTTTTCAAATAAAACTGGTTGCGATTCATTTGTTCCGTCAGAAATTCCATCTTTTATCGCTTTATTAATATTGTAATACCTTGTTAAGTTATATGATGAAAGTTTACTCAACCCAAATCGTGTCCCAAACCAAATATTATCTTTTTTGTCAAGTAAAACTGAATATACGTAATCACTCATCAGTCCTTCTTTCTCAGTAAATTTAGTGAATGTTTTACCATTGTATTCCGATACACCTCCCCCATTAGTTATAAACCAAAGGTTACCGCTTTTATCCTGTACAATTCCGTAAACATAATTGTTTGTCAATCCATCTTTTTTGGAAAATTGTGTAAAAGAATTACCATCGTATTTTGAGACCCCGCCGCCCTCAGTTCCGAACCATATATTGTCTTTACTATCCTGAAAAATACTAAAAACACGATTATTTATTAACCCCTCTTTAGTAGTAAAATTTGTAAATGATAATCCGTTGAATTTGCTTACTCCTGCCGTTGTTCCAAACCACATATTTCCGACTTTATCCTGAAGAATTGACATAACACGGTTACCAATTAATCCTTCTTTTTCTGTAAAATGGGTAAAGAAAATTCCATCAAATTTATCCACTCCTCCTCCATCAGTACCAAACCAAATATTTCCAGTTTTGTCTTGTAAAATACAATAAACACAGTTATTACCTAAGCCCTCATTTTCGGAATAATTACTAAATGATCTGCCATCATATCTGGATACTCCATGGCGCTCAGTGCCAAACCAAAGATATCCTTTGCTATCTTCTAGTATACTATTTACCCGATTATCGTTTAGTCCCTCTTTTTCAGTGAAATGGGTAAATAATTCTCCGTCGTATTTTGATAAGCCACCTCCATCTGTACCAAACCACAAAATACCATATTTCCCCTGGAATATACAATTAACAGTGTTATTGCTGAAACCTTCTTTTTCTGTAAAATGAGTAAATGATTTGCCATCGTATTTTGAGACACCCCCTCCATCTGTACCAAACCAAAGATTCTTGTTTTTGTCCTTAAACATACTTTTTACAAGATTATTACTTAAGCCTTCCTTTACTGTAAAATGAGTAAAAGATTTCCCATCGTATGCTGATACCCCTCCTCCATACATACCAAACCAAATCTTACCGTCTTCATCCTGCAGAATACTGCAGACATGATTATTACTCAAGCCTTCCTTTTCAGTGAAATGTGAAAATGATTTCCCATCGAATTTAATCACACCTTCTCCATTAGTGCCAAACCAAAGGTTATCGCGTTTATCCTGAAAAATAGAATATATACATTTGTTGCTTAAACCTTCCTTCTTTGAAAATTTCGTAAAGTATTTCCCATCAAATTCTGATACTCCTCCTCCATCTGTACCAAACCAGATATTTCCTGTAGTGTCTTGAAGTATATTGTAAACACGATTATTGCTTAATCCTTCATTCTCTGTAAAATGGGTAAAGAATTTCCCGTCATATTTTGTAACTCCTCCACCATTGGTCCCGAACCATAAATTACCGCTTTTGTCTTCAAGGATACTATAAACTTTATTATTGCTTAAGCCTGATTTTTCAGTAAAATTAGTAAATGATTTACCGTCATATCTTGATACTCCGCCTAAAGTTCCAATCCAAAGATTCCCATTTCTATCTTGCAGCAAACATGTTACCTGATTATGATTTAACCCCTGAAGCTTGCTTAACGAACTGAAATTATATGGGTTGGGATCTCTTAGAGACACATCTCTGACATTTACTATTTCCGGTAATTCAGCAGTAAAAGGTCTGATTATAGCTGCCTTTTTTTCCGGAAGTAAAAAAGTATCCTGACCGGGTGTAATAACTTCGGGATTACCTGCTAAAATTATTTTGGGAGTGCCGGAAGTGTGAATATTGTTGTCAGTATATACAACCCTTGGCTTACCACATGAGTTTTTAATGGTGTTCCGGCGGGTATTTCTTTAGGAAGTAATAAACTGTCTTTGGGTATTTGATGACCACCGGAATCAACAACTTTAGGGAATATTTCCCTGGAATGGATCTCCCTCTGTGGCGATTTACAGGAGAAAAATAAAAAGACAAAAGTATAGAATAACTTACCTTTCATTTTAACATAAATCAATGCCCGAAAGATACCTTTTACTTATGCAAGATAACAAATATCAGGTCAGTTTTATATTTGAAACTTCATTAATTTGGATCCGATTATTGGATAATGGTACATTTTCTGTTTTTGTCTGAATTCTCTTGTATTTATTATTATCATAGCTA
>JANXXP010000187.1 GCA_025350595.1 Bacteroidota bacterium
ACTCAATGCCACCTGGTTTAATTGAATTGTAGCGCCAGACATAACATCAAAATTATATTTTTTGTTACTCCTGGCTGCCAGAAATCCCATAAAGCCAAGAAATGGTAATGTTGCAAGATTTTTCAGGACTTCGCGACGCGATCCCGAATATCCTTTCTGGTCCTTCACGGACTGGTGACCTGTCTTTGGTTTCCTGAGAATCTCAATCACCTTGTCGATTCCATATCCTCTTTCGTTATAAAATACCAGGACAAGTAATACTATTGTCTCGATAAATAATTTGTCAACAATATACAGATGACCCTCGCCAATATTAAAAAGCGAGGCGCCGAAGGGAGGGTAGGCAAAATAGTACATAGTCAACATTGCGGCACCGGCAATAGCGGCAATCCTGGTAAAAATACCCAGAAACAATGCTATGCCTATTAGCAACAGCCCGTACATGTTTAGTATATCAATCACTTTCAGAAGACCCGGAGAAGCTGCCATTGAGTGATATAAGCCTGACAGTGGTCCGGTGGAGTTGGAGAGATATGAATATGAACTCCAGTTGGAGATGGCAAGCTTTGAAATCCCTTCATACAAAAAATGCCAACCAACTGCCATCCTGAGAGCGGATATTAAAAGCTTTTTCCAGTCAATCTGAGACAAATTTTTCATTTGAAATCCGGTTTTTATGTATTAAAATTATTGATAACCCAATTATGCAAAACTTAAACATCCATAAACATACAACATTTTTTAAAATGATTAACCTTTTGATGGTATTTGAGAGCCGGTCGGTTTTTATTACTATTTTTGATAATGCAAGACTGTAATTTTCAATGTATATGAAAAGAAGAAAATTTATCCGGATCACTTCCGCCGGATCGGCTGCCTTGGCAGCAAATCTCTTTATTCCCGTATTCGGGCAGGAGAAAAAGCTAAAGATAGGGCTCATCGGCTCGGGCTGGTATGGTATGGTTATAGCTAAAGCTGCCCTGAAGGTAGGTGGAGTTGAAGTGACAGCTGTCTGTGATGTTGATTCTGACCACCTTAACAACAGCGCAAGTGAGCTTGAGAAGCTACAGGGGTCAAAACCCAGAGCGTTTAAGTATTACACAGATCTTCTTGATATGAAGGGACTTGACGCTCTCTTTATCGGCACACCTCCTCACTGGCATGCCCTCATTTTCATTGCAGCTTGTGAAAAGGGTCTGGATATTTATTGTGAGAAACCTCTGTCGTACGATATACAGGAAGGACTGGCTATGATAAATGCCGCCAATAAGGCAGGCAACATCATACAGATTGGATTCCAGCGTAGGCAAAGCGAAGCATTCAGGAAAGCAAAGGAACTTATTGACAGCGGAAGGATCGGAAATATTCACCAGGTCAATGCCCAGATACATTATATTCCTGAATTGAAGGCTACAACTGTCCAGCCACCGCCGCCTTCACTCGACTGGGAGGAGTGGTGCGGACCTGCTCCAAAACTTGACTACTGCCCCAATATTGGCCATATAGCCTGGAGACTCGAAAAGGAGTATGGTAATGGCCATCTTGCGGACTGGGGCATTCATCACATAGATATTATCAGATATATCATGGGTGAGGGAATGCCTGAGAAGATCTATTCATCAGGGGGAATTTTTGAACTGAAGGGCAAGATTACCACCCCCGATACCCTGATTTCTGAAATGACTTTTAAATGCGCTCCTGTTGTATGGCAGCACAGACTCTGGGGTAAAGGTGATGTAAACGGGGAGTACAATAACGGGATATTTTTCCATGGAGAAAAAGGGACCTTATTTGCCACTGATTCAGGTATTTCTATTTTCGATGCGGGTAATAACGGGAAAAGGGAAGATATGTCAATTCCTACAGAATCCATGCAGGAGAATCATATGAAAAACTTTGTTGATGCCGTCCGGTTAAAAGATAAAAAACTTATTATCTGTACTCCTGAAGATGCTTTTAAATCTACAGCAACGGTTCAGCTTGCAATGATCTCATATAATACCGGGTCGACTGTAAACTGGGATGTTCAGAAGAAAGAGATAACTGACAACCCGCAAGCCTCGAAGCTTCTCAGGAGGGAGTACAGGGGGAAATATATTCACCCATAAAACAGATGTGGCGTAATTCTCACTACGCCACAACGCATTTATTATAAAACTAATTACCCCTATGGTTTTATATAATCAGAAACAAAAAACTAATTCTTTTGTTCGAAGGAAACCCTTATCGGATATTTCCAAAATAAAAAATAACTCAGAATGAAAAAAGTAAAAATCAACCGGAGAATATTTCTAAATAATTCCCTTGCTGCAGGTGCATTTTCTTTATTTGGAGGGACAGCTGCCGGTAAATTCCCGGGAGCTGACTTTGTACTTCCTGATGATCAATACAAAGAACCGGCTAAAGCGCTTCCAGTTTATGGGAGGTACGATGTAATTGTCGTGGGAGGAGGGCCTGCAGGATTTGCTGCTGCCCTTGCCAGTGTACGAAATGGCGCCAGAACTTTGATAATTGAAAGATTCCCATTTTTTGGAGGTACAGCAACAGCCTCGCTTATGCTGAATATAAATGGTTTCCGGAACCAGGTCAAACCGGATGGACTGCAGACAAGCAAAGGTATCCCTGAGGAAGTTATCCTCCGACTTAAGGAAATAGACGGCCTGGGAATATCCAGTTATAAGCAGGAACAATATTCGGGTGAAAAGGGCAGACTGACTTACAGTTATGCCATAGATGGCGAGAAAACCAAATATATTCTCACAAAAATGCTCTATGATGAGGGAGTGCATATCCTTTTTCATACGCTTTTTGCAGATGTTATTATGGATGGAGATAACATTACGGGCATTATCATTGAAAACATTTCGGGAAGGCAGGCAATTTTCGGAAAAGTGGTTGTTGATGCAAGCGGAGATGCTGCGGTGTCGTACAAGGCAGGTGTTCCGTATTGGAAAGCGAATCTGAAGACCGGTAAGCATCTGCCCAATTGCCTAATGTACAAGGTCAGTATCGATCCCCAATATGCTGAAAAACTAGGAGGTCCAAGAACCAATAACTCACTGCTTTTATGGGGTCCGGTCTCAGAAACGGATGGAGTGGATGCGGATGACCTGACAAAAGGTGAGATAGAGTCGAGATTGAAAGTATTCGAACATTTTAAAAACAATCAGAAAAGCCGTGCTCCCTTACTGAATGGAGCTTACATAACTGAAACTGCTCCTCATCTGGGAATCAGGCAAACACGTTTTATTGAAGGACTCTTTAAAACTACTGCTGATGATGCTATTCAGGGCAGGAAATTTGATGATTCCATAGCAATGTCCGCCTGTCCGATAATAAGCTATTATGGATACAGACGTTATCTTGAGCACGAAGGGTATGAGATTCCTTATCGCTGTTTATTGCCGCAAAAGGTCGAAGGATTAATTGTTGCGGGACGATGTATCTCTTCCGATCAGCAATCATATGAATCCTGGCGGGCTATGGCTCCCACTATGTCGATCGGGGAGGCAGCCGGAACTTCAGCCGCCCTCTGTGTAAAAGCACGAAAATCACCTAAGGAGCTGGATGTGGAAATGCTCAGGGATCAGTTAATCAGACAGGGTGCTGAAATCGGGCAGAATAAGAAGGATTAGGATATGTTCAATAGAAAATAAAATTGGTGGGTGCTTATAACCTTTTTTTAGGCTCCATTTTTTAAATATTGCTTTGCATACTCACCTGCAGTGACTCCTGTGATTTCTTTAAACGTCCGGTTAAAATGTGAGATATTATTATATCCTGTTGAATAGCATATTTCCGTAATAGTAATATCTCTGTTTATCAGCAATTTGCATGCATTAGCTATTCTTATTTCATTTATAAATTGAGAACAGGTTTTGTGGGTCCTGCTTTTAAAGTACCGGCAAAAAGATGCCTTATTAAGATTGACAAGACCGGCAAGCTCTTCAAGCTTAAATTCTTTGGTGTAGTTTTCCATTAAAAAACTCATTACCCTGTTAATCCTTTCCTTATCGGGAATATTAACCGGACTGGTGTAGCCTATGCCTGAGAGCAAGGTAAATCCCCTGGCATTTGATAATGCATTCAGCGTTTCTAAAAATAATATTATCCTCTCGAAGCCGGAAGAATTGTAAACCCGTTTGATCAGCTCGGATATTTGTTTATGCTCTTTACCTTTAATTAATATGCCCTGCTGTCCAAGAATAAAGAGTTTTTTAATATTTGCAGATTCATATATGTCAAAAAAATTTTTACCCAGTGCATCCTCCGTGAACTGGATCACATAAACATCTACCATTAAGTCTTTATCGCCTTTATAAAAATCATGATCGTTTCTCCACACATGAGGCAGATTTGGACTGATGAACATTAAATCTCCATCTCCGAAATGGCCTACATGATTTCCCATAAAACGGATGCCATAGCTTCTTTCAACAAATATTATCTCAGCCTCGGGATGATAATGCCATGGATAGTCCATATAAGGGACAATCTCCCGTTTTACGAATATTGAGGACGATAGATTCGGTATTACTTTTTCAAGTTTAGCTTTCATATATGGTAACTAATTGTGACAAAAACCGAATTTACGAGTAAATATATGCAAATATAGTGTCATGAATTGAAAATACAGTAGTTTCTTATTAAACTCTGATGATCTAATTTTCATTTCTTGAATGAGATTATTTCAATTTTTCAAAGACGAGCTCATTAATAGCCTATTAACTTAAAAGCTTATGAAAAGAAATGAACCAAACGGAGAACCGCTTCATCGTTCTCCCTTGAAAACAATTTTGATCATGGGTATAGCTTTAGTCCTCCTGATCCCAAAAATCTTGCAGGCACATGAAAACTATACCGTTGTGAACTTTCCTTTGGCTGATCTGGCATTCACATCATTACCTGCCAGTACGATGGTGCCGGCAGAAGAACAGCAGCGCAAAATAAGCGGTACTGTAACTGATGTTAATAGTGGTGAATTACTCGCCGGTGTTAATGTGCTTATTGAAGGTACAACTGTTGGCGCAAACACTGGTGCAGATGGCAAATACACTATCCAGACCAATGAAGCAAACGGAGTGCTGGTGTTTTCCTTTATAGGATATACCACCCAGAAAGTATCTTTTTCCGGACAGGCAGTTGTTGACGTAAAACTGTCAACAGAAACAAAGCTTATGGATGAGATTGTTGTTGTCGGCTATGGATCACAGAAAAAAATTAATGTCACTGGTTCCGTCGCCACAATTTCAGGAACTGAGATTAAATCATTACCTGTAAAGGATGTCGGTACAGCATTGGTAGGAAGGCTGCCGGGCATAATTGCAGTTAACCCGGGTGGAGTACCTGGACAAAATTCTCCTGCGGTATCCATAAGGGGTTTTTCCAATATGCTTATAATAGTTGATGGCGTTGAATACCCCTTTGGCTGGGACCAGATAGATATGTCGGACATCGAAAATGTTTCTGTCTTGAAAGATGCCTCTGCATCGATATACGGAGCAAGGGCAGGCAATGGCGTGCTGCTTATTACAACCAAACATGGAAAATCAGAAACACCCACATTTAATTTTAATGCTTCCTATGGTTTTGAATCACCAACACGTATGCCACATCCGGTCAACGCTTCCACATTTGCACGTATGTCGAACGAAGCCGGGCTTACAACATGGACTCAGGAACAAATTGATAAATTCAAAAATGGTACGGATCCGGCCTATCCAAATACAGACTGGTATGGAGAAGTCTTTAACAAGACATCACCCATATCAAAGTATAATCTCAGTTCAACAGGGGGATCTGACAAGTTGAATTATTTCTTTTCCGTAGGCTATTTTAATAATGGCGGGATGTTAAAAAGCGGTGATCTTGACTATAATCGGATTAATTTTCGGTCTAATGTAGAAGCAAAGGTCGCCAGGGGATTTACAGCTTCTGTCAAAATCGGGGTAAGACAGGAAAAGATATCAGCTCCTGCAGCTTCACAATCTCAATCAAATGACATAAATAATCTGTTCTGGCTGGTTTTGCAGGATGCTAATTTTGCGCAGCCGACATTCCCGGCTCATTATCCGGATCCGACAAAGTTATCCTTTACGGGGCACAGTTCAACCCAGCCTATTGGCAGATCGAACAAGAGCTTCTCAGGATATACAAATGATGATACAAAATACCTGGATGGTGAAATAAACTTAAAATATGAAACGCCTTTCTTACAAGGATTATCTGCCAGAGCTAACTTCTCCACCAATAATTCATTTTCCTATACCAAACAATTTGGGAAGCAATTTTTTTATTGGAACCATGACCCTGCAACCGATATATATTCAAATCCGATGCCCGCTCAGCAATCAGAAAATCTTGACAGGGAAACTATGTACAGATATTCCCAGATTACTTCACAGATACAGCTGAATTATGATAAGACAATAGGAGTCCATTCAATAAATGCTCTTTTTCTTGGTGAGTATATTGATTATGGAAACAATACTTTCTATGGTTTCAGGAAAAATTATCTCAGTACTGCTGTTGAGCAGCTTTTTGCAGGAGGTGATGCAGATAAAGATGCTTCTGGTACCCAGTACCAGGATGGCCGTATAGGTTATGCAGGACGTATTAATTATGCCTACGCCGGTAAATATCTTGCCGAAGTGACTGTTCGTTATGATGCATCATCGAGATACGCCTCGGACAAAAGGTGGGGGACATTTCCAAGTATTTCTCTTGGATGGCGCCTGTCTCAAGAACAATTTATAAAGAATATATCGGCTATAAATAATCTTAAGTTAAGAGCCTCGATGGGAAAAGCGGGAAGTGATGCTGACGTGCCGGCTTATTCGTATATAGCCGGCTATGTTTATGGATTGGGAAATGTTTTTGGAACTTCAATTAATAAGGGTATTATATCAACCGGTATTCCAAATCCAAATTTAACCTGGCAAACATCCACCAACTATAATCTGGGTCTCGATGGCGGTTTCTGGAAAAATTTACTGTCGTTCGAATTTGATGTGTTTTACCGAAGGGTTGAAAATGTAGCTGGACAGAGGAGCAAATCCATTCCTATTACTTTTGGAGCAGGGCTGCCCCAGGAACCTATAAATAGTTTTGATGACAGAGGATTTGAATTGACTTTGAGGCATGAAAATAGTATTGGTGAAATCAGATATTCCCTTAGCGGTATGTTAACCTATGCAAGGTCGAAATGGATACACTATGATGAACCCATTTATCCGGATGCAGCTACAAGGGAACGTCTCGGGTATTCGGGTATGTGGAAAAACAGGCTTATCGGATATAAAGCACTGGGGCTCTTCCAGACCCAGTCCGAAATAGATAATTGGGCCGATCAGGACACACAGCGTAATGCAACCATCAAACCTGGTGACATAAAATATGAAGATTACAACAAGGATGGGGTAGTGGATTTCAAGGACGAGCATGAAATAGGAAAGGGTTATGTTCCCGACATTATGTTTTCATTCAACCTGACTCTGGAATATAAAGGATTCGATTTCAATGCATTATTTCAGGGCGCTTCAGGTTTCAATGGCTATGCTCATCAGCTTCCGTTTGAAAACGGGACTGTTCCCTTTACTTATATGACTGATTACTGGACACCAGAGAATACCGGTGCGAAATATCCAAGGTTAGTGAGCGGGGAGGCTGAAAATAACAAGAAGTTCTCATCATTCTGGCTTATGAATGCCACCTATCTTCGTCTTAAAAACGTTACTCTGGGTTACACCCTTCCAAAAAGCGTATCTGAAAAGCTAAAAATCAGATCATGTCGTATTTTCATAACAGGATTGAATATGCTTACTTTTGATAATGTATATCCATTAGATCCCGAAGCAAGTATCAGTAAGCTAAATCCGAATGGAGGTCCCACTTTCACGGGTGGCAATGGAGGATACAATTATCCCCTGATGAAAAACTTTCAGGGAGGTATAGATCTAAATTTTTAACTATTATTTCTTCATTTATACTATTCGGGAAAGACAATGATCAGATTGGATGAAGTTTTAATAACGTAATATAAATAAATAAAATAATCAGATATGAAAAATTCCATAAAAACTATAATATCTTTTCTTTTGGTGATGCTCTTTGCACAGAGTTGCCAGAATAAGCTTCTTGATAAAGAACCATTAGACATTATTTCTGATGCAGTGGTTTGGGATGACCCTGCTTTAACGGGTGCCTACATGGCCAACCTATACGGCCGCATAACTCCTTTGGCCGGATTATATGGAACTAATATTTTTGGAGGTTATGATGACTTTAATGTTTTCGCTTCCATTGTCGCCTCAGGTGAGGGATGCACCAATTTACCATGGAATCTGACTCTCATAGGGCAGGGTATATTGAATGGTTCAGGAGGTGAGCTGGAATATTTTGATTATGCAATTATTCGAGACATTAATATTTTTCTCATAAATCTTAAAAGAGGAAAAAATACGGCAGATCTAAAGACCCAGTACAATGCTCAGGCAAGATTTTTGAGAGCCTTTGTCTATTTTGAAATGGTGAAGCGATATGGAGGAGTTCCAATAATAATGACTCCCCAATCCATTGATGCCGATTCTGCCACCTTATTTGTCAAGCGAAATAAAGAGCAGGAAGTATATGACCTGATAGGTAAAGAATGCGATACTATTTCAACTATTCTTCCGGCTACAGATCAGCCGGGAAGAGTAACAAAATATGGTGCGCTTGCCCTGAAAAGCAGGGCTATGCTTTATGCTGCAAGCATTGCAAAATACGGAACAGTGCAACTGGATGGAGTAGTGGGGATTCCTGCATCCGAGGCAAATAAATACTGGCAAGCTTCACTGGATGCTTCTAAGAAAATCATAGATGACGGACAATTTGCACTGTTTAATAAATACCCTGATAAAGCTTTTAACTATCAGAGTATATTCCTGGAAAAAGATAACATTGAGGTAATTCTGGCTAAAAAGTTTTTTGATATTAATTATGGTCATAGCTGGGACGATTTTGAAAATCCTAATGGCAATTACACCTATTGGGGTTGTACCTACTCTCCGAGTGCTCAAATGGTAGACTCATATGATATGCTTGATGGATCTGATGGCAAAATCGACTGGCAGAATTTAAAAGGATACCTCAGGCCTATTATGTTAAAAAAGGATCCAAGGTGCGAAGCATCAATAATGTACAACGGCACTCCGTGGATTGGGAACAGGGATACGGTAGCCCTCTGGAAAGGTGTTTATAGCGAAACCGGTGAAAAACTGCTTACTGAGTATGCTACTTATAATGGCAGAGATGTTGTTGGATTGGATGAAACTACATTTCAGCGGCCTTCAACCGGCTTCCTCCTGAAGAAATTCCTTGATCCGACTCATAAGTTTCCCATTACAAACTCCTCATATCAGGACTGGCTTACGTTCCGTTATGCGGAGATCCTCCTGAATTATGCTGAAGCTTCATTTGAGCTGAATGGTCCAAATGCCGATAATCTGAATGCTGTTAACCAGATCAGGGACAGAGCCGGTGTAGCAGTTTTGTCGTCAATAACCCTTGACAAGATTCGTCATGAACGGAGGATTGAGCTGGCATTTGAGGAACATACCTTCTATGATTTAAGACGCTGGAGGGTGGCAGACCAGGAATTGAATACCAACAGGTTAGCTGCTTTTGCATACTGGCATTTTAATACAACGCCTAACCAGTACGAATATGAAGTTTCTAATGCAGAAACTTTTAACCGCGTATGGAAATCGGCATATAATTACCTCCCGATAAATGAAACCAGAATTAATAATAATCCTAATTTGGTAGAAAATCCTGGTTATTGAACTAACTTATTGAACAAAGCAATGAATTGGGGGTGTCCTGAGGAAATTTAATTCAAGCCTTCCGGACACTCCTGAAATTCATGCTCTTGAAGATAATTTATAGGTGCCGGTAAAACAATCAGGTGTTTACTCATTTATACTTTTATTACCACATAAATAACAATACTATGAAACCAGTCCAGTATCTAATAAGATTTGCAAAAGAAATTCAGACATCAGCCATTATAATTTTGTTTCTGACAGGAGATATTATCTTTGCACAATCCAGTTGTACTGTTGATATCTCCAGGCCGGGAGCTGCTGTGGCTCCTATTTGCAGAGGACAGCAGATTGAAGAATTCAACCACCAGGTTCAGGGAGGTTTCTATGCCCAGTTGATAAATAATCCCTCCTTTGATGAGTTGAAAAATCCGATTGCCGCCTGGTCTATGGTCAAAACAGGATCTTCCGATGGAATTTTGTTATCGAAAACTGCTGATGAATCAGGGATGATTAATAATTTTCAGAAGCGTTGCATAAACATGAATGTCACTTCAGTGGCATCAGGAAGTGTTGGTCTTACAAATGGTGGTTACTGGGGGATAGGCTTGAAAAACAATACAACATATAAAGTTTCTTTCTGGGCTAAGAAAGGTTTGAATTTCAATGGTACTCTGACAGTAAAATTGGAAAGCAATGACGGTACTGTATACGCTCAATCTGAAAAATTTACTCCAGTTGCCACATGGCAGCATTTTACATGTGATCTGACCACAAGTGGCATTTCAACTGTTGTCGGGACAAATCGTTTTGTAATCTACGCTTCAGCTAAAGGTGATGTTTATTTTGACGTGGTTACATTGATGCCGCCCACATGGAAGAATCGTGCAAACGGTCTCAGACCGGATTTGGCCGAAATGATGGCCGCTCTTAAACTAAAATATATACAGTTTCCGGGAGGATGCACTGCTGAATCCGCAACTATGGATAGATGCTGGAACTGGAAGAATTCCATCGGTCCGCTTGAACAAAGACCAGGTTCAACCAGAAGCCGCTGGTGGTATAAAAACGACCTCTATTTTGGTCTGGACGAGCATCTTCAATTGTGTGAAGATTTAAATGCAGAACCTGTCTATACAACTTCTGCCGGAATTGATGAAAGACCAAATTTGCCTGAATTTTATGCAATGGCTTCTCTTGATGACATGCAGCCGATTATTGACGATATACTGGATTTGATAGAGTATTGCAATGGATCCACCTCAACAAACTGGGGCGCAAAGCGTGCGTCAAACGGACATGCCTCACCATACAATCTTAAATACATTGAGATCGGGAATGAAAATTATTTTACCGTAGAAGATTATAATAAACGTTATCTTATGATATTTAATGCTATAAAATCTGTCTATCCTGATATAAAAATTATGTATAATGGTCAGTGTATTGGCAATGAACCTTCTCATATTTATGGAAATCCGGTTGATTTTACGGATAATCATTTTTATTTTGGTTTCGATAATAATTTTTATAACAGATATGATAGTATCGACCCTGCATGCAAAATAATATGTGTTGCTGAGTATGCCTGCATGGGAGATGACGGTTCAAAAAAGGAAAGCTGCAATTTATTGAAAACGCTAGCCGATGCGGCATTTATGATCGGATGCGAAAAGAACTCTGAAAAAATGTGGTGGACAGGATATGGTAATTACGGTGCGCTAAACGGACATAATGATTTTGGACCCAATATCGTAGTAAATAATAGTGTGTCGGCTTACGGATCCCCTTCCTATTATATGCAAAAAATGCTTTTTGCAGATAATCCCGGAACACGTGTTTTACCTTTTACGCAGAATACGGTCAATTGCTACTGGTCAGCATCAGTTGATAATGAATCAGGTAAAAATGATATACTCCTTAAAGTAGTTAACAATAAAAACACATCAGAAACTGTAAATATTAATCTTAAAGGTGCTGAGAATGTTAATCCTTCAGGCTATTCAACTACTTTAACAGGGGCTCCCGTTGACGAGAATTCACTGGACAATCCGACTAAAGTGATACCTGTAGCAGGTAAGTTTAAATCAGGACGAAGTTTTAAATATTCTTTCGCCGCTTATTCAGTAACCGTCCTTAGAATAGGGATATCAGGATTAAAATGATATTAAATGAACAAAGGTAAAGATTCCCGTTTCTTAGTACTGGTCACTGTTGTTGCCGCTCTCGGTGGCTTGCTTTTCGGATTTGATGAAGCTGTGATCTCCGGTGTAACTCCTTTCATAGGCCCATATTTTAACCTCAATGATATCTGGTTGGGGTGGACTGTAAGCAGCCTTCTGATCGGTTGTATGATCGGTGTGATTGCATCCGGCAAACCTGGAGATCTATTCGGACGAAGGAAAATGCTGCTTTTGGCGGCAGTTCTCTTTGTAATATCTGCTCTCGGATCGGCGCTTTCCACTCACCTTATTATTTTTATTGCATTCCGGTTACTTGGAGGAATAGCGGTTGGAGCTGCATCTATGTTGTCCCCGATGTATATCTCAGAAATCGCTCCCGCTGACAAAAGAGGCACACTCGTTTCGCTCAACCAACTTGCCATTGTAACAGGCGATCTTGTGGCCTACTTCTCCAACTATCTCTTGTATTCTACAGGAGATCAGAACTGGCGCTGGATGCTGGCAGTGATGGCGATTCCGGGATTGATATTCTTTCTTTCACTGATATTTGTACCGGAAAGTCCTAGGTGGCTGATGCAACACAACCGCAAGGATGAATCATTCAGAATTTTAAAGAGAATAAACGGAACAGAATCAGCTTCAATTGAACTGAAAGCTATTGAAGACTCGATTGCCAGTGATGAGCCCACGAGCTACACGGAAGTCTTCTCTAAAAGGATGAGATACATTCTATGGGTAGGGATATTACTGGCAATTTTTCAGCAGGTAACAGGCATAAATGCTATCATGTACTACGCACCAATGATCTTCAAGAAACTTGGCAATGGCACAGATTCAGCACTTATCCAGACCGCTATTCTTGGAGGAGTTCTCTTTCTGTTCACACTTGTTGCCATAAGATGGATTGACCGTTGGGGGCGAAAACCACTAATGATTTGGGGAACCGTAGGAATGGCAGTTTCCCTGACTTTTGTTGCGATTGCATATTTCCTGAACAAGCTTCAGGGTTACTTCATCCTATTCTTTTTTCTGACCTACATGGCTTCGTTTGCAGCGTCGATAGGTCCCGTGACGTGGGTGATGGTGTCAGAGATCTTTCCCAACAAAATAAGAAGCAAGGCTATGTCAATCGCTATTGTAGCTTTATGGGCTGCAAATTTCCTGGTTACGCTTACCTTCCCTGTCATCTTAAACCGTTTAGGAGGTGGTGTTGCCTTCCTTATTTTTGATGTGATGTGCGTGTTATTGCTTTTGTTTGTAATCTTTAGACTTCCTGAAACAAAAGGAAAAAGTCTGGAAGAACTGGAGAACATATTTTTGAAACGCAAGTGACTTGCCAACTTAATTTTGACAAAATATGCAAAGTTGCCAGTTGGCAAACAACAGTTTGCAATTGCCAACTGCAGATTGCCAATTGCCAACTAAAGGTTTGCGACATAATACGGTTGAATTGACATTCGTGATTTGTAATTGGATAACATCTGAGATTTTATTACCTGTAAGATTTAATTATGAATTCAAAAGAGAGGATCCTAGCAACACTGAACCACAGGCAGCCAGACAGGTTAGCAATAGATTTTGGTGCAACCGCTACATCTGGCATTCATGTGCTGGCAGTTGAAAAACTGCGCGAGTATTATGGACTTGACAGACATCCTGTTAAGGTTATAGAACCGTACCAGATGCTTGGCGAGATCGAACCTGACCTGGCTGAAGTGCTTGGTGTTGACATTATTGGAGCCTGGGCCAAGAACACTATTTTTGGTTTTGCCAATGAAAACTGGAAAGGATTTAAAACCTTCTGGGGACAGGAAGTGCTGGTGCCTGGTAATTTTAACACCACAAGCGACAAAAACGGAGATCTGCTTATGTTTCCCCAGGGCGATATGACAGTACCGGCTAGCGCCAGAATGCCAAAAAGCGGATATTTTTTTGATGCCATTATAAGACAACAACCATTAATTGAAGAGGAGCTGAACCCGGACGATAACCTCGAAGAATTCGTCTATATTACGGATGAGGAGCTGAAATACTGGGATATGCTTATTGAAAGCTCTCTGAAAAAAGGGAAAGGTATAATATGCAATTTCGGTGGCACATCCCTTGGTGATATCGCCCTGGTACCCGGACTTGACATGAAAAATCCCAAAGGAATCAGGGATGTTGCCGAATGGTACATGTCAATCATTATGAGAGCCGATTACATCCATGCTGTCTTTGCAAAACAGACTGATATTGCGTTGTCGAATCTCAAAAAGATTTTCAAGGTTGTCGGAAACCGCGTTGACGCTGTTGAAATTTGCGGCAACGACTTTGGCACTCAGAATTCGCTTTTCTGCTCTCCGGAAACCTTCGAGGAAATGTATGCTCCCTATTTCAGGAAAATAAACGATTGGGTACATGAGAACACAACCTGGAAAACATTCAAACACTCTTGCGGAGCAATTGTACCATTGCTTAATAACTTCATCGATGCGGGTTTCGACATTCTGAACCCTGTGCAAATTAATGCTGATGGCATGGATCCGAAATTTTTAAAAGAAAATTTCGGCGACAGAATTATATTCTGGGGAGGCGGTGTTGACACACAAAAGACGCTGGCATTCGACTCCCCATTTGATGTTGAAAAACAGGTGCTTAGCATGTGTGAAATTTTCAGTAAAAACGGAGGATTTGTATTTAACACTGTTCATAATATACAGGCAAATGTACCGGTCGAAAATATAACAGCTATGATCAGAGCCTTGAAAATCTTTAATCACTGATAAAATTTGAATCCAGGTAAATAATTATCCATTTAAGTGCAAACAACATATGAAAACACGAGAAGTTAATCCGACAGTCAGAGGGATATTGACAATACTGACCGTCATTTGCCTTGCGACAATTATATCATGTAAACAATCTAAAACATCAAGTTGTATCGTCGACGTTTCCCACCCGGGTGTTGCTGTTGCTCCAATTTGCAGAGGGCAGGAGCTGGAGGAATTTAATCATGGAATTGAAGGAGGATTATATGCGCAGATGATCAACAATCCGTCATTTGAAGAGGTTGTAGATGCCTGGGGTGCTCCATACCCCGACAAATACTGGGATATAGTAAAACAAGGTTCATCAGCGGGATCAATATCCGGACAAACCTCGGCAAATACAGGCATGCTGAACAGCCATCAGGTTCATTGTATTAAGTTATTAGTCAATTCTGTTGCTTCGGGAAGCGTAGGTTTAAAAAATGATGGATTCTGGGGGATGAAATTAGAAAATAATACAACTTACCAGGTTTCTTTCTGGGCTAAGAAAGGTTCAAACTTTTCCGGTACCCTTACAGCAAAACTAGAAAGCAGCGATGGCACTTCCTATGCTTCCCGCACCTTTACTCCAACTGCAAGCTGGGCAAATTACAAGTGTGATCTTGTTCCCAGTGGTATTAAATCTGTTTCGGAGAACAACAGATTCGTGATTTATGCCTCTTCAACCGGTGATATATTTTTTGATGTGATAACAGTAATGCCGCCGACCTGGAAGGGTCGTGGCTGCAGAATTGATGTCGCTCAAATGATGGATTCCATGCATCTTGCATTCTTAGCCTATCCTGGTGGATTTGATGCTCACTGGGCAAATTACAATTATTGCAGGAGGTGGAAAGAATCTATAGGTCCTTTAGAGGAAAGAGGCGGTTCCACCTCTTATTGCTGGGGTTATAAAAACGACCTCTATTTTGGTACGGATGAATTTTTTCAGCTGGCCGAGGATTTAGGCGCTGAGCCGATGTACGTGTTCACAGCAGGAATTTTCAGCGATGATTGCTGTAAACTGCCGATAATCTATACCCCTCTTGATTCAATGTCGGTAGTAATAAATGATTGCCTGGACTTTTTGGAGTACTGCAATGGAGCTGTCTCAACCAGATGGGGCGCAGTCCGTGCAAAAAATGGTCACCCGGCTCCATATAATCTTCATTATGTACAGATAGGAGCCGAGAATAATCACCGCGCAAATGACTCGGCTGCCTATGCCCCACGTTACCGTATGATTCACGATGCTATAATCAAATATTATCCTGATATGAAAATAGCATTTAATGGTCATTTTTACGGCGAAGTTTCACATCCGGAGGGCCAATCTTTCTGGGCTGTCGATGACCATTTTCTTAGCAATGACAATTCAAACCGGTATAACTTTTATGATTCTGTCAATTCCGATCCCGGTATAAGAAGGTTTATGATACAGGAGTATTGTTCATCGCATAAAGGAATGGCAGCAAATGTGGATGCCGACTTCAGCGATGCACTTTCTGATGGTATCTTCATGCTGGGTTGTGAGAAAAATTCTGAAAGAATGTCATGGACCGGCTATGGCAATTTCGGATCAATAGTAGGACATGGTGATTATGGTTGCAATTTACTCTGGTTCGATGCTGTATCCTGTTACGGTAATCCGGGATATTATATGCATAAAACATTATTCGGGGATAACCATGGAACCCGGATATTGCCATTTACTTCCAATGCAAGGATCACTTACTTTTCCACCTCTGTTGACGAAGCTGCCGGCAAAAATGATATACTGATTAAAGCAGTAAATAAAACTGACAGTTCAGAAGCTATCGTTATAACTCTTAAAGGTGCATCCAGTGTTAATACTGACGGGCATTACACAACGATTACCGCTGCTAATGATGCCGATAATTCAATTGCGAATCCTGTAAATATTTTCCCGAGGGAAGGGACCTTCAGGACAGGTAATAGTTTTACCTACACCTTTCCGGCTCGTTCAATGACGGTGCTGAGGATCAGAGCTTTAAAACAGAAGTGAGTATTTTAAAAACTTACCCAGGGAGGAATCAGAATGAAAATTCAAACAAAATCTATTTGTCCAATTTTTTTTAGTTTATTGTTTAGTCTGAATCTGACCTCACATTCGGGTATGTTTGCTTCAACTAGCACCAAAACTTTACAGGATGTCTGGTCTGAATGTGATCTGATGTGGTTTAAACCTGACAATATCCAGGGTTCAGTAACCTCGTTTTTTGACAGATACACCACATTCTATAAAGATGTTATCGGTGAAAAAGGTCTTATTCTGAATACAGGATGGTTGGTTTCTCCTATGGCCTGTTGGACAGGTACACTTTCCGACAAAATTTATATTCCGACCTTTAAAGGTCACCCTTATCCTGATTGGACATATCAGAACTTAAAAGATTTGGTTTTAACTTTGAAAAGTGAAGCTTCTGCAAGAGGCATCGCCAATTTCATGATTGGTGTATGGATGTTTGGAAATCTAAACCCCTACAATAATAGTTATGACGAATGGAGCACAAGGCACAGCGAAAGCTATGGCTCAATATCTCATCCAGTGCCCGGTTGGCTCGATTATAATGCTTTGTTGAAATCTGATAAATTTAAGTATGCTGAATATCCAAATGGTATTTCAGCCGGGACAAAACTGAATACCTTCTTAGGTAAGCAGGTAGCAAATTTTACATCGGCTATGAGCCTTGATATTATTGAATTTAGAGACGGAATGTTAGGCAAGAGTCTCTATAATACTCCTGAAAGGGGTTGTGATCCGAACTATTTTAAAGGCTTGAAGTTGTTCATGCAGACAATAAAGAACACCAATTCCAGTCTTAAAATAATGGGCTACAGCACCGGGTCATCAGCAGTTGGAGAGCTAAGGTGCCAGGGCTTCGACATTGAAGATCTGGCGAATAGTAATCTTCTGGACTATTATGTTACACAATCATGGCCTGCTATTTTTTATGATGTATGTCGACAACCTAATGATGCTGGGTACGCTGAATTTCAGCTCTACACGGGTTTAACGCGTGCTATGCTTTCAAAGACAAAATGCAAATACTATATACTGACTGAGACGATTGACGCCTGGGAGGCGGGCGACCCTGCACTTTACCAGATAAAATACAATACCAGAATGGAGTGGTGGCTTTATATTAACATGTTCTATATATCCGGTAACGGGTTGGTTAATGCCCCTGATGGGGTTTACATTTCCTGGCTTGACTCTTGCTTACCGGATGAAGAAGATTCGCTTATGACAGCCGAAGAAGTTTCTTTTACAAAAGAAAGCATTGACCTTGCGGTAAACAGCGCAAGGGATGTGGACAAGGTTTATGGCTGTTCGATTTTTTATAACGACGATTTCATGCACTGGATAAATAGCATTAATCCTACCGGGAATTACGGTGAACTTATTGATCTGGACTTTACGATGATGACTCAATTAGGTATACCCTTATGCTCGGCTGCAAGAATTGAGGATTTAGATGAAAAAATTGCCGGGGATTTTCCGGTGCTGCAGACCCCAAATCAATTGCCGGCGAGTGTGATTAAAAGGATACGAAATTACGCGAATAATGGAGGTCCCATGGTTATAGTAGGTTCAAGTAATGCAATTGACCCTGATCTAAAATCATTGGCTAATACTATTTATTGGAGTCCTTCCGACTTTATAGGGAATACACATGGAGTATACTCAAAAGACCCGAATTATACAAAAATTGCCACTGAGATTAATGCAATGGCCAGGAAAAAAGGACTCTCATATATGGCAGATGACCCGCTTCAGATAGGGATGTGGCAAATGTGGCGGGTCCGCGATAACATCAACTACCTGCAGATAGCAAATTACCATGACTTTAAAAATGAGTCGGAGGCAACTGACAAAATGTACAAGGTTAAGATTTCAAGATCACAACTGAGTCTCACTAATGCACCATATCATCTTGAGAATATTTATACCAAAGAAGTTCTTGGTCAGGTTGCTTCAGATAATAACTATCTGACATTCAGTATTTATGTTCCTCATCATAATTCTTTTATATGTAAAATTGTTCCAGGAGAGGTTTCAATTCAAAGCCTTGCTCCTGTCTCATCAAGGAAGGGTTTATTACTGGCAGGGTATGATGGAAGCAATAATGGGACAAACAGAAGTTATCTGGGGAATAATAGAGATTATTGTGTTTATAAGATTAACTCAACAAGACCTGGCTGTAAAAATATCCTGCTCTCAAAATTTACTGCAAAGGAGGATGGGAAAGGTGTCAGGATAAAAGCAAAATTTGATTCAAAGGTCACAGGCAAAGTTAAGTGTGCCATATATTCTGACAGCATCGGTTCACCTAAGAATTTTCTGCAGAGTACAAACGAATTGACAAATCCGGGAGCTGGCTGGCAAACATTTACTTTAAAGTCTTCAGAAAGAATACTAAGAGGTGCAGACTACTGGCTATCCGTATTCAGTGATTCCGATGCTTTTGCTTTGTGCCTTGATCCTACCGACGGAGGTGATATTGAATATCCTCAATCGGTTACTTATGGCAACTGGCCATTACAGATGATCTCTGCACCAAACCGGACAGGCAGGTTTTTGTTATATATTGAAAGTGAAGCATCTATAGGCGTTCACCAATGACTATGGAACAGAAAATCAAAATATTATTCATTCTTATAAAAATTATTAAAAAATGAAACACTTTAACAGATTTGTTTTTAGACAATTGCTGATTCCGGCAACAATCGTTCTTTTGGTATTGACTATATTGTCGTGTGCTCAAAATACCGGGCCGACAATTACTGTTGACCTTTCCAAACCTGGTGCTGTCGTTGCAGATATCTGCAGGGGACAGCAAATTGAGGAATTCAACCACCAGTTTGAAGGAGGACTCTACACGCAATTAATAAACAATCCTTCATTTGAGGAGCTGAAAAACCCCATAGCTGAATGGTCGCTGGTAAAATCAGGATCCTCAAATGGGAATTTATCCTCTCAAACTTCTGCGGAGACAGGCATGCTTAACAAATATCAGAAGCACTGCATAAGCCTTAAAGTTACCTCGGTGGCTTCAGGGGATGTAGGTCTGGCTAATGGAGGTTATTGGGGGATTGGATTGAAGAACAATACTACATATAAAGTCTCTTTCTGGGCTAAGAAAGGTTCAAATTTCAACGGTACCCTGAAAGCAAAACTGGAGGGCAAGGACGGCAAGGTTTACGCACAATCGGCAGAATTTAAACCAACTACAGCCTGGCAGCATTTTACCTGTGATCTTATGACCAGCGGTATCACAAATGTTACCGGAAATAACCGTTTTGTAATCTATGCATCAGCTACTGGCGATGTTTTCTTTGACGTAGTTACCGTTATGCCTCCAACATGGAAGAATCGGCCGAATGGTCTTCGTCCTGATCTGGGTGAAAAGCTGGCAGCTCTGAAACTCAAATTTGTTCAATTCCCCGGTGGATGTACGGCAGAGTCATGCGGTATGGATACCTGCTGGAACTGGAAGAATTCAATCGGTCCCCTGGAAGAGAGGTTAGGTTCCACAAGAAATAACTGGAATTATAAAAACGACCTCTATTTCGGAATGGATGAGTATTTACAATTATGCGAAGATCTTGGAGCAGAAGCGGTTTATGTTACCTCGTCAGGAATCAGCGAAACACCTCATAGCCCGTTATATGGTGTTTGTCCGACTGACAAAATGCATCCTATTATCAGCGATATTCTGGATTTGCTCGAGTACTGCAACGGATCAGCCACAACAAAGTGGGGATCAAAACGTGCTGCCAATGGGCATCCGAAGCCTTATAATCTAAAGTTTATTGAAATTGGTAATGAAAACGGGTGGGAAACAGCGAAGGAGTATAGCCCAAGATATGCCACGATCCACGACTCTATCCTTGCTCATTATCCTGAAATGAAGATTATGTATAACGGTTTTCGTCAGGAAAATCTGGTTTCACATACTTTTGGCAATTCTGTTGATTTCGTGGATGAACATTTTTATCTGAAGGATCTTTCAGGTCTGTACAACAAATATGATAGTATCGACCCGGCCTGCAAAAAAATATGTGTTGCGGAGTATGCATCCTCAATCCATGGAAACGGGGGAGATGTAATCGGCAATTTCGGAGATGCTCTCGGAGATGCAGCGTTTATGCTTGGATGTGAAAAGAATTCCGAAAGAATCTGGTGGACAGGATATGGAAATTATGGAGGAATGGTGGATCATAGTAATTTTGGTCCCTGTATTGTTTGGAATGATGCTGTCTCCTGCTTTGCTTCACCGTCATATTATATGCAAAAGATGATGTTCTCCGATAATCAGGGAACCCGTGTTCTGCCTTTTACTCAAAACCTGTCTAATTGCTTCTGGTCAGCATCTATCGATACCGAATCCGGTAAAAATGATGTACTCGTGAAAGTTGCTAACACTAAGGGCACTGCTGAGACGGTAAATATTATTCTCAAGGGAGCCGGGAAAGTTGATAGGGTGGGTCATTCCATGATATTAACCGGAGTTCCGGATGATGAAAACTCCATCGCGAATCCGACCAAAGTAGTTCCGAAAGAGGGTACTTTTACCGCAGGCACCAGCTTCAAGTATGAGGTTCCGGCTTATTCGGTTACTGTACTAAGAGTTGGAATTTTAAAATAAAAAAGAGCCTGGATCTCTTAAAGAGCAATTTATTTCGACTGCATCTGGCATCCGGATCTCATTTTTAACAATTTAAAATATCGAATGTTATGAATCTTCTGAATAGACACGGAATGGTCCTGGCAATAACAACCATCTGCTGTGCTGGAACGATCATGGTCCAGGCACAAAATTCAAATTCAGGCTGTACCGTTAATGTATCAAGTCCGGGCGCAATTGTCGCTCCCATTTGCAGGGGCCAGCAGGTAGAGGAGTTCAACCACCAGTTTGAAGGAGGGTTGTATGCACAGTTAATTAACAATTCCTCCTTTGAGGAATGGAATAATCCTATAGCTAATTGGTTCATTGTAAAAACAGGATCCTCAGACGGAAAAATAAGCCCCCGCACTCCTTTTGAAACCGGTTTACTGAACAGGTATCAGAAACATTGCATGAACCTGATGGTTACATCGGTATCATCAGGGAGTGTGGGCGTTGCAAACGGAGGATACTGGGGAATTAAGCTGGAGAACAGTACCAGGTATAAGGTTTCATTCTGGGCCAAGAGGGGTTTGAATTTCAACGGTTCCCTGAAAGTGAAGCTGGAAAGCAATAATGGTTCCGTTTACTCACAATCCGGAGATATTAAACCAACCATGACCTGGCAGCATTATGCGTTCAATCTTATTACATCCGGTATATCTGAGGTAACTGGCGACAACCGTTTTATCATCTATGCTTCAGCAACCGGTGATGTTTACTTTGATATAGTTACAGTAATGCCCCAAACCTGGAAAGATCGCCCCAATGGTTTGCGTCCCGATCTGGCAGAAAAAATGAATGCCTTAAAATTGAAATATATACAGTTCCCTGGTGGTTGTACAGCAGAGTCTGCCCATATGGATACTTGCTGGAACTGGAAGAATTCAATTGGTCCGCTGGAAGAGAGAGCCGGAGCCACAAGATTCGGCTACGGATATAAAAACGACCATTATTTTGGCCTTGATGAGTATTTTCAGTTGTGTGAGGATATGGGAGCTGAGCCGGTTTATACTACCTCGGCCGGAATAAACGAGAGGCCCGAGCCAGCATGGTGGCCATCTTCCCTTTGTCCGCTTGATAAAATGCAGCCAATAATAGACGATATATTGGATTTACTGGAATACTGCAATGGTTCAACCTCAACCTACTGGGGAGCTAAGCGTGCCTCTAACGGACATCCGGTGCCTTATAATCTCAAATACATCGAAATAGGCAATGAAAATTATTTTATGCTCGATGACTATAACAAGCGTTATCCGATGATCTACAATGCTGTAAAAGCCGCTTATCCTGATATTAAAGTAATGTATAATGGCAATTGTTTCGGCAAAGAACCTTCACATACTTATGGTAATCCGGTTGATATCACTGATAATCATTTTTATTTTGATTTCAGTACAAACCTGTACCACAGATACGATACCATTGACCCGGCTTGCAAAAAAATATGTGTTGCTGAGTACGCATGTATGGGCAATGATGGTTCTAAAAAGGAAAGCTGCAATTTATTGAAGACACTTTCCGATGCGGTTTTCATGCTTGGATGCGAAAAAAACTCCGATAAGATATGGTGGACCGGATATGGCAATTATGGCGCACTTACAGGACACAATGATATTGGGCCGAATATTGTGGTTCATAATAGTGTATCATCCTATGGTTCGCCGTCATACTATATGCAAAAAATGCTATTCTCAGATAATCAGGGAACACGTGTTTTACCATTCTCACAGAATACTACAAATTGTTACTGGTCAGCATCTGTCGATACTGAATCAGGTAGGAACGACGTACTACTAAAAGTCGTTAACAATAAAAGCACCTCCGAAACTGTAAGCATAACTCTTAAAGGTGCCGGAAAGGTTGACCCACTAGGTCACTCCACTACACTGACCGGCGCACCGGATGATGAAAATTCCATTGCAAATCCGACCAAAGTAGTGCCGTCAGCCGGTACATTTACTGCAGGCACCGGTTTCAGATATGTTTTCCCGGCATGGTCAGTTACAGTTCTCAGAGTTGGAGTTTCAAAGCAGAAGTAAGTGCCAGTTCAAACCATACAAAAATAAAAAATGTAAGATCTTAATGCATGATAACACAGAGAGAGCAATGGGAGAGAGCTAAAAAGCTATTGCCAGGAGGTGTAAATTCTTCTACAAGGTTAAACCAGGCAATCGGAACCCCATTTTATGTTTCGAATGGGAAAGGAAGCAGGGTGACAGGAATAGATGGGCATGAATATATTGATATGTGCTGTGCGCATGGAGCAGGGCTGTTAGGGAATGCTCACCCCGCAATAGATGAGGCATTGAAGAAGGCAGCAGGAATGGGTTATGTCAATTCATTTGAAACCGTTTTTCACGAAGAATTGGCGGCTTACGTTGTGGATACCGTTGCCTGTGCTGATAAAGTCAGGTTCTGTTCCTCCGGATCAGAAGCCACAATGCACCTGATCAGGGCATGCAGGGGATATACCGGTAAAAATAAGATAATCAGAATAGAAGGGCATTTTCATGGTTACCATGAAATGATATATATTGGAGGCCAGCCCCCAAAATCAGAATTCCCGCGAAACCGGAAAAATCCGTAAATTGAATCGGCAGGTATACCACAGCTGTTTGCTGATTTAATCATCCCTTTACCATACAATGACAAAGAAGCCCTTGAGGAGGCGGTCAGCAACCATGCTGATGAAACTGCCATTCTGATCCTTGAACCCATAAATTTCAATTGCGCAGGGATTCGTGCCGATGACGATTACCTTCAATTGGTAAGGAGACTGACTGCAGAAAATAACATTGTTTTATTCTTCGATGAAATACAGTCGGCTTATAAAAAATCATTCCAGGCGGCTCAGAATGAACTTGGAGTTATCCCCGATGTTACGACTATCGGGAAATCTATCGGTGGTGGATTGCCATTGTCAGCTTTTTGCGGCAGAAAGGAGATAATGGATAGTTTCGCCCCTGAAGGTAAAGTACAGCACAGCGGGACATTTAATGCCCATCTTATACCGGTGCTTGCAGGGCTTGCATTCATGAAAGAAGCTTCCAAACCCTATTTCTATCCGAAGCTACAGGAAATCGGAGATCAATTATATAATGGTATAAATAAGCTCATTGAGGAAAATAATCTGAACATGGTTGTCCCCAGTTTTGGAGCGCGGTTCAATATACTGACCGGAAGGAAAACACCTGCAAAAAAATATGAGGATACTTTTTGCCATGATAATCAGGTCTTCCTTGGTATTCTTAAGAAATGCTTTGAAAAAGGAGTTTATTTTCATGATTATGGAGGTGGCCCTGCTCATCATGGTTATAGTATACAACATACACCTGAGGACATCTCATTTGTTTTAGAAACTTTAGAAGAAGTTCTGTTAAACAGTAATAAATAAGGGCAAAATAAATTCATCATTCAGTTAAGTAGTTCAATTAAAAAATTTCATTATGAGTTTAAATTTTTCAGGAAAACATGTTCTGGTAACAGGAGGAGCTATGAGCATCGGAAAGGACATAGCAAAACAATTTGCAGAATCCGGAGCCATGCTCACAATATTCGATTACAATGAAAAGGCACTGGCAGAAACGGGAAAGGAATTTTCTGAAGCAGGTTACAGAGTAAACACAATTCTGGTAGATGTTTCGGATCAGGATACAGTTATTGATTGTGTCAGTAAAACTGAGGCAGTATCACCCGTCGATATTTTAATAAATAATGCAGGGATTTGTCCAGTTACTCCTTTCCTTAACATTGAGAGAAGTGAATGGCAACTTGTATTGGATGTCAATCTTTCCGGTGCTTTTTACGTAGCTCAGGCAGTCTGCAGGTACATGGCAAAACGCTAGAGCGGTTCGGTCATCAATATGTCGAGCAAAAACGGTCTGGACGGTGAATTTGGGCATTCTCATTACAATTCAAGCAAAGCCGGACTGGTTTTGCTGACAAAAACAATGGCTATTGAACTTGCTCATCTCAATATCAACGTTAATGCCGTATGTCCGGGATATGTTAGGGGGCCTATGAATTTTGAAGTAGACAGCGATGAATTTGTTCAGGAGTTTGCAGAACGATACATCCCAATGAACAGAGTAGGTAAATTCGAAGACATTTCGCCTTTATTCTTATTTCTGGCCAGTGATCAGGCAAAATACATTACCGGACAAACATTTGTAATTGATGGTGGTCAGCTGGCGGGACAAAAACCATGGAAAGATTTACTTAAGCAGATTAAAGGGTGATAATTAAATCCTCCCCTTTATAAGTATGAATATATCATACTCATATCTATTTGAGATAAAGGCATAAATATGAACAAATAGAGGGTTATAAGTCGAAAAAGCATTAATAACTTAACCAATGGGAAAACATATGAATGTGAGAGGATCACTGAGCGAACTTTGGATGGTTTTGGCTCTGATAGTTTTTCTTAGTGTTAAAGGAACCCTTATTCAAGGACAAACTGCCAGTTCAACCTTTACGGTTTTCGTATCAAATCCAGGAGCTTTAGTAGCTCCTGTCTGCAGAGGCCAGCAGATTGAAGAATTCAACCACCAGTTTGAGGGAGGATTATATGCCCAGCTGATCAATAATCCCTCCTTTGAAGAGATAGATCACAAATTTAACAGTATCCCGGCAGCTAACTGGTCTGTGGTAAAATCGGGATCGTCAGATGGCATTTTATCTGGTCAGACTTCTGAAGAAACAAGTATGCTGAACAGCCATCAAAATCATTGCATTAAGCTTACGGTTACTTCTGTAGCTTCAGGAAGCGTAGGCCTTGCAAATGGAGGATACTGGGGGATCAAACTGGTAAACGATACAAAATACAGAGTTTCTTTCTGGGCTAAAGGAGGATCAAATTTCAAGGGTACTCTAAGAGCAAATCTGGAAAGTAACGGTGGTAAAGTTTATGCTCATTCAGCTGATTTTAAAATTGATGCTAACTGGAAGCATTTTATATGCGATCTTACTACCAGTGGTATATCAAATGTTCAGGAACCAACCGGTTTGTAATTTATGCCTCAGCTACAGGTGCTGTCTATATTGATGTGGTAACGGTCATGCCCCCGACATGGAAGGATCGTCCAAATGGTTTGCGGCCCGATCTGGCAGAAAAGCTGTATGACTTAAAGTTCAAATATATACAGTTTCCGGGAGGATGCACTGCCGAGTCTGCAAGTATGGATAAATGCTGGAACTGGAAGAACTCAATCGGTCCCCTCGAAGAGAGGTCAGTTTCTACAAGAAATCGATGGTGGTATAAAAACGACCTTTATTTTGGTCTGGATGAATACTTTCAATTGTGCGAAGACCTGGGAGCAGAACCGGTTTATGTAACCTCTGCCGGAATTGATGAGAGGCCAAATTCACCAGAATGGTATGCAGTCTGTCCTCTGGACAAAATGAAGCCGATAATTGATGATATTTTGGATTTATTGGAATATTGCAATGGATCAACCTCAAATACCTGGGGTGCTAAACGTATGGCAAACGGTCATTCAGAGCCATATAATCTGAAGTATATAGAAATTGGCAATGAAAACGGGAGGAAGGAAACAGCTGATGAGTACAGTTCACGATATTCTATGATCTATAGCCGTATAAAGGCAGCTTATCCTGATATTCAAGTTATGTACAACGGCAGCCGTGGATTAAATGAATATTCGACCACTATGGGTAATCCTGCTGATTTCGTTGATGAGCACTTTTATGAGAAAGATCTTTCAGTTTTGTACAACAAGTACGATAGCATAGATCGGGCCTGCAAAAAAATATGTGTCGCAGAGTATGCATCCAATAGCCTGTCCAATGCAAAACTTGAAATCGGCAATTTTGCAGATGCACTTGGAGATGCAGTATTCATGCTTGGTTGTGAAAAAAACTCTGAAAGAATGTGGTGGACAGGATATGGCAATTATTCCGGTTTTGTTGGTCATTGTGATTTTGTACCCTGTATAGTCTGGAATGACGCTGTATCTAACTTTGCATCCCCTTCATACTATATGCAAAAAATGTTATTCTCAGATAATCAGGGAACATGTTTGTTGCCATTCACCCGGAATACCACAAATTGTTACTGGTCGGCATCCATTGATACCGATTCCGGTAGAAACGATGTACTGCTCAAAGTTGTAAATAAATCAGGCTATTCCGAATCTGTGGAGATAATTCTTAATGGTGTCGGAAAAGTCGATCCTGCAGGTCATTCTTTTACTTTAAAAGCTGCTCCGGAAGATGAAAACTCGCTTGACAATCCATCCAGAGTGAAACCGTCTGCGGCTATGTTTGCTGCAAGTCCCTGATTTAATTACGTTTTCCCGGGGTATTCGATTACAGTGCTCAGAATAAGTTGTTTACGCGTGAATATTGCTCCTTTGTTGTGGCAAAACATAACAAGAAGCATCAATTTATGCAAATAGAGTGTTGTGATTTGAAAATGAAGTGGTTTTTTGAAAGAATAGGATTTAATAGCTTAGATGACTAACAGTTTGTTAAGGAGGACTAAAACAAGAGATATGAAATTATTCAACAAAAAAGCTCTCCTTTTAACCATTCACCTGGCCTTTTTAACTGTCTTGTTCCTTAGTAGTTTAAATGGGCAGATATTGCCTTATAAAGATGCAGGTTTAAAGGTGGAGGAACGGGTAAAAGATCTGATGAACCGGATGACTATTGAGGAGAAAGTCAACCAGATGCTCAAGCTTAACCTTGCTGATCTGAAACTTGACAAAGAAGGAAATATTACAAAAGAGTCTTTAGAAAATTTGTTTCATGGTGAAAGTATCGGATGTCTCGATCCTCCGATTATTGATGTTAAAGGTATCGCAAAGTATTCAGAAGCAGCAGATCAGTATCTTAGAAAGAATACAAGATTAGGTATCCCTGCAATTCAGGTAGAACTGAGTGGTCTGCATGGTCAATTGGCATATGGTGCAACTAATTTTCCTCAGGCAATCGGACAAGGCTGTACCTGGAATACTTCACTGATCAGAAAAATGGCTGAGATTATAGCGTTCGAAGCCAGCTCAACCGGTTGCGACCAGGCTTTCTCGCCCTTGTTTGATCTCGCCAGAGATCCCCGTTATGGCAGGGTTGAAGAGTGTTTTGGAGAAGACCCTTACCTCGTTGCTGAAATGGGGAAATCTTTCGTAATTGGAATGCAGGGAGACCCCGAAATAACAAAAGAATATATTCCTGAACACCATCTGATAAGTACGGCAAAACATTATGTTGCATATTGCACTCCAACTGCAGGAATAAACATAGCACCGGTTGAAGTAGGGCCACGGGATTTGAGAAGTTTGCATTTATATCCCTTTGAAAAAGCGGTTAGAGAAGCCAATGTCTATTCAGTTATGCCTTCTTATAACGAGGTAAATGGTATCCCGGTGCATGCAAGCGAATATCTGCTCCGTGATATTCTGCGAAAGGAATATGGCTTCAAGGGTTATGTATTTGCCGATTATGGTGCAGTAGGTATGTTACAGTTTGCTCATCATCTTACGGCAAATAAAGCTGAAACTGCTGTTCTTGCTCTTAAGGCGGGTGTCGACCAGGAAGGCTCTGATTATGCTTATTCTGAGCTGATCAATCTGGCAAAAGGTGACAAGGACATTTTAGTATTTGTTGACGAAGCTGTGAAGAATATTCTTACAGTCAAATTAAGGGCAGGATTGTTTGACAGACCATACTTTGCACCTGAAAAAATATCAGATATTGTTCATACAAAAGAGTCAGTTAACCTTGCACGTGAAATAGCTGAGGAATCTGTTGTACTTCTTAAAAACCGGGATAATATTCTGCCTCTTAAACTTTCGAGTCTTAAATCTATTGCGGTGATTGGACCTAATGCGAATCAGGTTCAATATGGTGATTATAGTATCACAAAAGATAATTCCTCAGGAGTTACGATCCTTGCAGGAATAAAAAACATTACAAAAGGCAAGGTTACCGTCAACTATGCAAAAGGTTGTGGCATCACTGATCTGGACAGCAGTGGATTTAAAGAAGCAATTAATGCAGCAAAAAAAAGTGAGGTGGTTATACTCATAATTGGAGGAACGAGTATGTCTTTGTCAGGAACAGGATGGGGTGAATTAGCAGATGAAGGAGCTTATCCGACATGCGGGGAAGGATATGACAGGGCGGAATTGACTCCTCCGGGAATTCAGCCGGAGCTGATTCAGGCAATATCTAAGACCGGGAAGCCAATAGTACTGATTATGGTTCACGGACGGGCCTATAGCATTAAATGGGAGAAAGAACATATCCCTGCAATTCTAGATGCCTGGTATCCGGGAGAGGAGGGCGGAAATGCTGTCGCCCGTATCCTTTTCGGAGAGGTAGTACCCTCCGGGAAACTGACAGTTTCTGTTCCTCAATCCGTAGGTCATGTACCCGTATTTTATAACTATAAACCCACGGGGAGAGGGAACTATCACAAACCAGGAACCAGAGAAAAACCCGGAAGAGATTATGTATTTTCTTCAACGGATCCTTTGTTCCCGTTTGGATTTGGCCTAAGTTATACTCAATTTGAATATTCGGATCTTAAAATCGACCATACACAATTAAGAGCAGCAGATACGGTAAAATTATCTTTTAAGGTTAAAAATGTTGGCGCTGTAACGGGGAAAGAGGTTGCGGAGGTCTATATACACGACAAAGTAAGTTCGGTAACTACGCCCGTCGAAGTATTGAAAGGGTTTAAGAAGACGGAAATAAATCCGGATGGAACAACTACTTTAAGTTTTTCAATTCCATGCAAGGAACTTGGCCTTTGGGATCAGAATATGAATTATGTAGTTGAACCCGGTGAATTCGATATTATGATCGGAGCATCTGCAGAGGACATACGACTAAGGGATATAATAATCATAACTAACAAATAAATATATGAATCGTCAATTTGTACTTTTTCTTGCAATGTTGTTTTTTACAGCTGACATATATGCTGAAGAACTGCATATCGGCACTGCTACAGCTGATATTACTCCTAAACTGCCTGTGGCGCTGATGGGGCAGTTCAACCTAAGGATAGCAGACACAGTAGAAACACCTTTGACAGCCAATGTAATAGCCCTGGAATCAAGGGCTGGCAATCAAACCCTTGATATGGCAATAATGGTTGCCTGCGACGTTGTTGGAATCCCTGAGAAATTACTTAGAAATGTACGCGATGAAGTACATAAAAAAATACCGGAAATACATGTGGAAAAGATTTTTATGACTGCAATACACACCCACACAGCACCGGTTTTAGATAATGACCCTACCTCTTCGTTCAGATATCAGATCCCGAAAAAAGGAGTTTTGCAGGTAGAGGAATATGATCTCTTTTTTGTTCAGCAAATAACTGAAGCGATTGTTAAAGCCTGGAAAAATCGTCACCCGGGAAGTGTTACCTGGGGTCTGGGTCATGCAGCAATTGCCTATAACCGGAGAGTGGTTTATTCAAAGGCCGTTCCCACTCCGGGTTATTTTTCTAACGGATCAGCACAAATGTATGGAAATACCAACCTTCCCGATTTCATAAATCTGGAAGGAATGGAAGATCATGACGTCAATACGC
This sequence comes from Bacteroidota bacterium, assembly GCA_025350595.1. GTDB lineage: Bacteria > Bacteroidota > Bacteroidia > Bacteroidales > VadinHA17 > LD21. The sequence goes on from JANXXP010000187.1 coordinate 31,045, forward strand.
TTTTCTTTTGGGATAATAGTGGCAAATTAATTGCAATGACTATTGAAGTTCCCTGTCCTGCGCAGGAAGTTGAAAGCCGGTCAGCTATCAATGCTGATTACTGGTATCCTGTCCGGGAGAAGCTGAAGCAGCGATATGGATCTGATCTCTGTGTTCTCGGATGGATAGGTGCTGCGGGTGATCAATCACCCAGACCGATGTACCGTAAAGCCGCGGAAGAACGAATGATCAAATTACGAAATTTAAACCGGTTGGAAGAAATAGGCAGACGAATTGTCCTGGCTGTCGAAGAATCGTACGAAACTGTTAAGAATGACAGGCATGACAATGTACAATTGACCCACAGGGTGGAGACACTTGCGTTACCGATGCGTTTGGTGACAGAGCAGGAATATGAATTCTGCAAATCAGAACGTGATAAAGCATCGGCAGAAATGGCTGCAGACTCGTCAAAGGCAAATGATGTTCTGGCTCGAATGACATGGAACAGGGGTGTTGTTAACCGCTTCGAAAAGCAGAAAACTGATCCCAGTCCAAAAATGGATGCAGAGATTCACATATTACGTATCGGAGATGTTGTTATCTGTACAAATCAATTTGAACTTTTTACAGATTACGGGATCCGGATACAGGCCCGAAGCAATGCGCTGCAGACATTTGTCATCCAGCTGGCAGCAGGGACAGGTTCATACCTCCCTACTGAAAAGGCTCTTAAGGGTGGAGGATACAGCGCTGTTATACAAAGCGACGTAGTTGGTCCTGAGGGGGGTCAGATATTGGTTGACAGCACTGTAAAACTGATCAATGAAATGTTCGTTAGCGAAAAGTAAAAATTTGTTCTGCTTACTAAAAACGGGATTAATAAACACGCCATATGAAAAATGATAAAAACAACCTGACCGCTGCATTCGTCGGCTTCGGAGAGGTTAATTCTCCGCAACAATTAATTAAATCAAAATGCTTAAAGGCACTGGAAGAGGTCAAATCTCTGGGGATTAAAATCATAACCACAGACCCGGTTACTGATGATCCCAATGGAGTTGATGTCAGAAGAGCAATTGCTGACCTTCAAAAAGGGGATTTTGATTTACTGATCATCTGTCTTGCCGGATGGATTCCATCCCATGCAGTTATTTCTATCACAAAGGAATTTAAGTGTAAACCAATGATCTTATGGGGCCTTACCTGTGATATTGAAAATGGCCGCATTGTCACTGCTGCACCTCAGGCCGGGACAACAGCCCTTCGAAAAGTTTTTCAGGATCTGGGGTACCGGTTCAAATATATTTATAATATCATTGGAAATCCCTCTCCATTGGACAAAATACTAAGTTTTGCTCTTGCAGCCGGTGCCGTAAGATCTATAGAAAATACTAAAGTTGGAATGATGGGCTTCCGGGATATGAAACTTTATAATACTCTTTATGAGGGGCTCTCCCTGAAATCAAAAATCGGAATCGAAATTGAGTTTTTTGAAATGCTGGAAATGCTTCAACTTAGTGAAAAAACACAAGAAATCGAAGTTACCGCCTTATTGGATAAAATTAAAAGGGAATGGGATTTCGAGAAACCAGCTGATGATAATTTCCTTAAGCAGGGTATTCGCTATTATCTGGCAGTAAAGAAAATTGCCGAAGAAAACCTGTTCGATGCGATTTCTTTGAAAGATGTTGACGGGATGAAGAAGATATTAGGTTTTCCACCTGCAATGATTTTTATGTTGCTATCAGATGAAATTAAGTTATGCACAATTCCTGAAAATGATGCTATGGGTGCTGTAACGCAATTGATTGTAAAACATATTACAGGGCAATGTGCGGCATATCTTGAGTTTTATGAATTTTTTGAGAAGAGTGTCCTTATGGGCGTGCCTGATTTTGTACCGGCCGAAGTTGTAAACGGGAGAGTGAAAGTAACACCTGCTGCTTTTGGCAATATCAGCGGTGGACTCCTGAATATATCAACATTAAAAACCGGTTGTCTTACAATGGCGCGGTTGTCAAATACCGGAGATAAGTATACCATGCATATCTGTACCGGTGAGGGGAAACTAAAATCGTGGGAAGAAGCTGGATGGGATTACCCTGCTCCACAGCTTCCCAGTCTGGAAATTTTCCTTGATGTTACTGTTGAAGATTTTGCACAAAAAGTCTCAGGTCAGCATTATATGATTGCATACGGGAACCATCTGCAAGCCTTATCCGATTTCTGTTTCATAAAGGGTATAGAAGTTATTTAGTAGAAGACATGAAGAAGTTTGATGCTGTTGTTGCAGGATACACTTGTGTTGACATGATTCCTGATTTCAAAAAGACAAATTCGGTTACCAGTTTATCAAACCTTTTTATTCCTGGGAAATTAATAGAGATCGACGGGATAAATTTTGTGCTGGGTGGAGTCGTACCAAATACCGGATTGGCAATAAACAAATTCAATAAAAAAGTTTTTCTTAATGGATTGGTTGGAGATGATGTCATCGGTAAAATTGCAATTGAATGGTTAGATAAATATAATCTTTCGGAGGGAATGTGGACAACAGATAAAGCTGGCACAGGTTTCAGCATTGTTATAGCTCCTCCGGGTATAGATCGCATCTTCCTGGAGTCACCAGGTTGTAACGAGATATTTGATTCAGGATTTATCAATTTTGATGCTGTTGCCAAAAGCCGGTTGTTTCATTTCGGATATCCACCGCTGTTAAAACAATTCTATCAGACTGATGGGGATCAGTTAGTCAGACTGTTTTCCAGAGTACAAAAAATGGGAGTCGTAACTTCCCTGGATTTCAGTCTGCCTGATCCTGAAAGTGAGTCAGGCTGCATTAACTGGCCGGAGGTAATGAATAAAATATTACCATACACAGACATCTTTGTTCCAAGTCTGGATGAAGCTATCCAGATTATGAATCCCGGGAAATATTCTGAGCTTTTATCTTCGGTGGCCAGCTCTGAAGTTGCGGATAAACTGATTCTAAATTCAATAAGGGAGATAGGCAGACAGTTTGTCGGATCGGGGGTTAAAATACTATTAATCAAAGCAGGTCACCTGGGAGCCTATCTTCTGACCGGTGATGTCTCATCATTAAATGAGAAGGCGGGTTTGTTACTGGAAACTGATAAATGGAATAATTGTGAGATTTGGTGTAATGCATATAAAGCTGATCCTATAAAGATAAAAAACTCATCAGGAGCAGGGGATACTGCTGTTGCAGCATTCCTTTCAGCAATCCTTCAGGATGAAAGCCCCGATTCTTCGGTTAAATATGCAGCCATTGCTGGAAGAAACAGCTTGTATTGCAAAAATATTCATGATGACCTCAGCGACTGGCATGAGATGACAGAGGAAATTAAAGTTGTTGATAATAAATTAATTAAATTCTAAGCTGTCGGATGTGGGAAGTAGTCATTTGCCTTCGACGTCATTCGGCCGGAGTTTACCCCGTACATCGGGGGCCGTCATTCAGTAGTCATTAGCGCTTCGGGCGTCATTAATGGTCATTTACGCGTAGTTTATTCCCCACGGCGGGACGCGTCATTTTGACTTCGGAATAACAATTGAATGACAATGAATGACCATTGAATGACTTCGGATTTCTGGCACACTAGTAACTAAAAACGTTAAGATAAACATTCAAATATAATGGTATGAAAAACTTTAATAAAGTATCAAAGGGATGGTGGAAAGAAAGTGCCATTGGGATTCCTAATCTCATAACTGAAACACCCGGTCCGAAATCTAAGATCATGCACGCAAATACTGCAAAGTATATGAAAGGGCTGAGTTCACAGGTAAAATTATTTCCTGTCTGTTTCGAAGAAGGTTATGGCATAACCTTAACAGATGTTGATGGAAATAAATACCTCGATTTTTCATCAGGGATTTACGTCACTTCCCTGGGTCATTGCCATCCAAAAATATCAGAAGCGATATCTTATTGGGCAAAAAAACTGATGAATGCGCATGACTTTACTACGCCGGTAAAGGAAAAACTGATGGAGAAAATGGCCGGCATTCTCCCTGGCAGATTGAATGCAATTCAATTATATTCCGACGGCACAGCATCGGTAGAGGCAGCTATCCGTGCTGCACGTGCCATAACCAATAAGCATGAATTTATTTCAGCCTATCGTGATTTTCATGGAAAGACATTGGGTGCAGTAAGCTGTGCTCAAATGTACAGGGGCGAGACTTACAGCTATGGACCAACACGTGCAGCGGGCTTTTACATGGTTCCCCGCCCTGATCCCTATCGTCCCCTCTGGACAAAGAATGATGGCTCAATAGATACGGACGCGTATATCAGATTTTATGAAGATTTTATTAAAGAAGGAACTGTAGGCAATGTAGCTGCATTTGTTCTGGAGCCTGCACAGGGTTGGGCGGGAAGCATATTCCCTCCTGATGATTTTTTCCCAAAGCTTAAGACGTTGTGTGATAAATATAAGATACTTATTTATGATGATGAAGTGCTAGCAGGTATGGGCCGAACAGGTGAATGGCTTACTCTTAATCACTGGGGTGTTATTCCTGATATTGTAACATTTGGGAAATCGTTTGGCAACGGATTTCCTGTTACAGCAATGGTTGTAAGCGAAGAAAACGGAGGCGCCCTTGAAAAAATTTCTGCATCATCCAGTTATGGAGGAAATCCGATGGCCTGCGCTGCTGCACTGGCATCCATTGAAGTAATTGAAGAGGAGGATATTCTGCAAAACGTTCGCAATGTCGGAGGTTTTTTCATGAAACGCATGGAAAAAATGAAAGAGCAACATCCAATTATAGGTGATGTCAAAGGTAAAGGTTTCCTGTTGGGTATTGAACTTGTAAAAGATAAAAAAACAAAAGAACCCTTTGATGAAGCCGGGAAACTTGTTTATCAAAAAGCTTTCAGAAAAGGATTGGCCTGGATTCCCGCCGGTCATATTCTCCGTATGTCTCCTCCGCTGATTATGGATGAAAAATATGCCTCTCAGGGAATGGATATTATTGAAGAAGCAATTACAGAAGTGGAAAAAGAATTTGGATACAAATAGATTATGATGCAAAGGAAAGAGATCAGAGTAGGTATTATAGGACTCGGACTCATGGGCAGAGAATTTGCAAGTTCTGTATCCCGTTGGTGCAGCTTACTTTCAGAGTCTCCAAGACCTGTTATAACCGGTATTTGTGATAAAAACAAAGATATCTGGAAATGGTATACCGACAATTTCCGTGACATTCGCCTGGAAACTGATAATTACCTGGAGTTACTGGATTCAAAAGAGATTGATGCAATCTATTGTGCGGTTCCCCATAACTTGCATGAACAGTTTTATATTGACATCATAAACGCCGGTAAACACCTGTTGGGAGAAAAACCTTTTGGCATTGATAAGGAGGCAAATAAGAATATCCTGAAAGCGGTAGATGCAAATCCGGAAGTTATAGTGCGTTGCAGTTCAGAATTTCCATATTTCCCTGCATGCCAGCAACTGATCAAATGGTTACGGGCAGGCAAATATGGAAGGATTATTGAGGTAAAAACCGGCTTTCACCATTCAAGCGATCTGGATCTTTCGAAGCCGATCAACTGGAAAAGAATGATTAAAATAAATGGTGAATATGGTTGCATGGGTGATCTGGGAATGCATACGTTGCACATTCCTTTTCGCATGGGATGGAAGCCAACCAGTGTATATGCTGACCTTCAGAAAATTGTAAAAACACGTCCGGATGGAAAAGGAGGAATAGTCCCGTGTGAGACCTGGGATAATGCTGTCCTTACCTGTAAAAGTATTGATCCTGAGACCGGACAGGATTTTTCAATGGTGGTAGAAACGAAAAGGATGGCCCCGGGTGCGACTAATAACTGGTTCATTGAAGTGTTTGGCACAAAAGGCTCAGCCCGGTTTTCGACACACAATCCCAGAGCTTTCGAATTCCTGGTTTCAGATGGGAAAGAACAGGGTTGGACAAAAATTGATACCGGATCACAGTCTGCAATACCTACTATAACGGGGGGGATATTCGAATTTGGTTTTTCTGATGCCTTCCAGCAGATGATAGGAGCATTTATGGATGAATTATCTGAGAATGGATCCAGCCATCCTTTCAAAAATGTCACTCCGGAAGAAACAATGTGGAGTCATAAACTCTTTACCGCTGCTCTGGAATCTCATAGTACCGGCGAAAGGATAGCCTTAGCTTTGTAATTGTCTTATGAGCTGAAAAAGACTTTGTTTAATCAATTGCAATCTGTTAAAGAAAATAATATGAAGCCAATGATAGAATCAACAGTAAATTTCAGGAATTTCAGTGATAGGAATATTCTGAAATCGAGATCACTTATTGCAATTATGTTGTTAATGATGTTCTGTTTTACAGGATGTTCTGAAGATAAAAAATTGAAGGATGGAGGTTTACGCATTGGCTGGGCAATTGACGATATTACTCCGGATGGTCCTGCATCATTGTTTGGTCAATATTATGAAAGAATATCAACAAATGTGCAAAGCCCTCTAAAAATTACTGCATGCGCAATGGAATCTACGGATGAGAAGGGTAACAAAGAACAGGCAATAATGGTATCGGCAGATCTGTTGCTAATTCCAAGAGCATTGCAGGATTCGGTGAAAATCAGAGTAAAGCCCCAAATTCCTGATTTTGACACAAGAAAGCTCTTTTTGAATGCAACACATACGCATTCAGCACCTAATCCTGGCCTTGACTGGAAAGTTGATGCAAAACCGGATTCCGGCTATACAAAATTTTTGTCAGACAAACTATCGGCGGTGGTTGTCTCAGCCTGGAAAAGCAGAAAGCCGGCCGGAATAAGCAGGAGTTTAGGATATGCAGTTGTTGGTCATAACAGACGTGTGAAGTATGCGGATGGTACTGCAGAAATGTATGGTGAGACTGACAGATCCGATTTTGTCGGAATGGAAGGGGCCAGTGATCCCGGGGTTGACATGCTATTCTGCTGGGATTTAAAAAAGAAATTGACCGGGATCATTATTAATGTTTCCTGCCCGGCGCAAGTTACCGAAGCAAAATACTATGTTTCAGCAGATTACTGGAGCGAGGTCAGAAAGGATCTTATTTCAAAGTACTCTAAGGACCTTTATGTTTTGTCTCAGGTCGGTGCTGCAGGTGATTTATCTCCCCGCGATCTGCCTCGGGGTTATAAAGCTGGTGAGACCAATATGTGGGATATTCCTGGAATAGTAGAGATTGGAAGGAGGCTGACCCAGCTGATTGATGCAGCTTATCCTGAGGCAATGAATAACATTCAAACCGCCCTCGCATTTAAGCATACAGTCCTGAATATTGACCTTCCTGTAAGAAAAGTGACAGAGGATGAGTACAAAAAAGCTTTAAAAATAGTTAATGAAATACGTTCCAGGGAACCTAAAGATTCAAATTCTCCAAATACAGCATGGAATCGATTCCTGAAGGAATTGCACGATAATGAAAAGATAAAGGGATATGGCCCCTGGGATAATAAAGAGTCTGATTATGGCCGTCTGAAAATAAATGAGAGGGTTTTAAATATTTATGCAAATCAGGATTTACACCCTCTATATAATTTGGAGCTACATGTAATTCGTCTTGGGGATGTGGCAATAGCTTCCAATCCTTTTGAACTATATGTGGATTATGGATTTGCGATAAAAGGGAGAAGCAAAGCCAAGCAAACCTTTGTGGTTCAGTTAAGCGGAGATTACGGGGATTACCTGCCTACAGCAAGAGCTATTCCGGGAGGCCAGTACAGTGCTTTAGTTTCTGTTATTGGCCCAATAGGGGGTCAAATGCTGGTCGACACGACAGTGAGTCTGATCAATCGAATGTGGAAGTAATATAATTGTTAATGAAGGGCAATCATTTTGTCATTTTGTTCAGCTTATTATTGGGATGCCTGGGCTGTACCCCGGCAGGCACATACAGATACGTTCAGGTATCTCCTCCTGGTCAGGCAAGTTTAATAATGAAGCATACAGCTTCAATTTTTGCTACCCGGATAGCTGAGCATAGCGGAGCCAGGGTAGTTGATGGAAATTCTAGGGCCCTAAAAGTTGTTCTAAGAATAGATCAGAATATCGGTAAGGAGGGATTCAGAATAGAGGATGGGGATGGAGGAGTAAAAATTACAGGCAATGATGAACGGGGGCTGCTCTATGGTGTGGGTAAATTCTTACGTACATCCAGCTACAACAAGTATGGTATAGAACCGGGGAAGTGGAGAGGTGTCTCTGTCCCCGAAAAACCTATACGGGGAATCTATTTCGCTACCCACTTCTACAATTATTACCAGACTGCACCCATAAAGGAAATTGAAAGCTACATAGAAGACCTTGCCCTCTGGGGTACCAACAATATCATGATGTGGTTCGACATGCATCATTTCAAGGATGAGAATGACCCTGAAGGGATGGTGTTTCTGAATCGTCTCAGGCAAATTGCCAATGCTGCCCGCGAAGTGGGTATGGGTGTATCATTTACTATGACTGCCAATGAGGGGTATGGGGAGAGTCCTGAGGAACTACGTGTTAAACTTGGTGGATCCAGGGGAGGAGTTTATTTTACTGATATATGTCCGAGCGTCACGGGGGGTCAAGAGTACATTGTAAAAATCCGGACCAACTTTTTTAACCGCATAAAAGACCTTCAACCGGAATTTGTTTGCATATGGCCTTACGATCAGGGTGGTTGTGGTTGTAAAGAGTGTATGCCTTGGGGTTCCAATGGTTTTATCAAAATATCAAAAATACTCTCAAAGCTGACAAGACGAATGCTACCAGGCTCAAAAATCATTCTTTCCACCGGGGATTTCGATGCCATCGAGCGGAAGTCCCTTAACGAAGTGCTGGCAAAGGACAAAAGCTGGATCGACGTAATACTTTAAGAGCATGCGGATGAGAGCTACAATGCAGGTTACGAATCCGCACCCGGTAATCTTCCTGTGGTGCGATTTCCCGAAATAAGCATGTACAACACCTTCCCCTGGGGAGGCTTTGGGGCCACTCCAGTTCCAATGCAAATCAAAAAATCCTTTGATAATAAATTTGGTAAGTATGTAGTAGGTGGATTCCCATACTCGGAGGGCATATTTGAGGACATCAACAAGGTGGTTTGCGGTCAGTTGTTTTGGGATTCCAGCCAGCCTCTTGACAATATTCTAAAGGAATATGCCAGCTACGAGTTTGCCTCAGAATTTGCCGACAGCCTTGTGAGTGTGATACATATACTCGAGCAAAACCACCATTGGCGTTGGTGGCCGGAGATGCTAAATGATGTAAAGCTCACTTTAGACTGGTTCCCCTGTAAAGGTGCTAAATTACAGGAAGATCCGGGAGCAGAGCATGGTTACACTATCATGCAGAGTGTTGATAGAAAACTTCCAGACCGGGTAAAATCCTCATGGCGCTGGCGTACCCTTTATATCCGAACCATGTTGGATGCTGAGCTCAAGGCTAACGGCGGATCTCCTAATGAAAATTGCAATGAGGGATTCAGAGAGTTGGCAAAAATATATCACACTTCAGCTAAATCTGACCCTTGTTTAAGACCGCCTGTTAAAGGGGCGGGGTATTGATTTTTAATATAAGTATCTTAATGATAAATGAATTGATGAATTTTTAAAAAATATTAATTATGAAAAAAGCTAAAAATGAGATCCGTTTCCTTACCCTTCTTCGGATTGGTTTCATAGTAATAATTGTTTGGTGCTCTGGAAATCGCTTAATCCTTGCACAGGATATCAGTTCCAGCTGTACTGTAGACGTCTCACGACCCGGTGCTGCAGTTGCTCCTGTATGCAGAGGACAGCAGCTTGAAGAATTCAACTACCAGTTCCAGGGTGGATTATATGCCCAGCTTATAAACAATCCTTCATTTGAGGAGCTTAATGACCCAATTTTGAATTGGACATTAGTCAAATCAGTATCATCCGGAGGGAAACTGGCAAGTCAGACTTCAAGTGAGACCAGCATGCTGAACAGGAATCAGGAGCATTGCATTAAACTTGAAGTCACTTCTGTGGCATCAGGACCCGTGGGCCTGGCAAACGGGGGATACTGGGGAATCAAATTAGAAAACCATACTAAATATAGAATTTCTTTCTGGGCCAAAAAAGGTCAGAATTTCAATGGAATATTAAGAGCAAAACTAGAAAGTACTAACGGAAAGATTTATGCACAATCAAAAGATTTTAATCCCACCACAAACTGGCAGCATTTTACCTGCGATCTGACTGCAAGCGGTATATCAGATGTCAGCGGATCCAACCGGTTTGTGATATATGCTTCCACCACCGGTGATCTCTATTTTGATGTTGTAACGATAATGCCACCAACCTGGAAGAACAGGCCCAATGGCCTGCGACCCGATCTGGCGGAAAAACTGGATGCTCTAAAAATGAAATTTATACAATTCCCGGGTGGTTGCACTGCTGAGTCATACAAGATGAGTGAGTGCTGGAACTGGAAGAATTCAATCGGTCCCCTGGAACAAAGACCCGGCTCCACGAGAAACCGCTGGTTATATAAGAACGACCTCTATTTTGGTCTGGATGAGTATTTGCAACTATGTGAAGATTTAGGAGCTGAACCGCTATATGTCACTTCGTCAGGGATAAGTGAAGGATCAGGGGACAAACAGTGGTATGGCATTTGTCCACTCGATAAAATGCAGCCAATTATTGGAGACATTTTGGATATGATACAGTACTGCAACGGATCTGCAAAAACTAAATGGGGTGCTAAACGGGCTGAAAATGGTCATCCGGAGCCATATAATCTCAAATACATCGAAATAGGTAATGAAAATGGGTGGGAAACAATAAAAGAATATATCCCACGCTTTTCCATGATCCGCGATTCTGTTCTGGCCCACTACCCTGGTATGAAAATAATGTTTAACAGCACAAATCTACCTTCGGTCGATTTTTGGAATTCCGTTGATTTTGCTGATGATCATTATTATCAGAAAGATCTCTCAGTCTTGTACCACAAATATGATACAATCAACCCACCCGACAATAAGAAAATATGTATTGCCGAGTATGCGTCCTCTGTTAAAGGAAACAGAGGAGATGTAACTGGTAATTTTGGAGATGCTCTTGGAGACGCAGTTTTCATGCTGGGATGTGAAAAAAATTCCTGGAAAATGTGGTGGACGGGATATGGTAATTATGCAGGCTTAGTTGGTCATGGTAATTTCGGGCCATGTATTGTATGGAATGATGCAGTATCCTGCTTTGCAACACCTTCATATTATATGCAAAAGATGTTATTCACAGATAATCATGGAACCCGTGTTTTGCCGTTTACTCAAAACACTGTGAATTGTTACTGGTCTTCATCTCTTGATACTGAATCCGGTAAGAATGATATACTCTTAAAAGTAGTGAACAATAAAGGAACAGCGGAATCTGTGAATATAACTCTCAATGGGTCAATTAATGTTAATCCCGACGGTCATTCCACTACTTTAACGGGTGTCCCGGATGCTGAAAACTCACTTGTAAATCCGACCAATATAATCCCGTCAGCAGGTAAATTTACGGCAGGCAAAAGTTTTATTTATAGTTTCCCTTCATATTCGGTTAGTGTCCTGAGGATTGGATTATTAAATAAATAAGCGGAATATTGTTATAAATAAAAACTAAAATCACTATATCATGAAACGCAGAGATTTCATTGAAAAAACAACATTAGCTGCAAGCGGAATAACGTTGTTACCTTCTTTTGGGCGGGGTATAGGTGCAACGTCACTGATGCCTTCTTTTGCAAAAAGATTTACTGATGAAGCTGGATTGGGAATAACTTCAGCCCTGGCTACTATTCTCAGGGTGCATGTCATTAATACCGCGATGCTCCATAGTGGTGCATGGGAAGGCTCTTGTCGTACCGGGGATTTAAAAGACCTGACTTATGAAGCTGACAAGAAAAATATGGACAGCAGACTTGAAGCAATCAAAAAAGAACTTGCATCACTGAAGTTAGCGCCTTCCATCGAATTTGTAGAACCAATTTCAATTTATACCTGGGCAGAAAAGGGCAATCCAGATATTAAAATGCCTCAGGAGCAGCTTGAACTTATAAGCAAGACTGACTCTAACACCGATTTGTATGTTGTTTCAGATCCTTTTGCAGGATGGAAAATTGCAGAGACATATAAAAAACCTGTTGTTATACTGCAGAGAGCAGGCTGGGGAGTTGATATGATTCCGGCAGTCCGCCGGATGGGACTACCCAGTTTTCATGTAATGGATTATGATGAGCTGATCAGCCTGCTGAATGTGTTTTATGCAAGAAAAGCCATTCAGAACACACGTATCTTGACTGTTACAAATTTCCCAAACAGGCTACCATGGGGTCTGATTAGTAATATGCCTGACGTTGGAGTATTAAAGACCAGGTATGGCGTCGAAAACAATTTCATGAATTATAAGGATTTTTTTGGAGTGATGGATGCTGTGGGAAAAGACGGAAACGTGTTGCGTAAAGCCGGAGAATTTGCAGATGAGCTGATTAGAAAAGCGGATAGTAACAATATGACACGTGAAGATATTATTAAAGGACTCATGTTTTATTACGCGACTATTTCTAATATGTCAAAGACAAACAGTAATGCTTTTACCATAGAGTGTTTCGAGCTATGTGCATCTCAGAATCCCTGGAACAGGAGATTCACTCCATGTTTGACTCATGCATTATTGAAGGATACAGGATTCCCTTCTACCTGTGAGAGTGATTATAATGCACAAATGGCTATGATGGTTGGAATGTACATTTCCAGAAAAGCCGTATATATGGGTAACCCGACTATTGATAAAAAAGGCAGCACCCTTAATCTTACTCACGATGTGGCCTCTCTTAAAATGAATGGTTTCGATCAGCCCGACTCGCTATTTGATATTCAGAGCTTTGCAAAATCCGGATTTGGCCCGACATTGCGGCACGATTTTACAAAAGATATAGGTCAAAAAGTGACAGTCTCAATTTTCGATCCATCAGGTTCAAGTATATTAATTTCAAGTGGTGAAATTATCAGTGGAGGCGGAGTAAAGGGATTTGGCTGCATACAGAATGTGGATATCAAAATTCCGAATGGTTTTGAATTCTGGCGTGTATCACAGAACTTCGGCCAACATATAACTATGGTCTATGGCGATTATACTCAGGAGATAAGAAATCTGGGAGATATTATGAAATTCGAAGTAGTGAATATAACTTGATCAATAGAAAAAGAATATTAACTATGAACTTGTTGAATAAAATTAACTTCCCACTCTGGGTGATTCTTTCTCTTAACTTAACAATAGAGGCTCAATCCGATAATAATAACCTTGCTGTTGTTAATCACCTTGGAGAGATGATAACTATACCGGCTGGGACATTTATTATGGGTAACGATAATGGCAGCTGGGAGGAAAAACCGCAGCATCCTGTTTATCTTCCCACCTATCAGATTGGGAAATATGAGGTTACAAGAGGCGAGTACAGAAAATTTATTGTCGCAGGCGGATACAATGATCCCAAATACTGGTCAGCGGAAGGATGGGTTTGGAAAGAAGGAAATGTAATTGTGTATGCAGGAATGTATGGTAAAGTCAGCTATGGCGTTAGATCTGATACCAAAACAAAAAGAAGTTCGCCTGATCACTGGGACGCTGAGCAGGAATGGATAGGACATGATTATGGTCACCCCCGTTTCATTCAGACGGACAGGCACCCGGTTGTCGGAGTGACCTATTTCGAGGCGGAAGCATACTGCAACTGGGCTGGAGGGAGATTACCCACGGAAGCTGAATACGAGAAAGCTGCGCGATGGACAGGAACCCATTCCAACCTTTACCCTTATGGCGATATTTGGGATCCTGAGAAGAGTAACAATCCGGATGATCATAATCCTGCAGGTGGAGGATACAGGGTTAACCAGAGTGCTCCGGTAGGAAGTTATCCTTCTGGCGCCAGCCCGTATGGATGCATGGATATGATAGGAAATGCATATGAATGGTGTGCTGACTGGGCAAAATCATACCCCGGATGCTCAAAACCATTTGATTATACTGGAAAATACCACATTGTAAAGGGAGGTTGCTGGGATGATCCCAGGACCACATGCGCCTACAGGAGCTGGTATCTGCCACCAAGCAGTTGCGGCGTAGACGGTGGTGACAGCGACATTATCGGATTCCGTATCGCTAAATGAAGCCCGGAAAATAAGGACCTGTATTAACTATTTAATAACTGGGAATATGAATAAAATGCTTATTGTCCTGTTGTCAGCACTCGTTCTCCAGAAATTGAATAACATAAACATCAACCTAAAGGTCTTCGTTCTCTTTTAACCATAATAAAAGCATTAATTTATGCAAATGCAGTGTTATTATCTGCAAATGCAATAGTTTTTTATGAGATTTTTTCTGCATAAATTCGATTATGTTAATAATTGAAGTTTCGCAAGTAAGAAAAAGTTAAGATAATGACATAAAAAAAGCAATGGGAATTTTCAGATATCTGTGAATTTCAGTATATTTAAAGTGACCAAACAATAAATAACTGATCCCAATGCTTAGTAATAAAGGTACAAATATTTTCTCTGAGATTAATAGTTTTTTTCCGGAGAATGATAATAGAAAAGCAATTAATAGCATAATGGATATTGCCCGGCATCTGAAATTAAACGGTAAATTTTTGTCAATTGAGAGTAATAACAACTGCAAGTTCACACGGTTACAGGTGTTACAGCTATTATTGCTATTTCCTTTATTCATGGTCAAAAACGCTTTTCATTATTCTGAATCCATTCTCTTTAAGGTTCTCTCATGCAAGAAGGATGTTTTCTACCGCTTTATGGCTAATAGTTCTTTGGACTGGAGACAGATCTTGTACAGGATCAATCTGCAGTTGATCGGGAAAATCGCAGTCAGAGCCGATTCCTGCAGTGGCAAGGATCCTGTTTGCCTCATTGTTGATGACTCTGACTTGCCCAAAACCGGCAAAAAGATCGAGAGAATAGGTCGGATATTTTCTCACGTGACTCACAGCTCCATTCTCGGCTTTAAGGCTCTTTTTCTTTGTCGCACTGATGGCAAGACTCAGACCGTTCTGGACTTCTCGCTTCATGGTGAAGAAGGGAGCCGGCCGGAAAAACCTTACGGGATGACCAGGGACCAGCGTCAAAAGCAGTACCACAGGGAGCGCAAGGGAACAGAGGCCGTACAGGAGAGGATTGAAGAGTACACGCAAAAGAAAACCCAGAAAGCTATAGACATGGTCAGAAGGGCCATCAAAGAAGGGATACGTTTTGATTATCTGCTCTCTGACAGTTGGTTTACCTGTAGCGATATAGTGAGGTTTATCAAATCCAGACATGCCAGGTGTCATTTTCTTAGTATGATCAAAATGGCCAAAACCAAGTACCGTTATGAAGGGAAGATGAGAAGTGCCAAAGAGATGGTAAAGCTTCTTCAGACAAGGAAGGAGATCAGTTACAGCCGACGTCTGAGGTCTTACTACGGGCAGGCGGAAGTGGAACTCTTCGGCATAAAGGTTAAACTCTTCTTTTGCAGACGAACGAGAAATGGAGACTGGAGTGGACTGCTGACCACCAACACTAAACTTGATTTCTTCGAAGCCTATCATATTTATTCAATGAGATGGTCCGTCGAAGTATTTTTTAAGGAAGCCAAGAGCCTGCTTGGACTGGGGAAATCCCAATCCAGAGATTTTGCCTCCCAGATAGCCAGTATCTCCATCACGGTGCTCCAATACAACATTCTTGGAACTGTCAAGCGGTTTAAATCCTATGAAACCATCGGAGGACTTTTCCATCAAGCTACTGATGGCGTTGTTCAGCTCTCGGTTACAGAACGAATATGGGGAATCCTTCAGGAACTGGTCAGGATAATAGCCGAGGCATTCCAGATCGACGATGAAAGAGTCATGGATACCCTCATTAACCGTAGTGAAACTTTTAAGCATTTTATAAATCTTGATAACCTCGAACTAAAGCAAGCGGCTTAAAATCACTTGCGAAACTTAAATTAATAATCCAGAGAGAGTTTTTTTAATCTTCTTTTGACCTTTAATTATTCAAAGCATCCGGAGAAGTATAAATTAAATAATATTGAGTTTAAATCTTAAAGATCTTGCCTATGCAAAAATTTATAAAAAGATAAAAAGGGGAAAATAGTTTACAGCTATTTTCCCCCGCATTAAGTCCAGGTTAATTACCAATCACACCCGGTATTGTACAACGGGTAATCATGTTTAACTCTAACTAATATCTTAAAAAATTATGAAAAAAGAAATTGTTCCTTATTTTTCTCCATGGGAAAAAAGTAAAATCCTCTTAATTCTGAAACTATCAACCATTTTGATGGTAGTATTCTCACTAAGTCTTTCAGCAAAGGGAGCAGGTTCTCTAAAAGAAAATCTGCAACAGGGTACTGTTAAGGGAACCGTTACCGATGAAAAAGGTAATTCTTTGACCGGTGTCACTGTTATTGTGAAAGGAACTACTAATGGCACTCTTACTGACGCATCAGGTAAATATACATTAAATAATGTACCTAAGAATGCCACTCTGGTCTTCAGTTTTGTTGGTATGTCAGATCAGGAAGTCTTATCAAACGGACAAATGGCGATTGATGTTATATTGAAAGAGGTGGTGACGCAATTAAACGAAGTAGTGGTGACCGGATATACCGCACAAAGAAAGAAAGATATCATCGGTGCAGTATCTATTGCAGATATGAAAACCTTAAAATCGATAGCAACCGGATCAGGAGTTGTTGCCCTTCAGGGGCAAGTTCCAGGCCTTAATATTATCAATAATGGTTCTCCCGGAAGCGCCAGCCAGATTTATATACGTGGTCTGAGTTCCTTTGGCGAGAACAGGCCATTGGTGCTGGTGGACGGAGTGGCAGAGAATCTCGATCAGATCAATTCGAGTGAAATTGAATCGGTACAGGTATTGAAAGATGCCGGAGCTGCTGCGATTTACGGAGTCAATGGATCAAACGGTGTAATAATCGTAACAACGAAAAAAGGAAAAGCCGGAGCCCCTTTAGTTACATATGATAGTTATACCGGTGTTCAAATGCCTATAAGTGGCAATCCATTTAATTTAATGAATTCCCAGGATTGGTGGAACCTGCAGGTTGCGACAAGGCCAAACGAGTATAGCGGACCAATGCCTGATTATATGTACAGAGCACCTGGAGGTCAACGATCATGGGCCTTTGAAGGTGACCCTGCTGTTGATCCCTCCAAATACGTTTTTGATCCCAGTAATAGTAATAACAATTATATTATAGGGAAGGTTAATAAATCCGGAACCAATTGGTTTCAGGCGGCTTTTAAACCAGCATGGCGTACCAATCATATTTTATCGGTAAGTGGCGGAACGGAGAAAGGAAGATACCTGTTTTCATTGAATTATCTGAATGAAAACGGTACTCTTATTGAGACTTATCTTAAGAGTTATTCCGCAAGAATAAATACCGATTTTAATGTTGGTAAACATATCCGTATTGGTGAAAATGTTAATTTGTATTACTTTTCGAATAATGGATATTCGAATACGGGAGAAGGGACTGTTATAAATCGTATTGTCTCTATGATTCCATTGACACCGGTTCAGGATATTAGTGGAATCCAATACTGGGGAACATTTGCCACCCCAACTGTTGGGAATAATTCGGTGAACCCGGTTTATATGCAAAAAACTTTATATAATAATCGAAACAATAATATTATAATAAGAGGGAATGTATATGCTGAGGTTGACTTTTTAAACCATTTCACAGCACGCACCAGTTTTGGCGGGAGTACAACAAACGCTTATAATGTTAATTTTACACCCATTAATTATACTGATGCAACCTCTTACGCATCCCCTAACTCTTTAGGTGAGAGCAGTAACTATGACCTTTATGAAATTTGGACCAATACTCTTAAATACGATAATACATTTGGCAAACACAAACTGACAGTATTAGGAGGTTCAGAATACGTTCATTATTTGGGAAGAGCTCTTTATGGAAGCAGACAGGATTTTTTCCTTTCTGATTTTTCCTACCTGATTTTGCCAAACGGGCAGAAACAAATTACCAACTCCAGCGGTGCATACGAAAACGCTCTGTTTTCTCTTTTCGGTCGTTTGGATTATTCTTATAATAATAAATATCTGCTGGGAGTGACCGTTCGACGTGATGGTTCTTCAAGATTCGGCGCAGACAGCAGATATGGCGTCTTTCCGTCAGTATCATTGGGATGGCGCTTATCTGAGGAAGCGTTTATGAAAAATATATCCTGGATCAATGATCTTAAGATCAGAGCAAGTTATGGATCATCAGGTTCGCAGGCCAACGTCGATAATGCAAATGCGTTTACCCTCTTTGGTACCTCTTTGTACCGCTCCTACTACAATATCACCGGACAAGCTAATACTAACACCCCGGGGTATTATCCAAGTCGTTTTGGGAATAGCAAAACCGGGTGGGAAAAAGATATAATAACCAATTTCGGGATCGATGCTACTATTCTGAATAATAAGCTCCAATTATCAGCAGAAATATACAAAAAAGCAATAAGTGGATTATTATTTCCCCAGCCATTACCCTCAACTGCCGGCGGTGCTACACCTCCTTCAATAAACATTGGTGACGTTAATAATAAAGGTTTTGAGTTATCTGCAAACTACAGGAGTAGCATTAATGATCTGAATTTTACGATCGGTGGTAACATTACCCATTATATTAATACAATAGTTAGCATACCTGGCGCCCAATATTTTGATGTTTCGAGTGACACACGCTTTGGGGTTTATCAGCGCAACGAGGTAGGTCACTCAATAGGTGAATTCTATGGTTATAAGATCGAACGCCTCTTCCAATCTGATGCCGATGTTGCCGCATCACCAACCCAACAGGATGCACAACCAGGAGTGTTCAAATACGCGGATTTAAATGGAGCCACTTATGAAGATGGTAAACCAGATGGAAAGATTGATCCCAACGACCGCACTTTTCTGGGTAGTCCACATCCCAAGTTTACATATGGAATAAATCTTGGACTGACTTACAAAAACTTTGATTTCCTCATGAATTTCTTCGGGTCATATGGAAATAAAGTAATGAACGAGGTTAAATCGTACACCTATTTCTCATATTTCAGATGGAATGTGAATAACGATATCTTAAATCAGTGGTCTCCGAAAAATACAAGCTCGAATGTTCCGAAATATTTAAGTTCCAGCAGTTTCAGTGAAAACTCCGCAATGAATTCATTTTTAATTGAAGATGGCTCATTTCTGAAATGCAGATCATTAATAGTGGGATATACATTGCCAACTTCTGTTGTTGAAAAAGTTAAGATACAGAAATTAAGGCTATATATCCAGATTATGAACCTGTTCCAGATTACAAAATACAGTGGATTGGACCCCGAAATACCAGGTACATCGCAAACTTTTGGAGTAGATCTGGGAAACTATCCGAACAACCAGAAGCAATATCTATTTGGTGTTAATCTGTCATTTTAATTTACTAATAGTTAAAGCATTAGATCATGAATAAAAGATATATAAAAGTAATTTATGCAATAAGTTTGGTATCGGTGATAACGTTTATTGCATGTAAAAAATCATTAGAGATTGCGCCAGTAGGTGCCACTACCAAATTAAATATGGCAACTAAAAGCGGCATTAATGGTTTATTAATAGGTGCTTATCGTGGCCTTATTATGGATGGCACCATCTGGTGCAACTGCAGCAACCAATCCTATTCATTACTTGGTACGAATGAGTTGGCGTGGGGTTTATCAGGTTTACCATATCTGTCTATGTTTGAACAGCATGTGATAGGACCGACAAACAGCTTTTTAATCGATGACAGATGGCGTATTTGTTATGATGGAATCCAACGTGCAAATTTTATATTGCGTTTGTTACCGGATGTGCCTCCAAACCAGCTCACTGAAACGCAAGCCACACAAATAAAAGCTGAGGCAATATTTATAAGGGCAATATTGCATTTTGAATTAGCGAAGGATTTTCTCAATGTGCCTTATGTAGATGAGTCCGTGACTTTCGACGCTCAAAATTATAACGTACCTAATACTGAATCGATATGGCCGAAGATAGAAGCAGATTTTCAATTTGCTGCAGATAACCTGGCTCCGACAAATGCTTACAGAGGCAGGGGAAACAGCTGGGCTGCAAAATGCTTTTTAGCTGAGGTATATATGCAACAACATAAGTATGTCAATGCATTACCTTTGCTTACAGATGCTATAAACAATGGAGTAACTGCAGGTGGGCAAAAATATGCATTGAACAAATTATACTATGATAATTTCGATCCCGCAACTAAAAACAGCACTGAATCAGTATTTGCAGTTCAATTTACTGTAAAAGACGGCTCATATGGCTCAAATGGTCAATTAGGTCTATGTTTGGTTTTACCACTGGTACCTGGGTGTGAGGGAAGTGGCCTGGGTGGTGTATCCAGGAGTACGATAAATACCTTTAAAACAGATGCGGTTACAGGCTTACCTCTTTTTGATACATACGATGATTTTGATTTACCGGATAATGCATATATAGCTGACAGTAATCCATTCACTCCTTATGCAGGAACACTTGATTCAAGGTTAGATAATAGTGTAATGCGCAGGGGAATTCCTTTGCTTGATTGGGGATTGCCTATAAGTGCCTGGTATTATAATAAAGTAGTATCAAGTCCTTACAATATGATAAAGTATTTTTTCAGGAAATCTCAAAAGGATATACTCTCAGAAACTATAGGTTGGGATTATGTCACCTCTGCAAATTATGACATGATTCGTTTTGCGGATGTACTGTTACTAGCGGCAGAATGCGAAGTGGAAGCCGGAAGTCTGGCAAATGCTGAAGCATATGTAAACCAGGTCAGAGAACGTGCAGCTGATCCTGACGGTTGGGTAAAAACCTATATTGATGATAACGATCCGTCTAAAGGATTTACTGCTACCCCCGCTGCAAATTACAAGGTAGGTCTGTACTCAGGCCAGTTTAGTAAGGGACAAGACTATGCCCGTAAAGCAGTTCGTTTTGAAAGAAGGCTTGAGCTGGCATTTGAAGGGCATTATTTCGGTGATCTACAACGCTGGGATAATGGCACAGGTTATATGGCCGATCAAATAAATCATACTATTGATCATGAAAATTTACAACCTGCTGAACACGCACCAAGCCTCAAGAATGCAAAATTCATCAAGGGGAAACACGAAATATACCCTATACCTCAGGCACAAATTGATAATAGTAAGGTAAATGGAACATCAACACTGGTACAAAACCCCGGGTATTAGATAAATGGCATAATTTTCGTCTTTTAATAATAAAGGGTTAACTTATCAGACTTTATATTGTTATTGTTTTTGAATTGTCTGTTGTTCTCCAAAAGGAACAACAGACATTTTTTCCGGGTATTCAAACAATTTAAAATGCGATATGAAAAACTATTTTGTCCATTTATTAATAATTCCGGTGATTCTTTGTTCATGTATTTCAAAAAGGTCATCAGGAGTCTCAGAAGTGCAGGGAATCAGGATAGGATGGGCATCCACCGATATCACACCCAATAGACCGGTCCAGTTATTTGGACAATATGGTGAGCGTATCTCAGAGGGAGTGCATGACCCTCTTTATGCTACGGCAATGGCAATTGAGTCAGCATCCGGTGACATGCAGGCGATAATGGTTTCAATGGAGATTCTTGAGGGCACATTCAATCTGCAAAAGGATTTGAGAAATTTACTTTTCGGACAGCTTCCCGGTTTCAACCTCAGGAATCTGATTATAAACGCGACCCACACCCATACGGCACCTTATCCATTTACTCCGCCCGATAGAAGCCAGCCAGCCGGTTTGATGACAGGAGAGGAATACCGTAACCAGATATTGCTGCCCAAATTAACCGAAATTGTTGTTGCGGCCTGGAAAAACAGGACAGCAGCAGCAGTAGGATTTTCAAAGGGCATGGCTGATGTAGGGTACAGCCGTATATGTGTCTACCAGGATGGACACAATGTAATGTTAGGGAGTACGGTAAACGATAAAGGTTCCCCTTTCGTGGGGTTTGAAGGTGGAAATGATCTATCGCTGAATCTGATGTACTGCTTTGATACAGGTGGCAATATCAAGGGTATAGTTATAAATATCGCCTGTCCTGCCCAGGATGTAGCCAGTTTATCTGTTGTATCGGCAGATTTTTGGGGTGAAGTACGGAGCCAGCTGCAGGTCAAATATCCGGGGATTTTTATACTCGAACAATGCAGCGCTGCAGGGGATCAGGGGCCGTGGAATTTGTCGGCCGGTGAAATGGGGGATACCAGTTGGAGCAGACGAGCAACTCATGCCAACAGAATTGTCAATGAGGTCAGCAGGTTGTTCACTACTGCTCAAAGCTGCCGCAAGTCATCTGCCGAATTAAGTAACCAGGTCCGGGACTACACCTTAACCCAAAAAGCATGTTATGGCATCACTCCATTTACCTGGGAACTACACACAACAAGGATCGGTAATGCTGTTTTTGCCAATAATCCCTTTGAGCTTTATATCGGCTATGGAAATGCAATCAAAGCTCAGAGCATAGCGGCCCAGACATTTCTTGTGCAGCTTTCAGGAACAGCCAGTGACGATTTTTTAATTAATTATACTTATAAGGGAAATTATTTATATGTTGGTCAATTAGCCGGATATTTACCGACGGCCGAAGCTGTTTCCGGGGGCGCATATGGGGCACAGGATGAAAATGGAAGAGTTGGTCCGGCCGGAGGTACTCAACTGGTAAGCCAAACGGTTTCACAAATCAACAGCTTGTTTACCGGCAGGTAGCCTATTAAAAATTAATATATTTCTTTAACATCATTTCTACATATTAAGCTAAAATATATATTATTATGGAAAAAGAACAAGAAAATACGAAGATTACTGTGCCAGTGCAAATCAGTTCAAGACGTGATTCCATAAGACGATTCAAGAAAATCTCAGTTGGCCTCTTTCTCATCACTATGTTATGGGTTATGAACTTACAGGCAGCGAAATTAAAAATCGGTACCGCTGTAGCCGACATAACTCCGGCACTTCCTGTGGCCTTATCCGGGCAATTCTACTTACGAATAGCAAAGACAGTGGAGACACCTTTGACAGCTAATGTAATAGCCCTGGAATCACGCGACGGTAACCGTTCTCTCGATGCAGCGATAATGGTCTCCTGCGACTTAGTAGGTATCCCAACCGGAACTCTTAAAATGCTACGTGATGAAGTGCATAAACAAGTACCGGAATTAGATGTGAGAAAAATCTTTCTGAATGCAATTCACACTCACACAGCCCCGGTATTAGAGAATGACTTAGAGTTTACATTCAAATATCCAATTCCAAAAAAAGGAGTTTTGCAGGTTGAAGACTATAATATTTTCTTTGTTCAGAGAGTAACCGAAGCAATTGTTAAGGCGTGGAAAAATCGTCGCCTCGGAAGTGTTTCATGGGGTCTTAGTCATGCAGCTGTTGCATACAATCGAAGAGCTGTTTATGCTGACGGATCAGCCAAAATGTATGGGAATACCAAGCTTCCTGAATTTTTAAATCTGGAAGGGATGGAAGATCACGACGTCAATATCCTTTTCTTTTGGGATAAAAGTGGTAAATTAATTGCTATGACAATAGATGTTCCCTGTCCAGCACAGGAAGTTGAGAACCGATCAGCTGTTAATGCTGACTACTGGCATCCTGTTCGTGAGAAGTTAAGACAACGCTTTGGCCCTGACCTTTGTGTCCTTGGGTGGATAGGTGCTGCAGGCGATCAATCACCCAGGCCGATGTACCGTAAGGCTGCTGAAGAACGGATGATCAAACTTCGTAATTTAAGCCATTTGGAGGAGATCGCCAGGCGTATTGACCTGGCGGTTGAAGAAGCTTACGAAACTGTTAAGGATGATCGTTATGTCGATGTACAATTAATCCACAGGGTGGAAACCTTGAGTTTACCGATACGTTTGGTTACAGAACAGGAATATATACTCTGCAAAGGAAACCTTGATAAAGCTGCAACACAGATTGCTGCAGACTCAACGACGGCAAACGAGGAGCTGGCTCCTATGGCATGGAACAGAGCAGTTGTTGAACGTTTCGAGAAGCAGAGAACGGATCCACATCCAAAATTGGATGTGGAGTTACACGTGCTTCGCATCGGGGATGTGGCAATCTGCACCAATGAATTTGAACTTTTTACCGACTATGGGATTCGAATTCAGGCACGGAGCAATGCATTGCAGACATTTGTTATCCAGCTGGCTGGACCCGGATCGTACCTGCCTACTGAAAAGGCTGTTAAGGGTGGAAGTTATAGTGCTGTTGTACAAAGTAATCTGGTAGGACCGGAAGGCGGTCAGATTTTAGTTGACCGTACTGTTGGACTGATCAACAGTATGTGGCCAAAATAAAGTTAATCAATGCGTTATATATCAAAATCACATTAATTGAGACTCCAGGTGTATGATTATTCATTTAAATGCAAACAAAAATATGAAGACGTACACAGTTAACTTAACAATCCGGGGGATTTTGAAACTGACAACCGTCATTTGCCTTGTGACAATTACGGCATGTACGCAATCTAAAACATCAAGCTGTATCGTCGATGTTTCTCACCCGGGTGTTGCTGTTGCTCCAATTTGCAGGGGGCAACAGGTTGAAGAATTCAACCACCAGTTTGAGGGAGGTTTATATGCCCAGTTGATCAGCAATCCTTCATTCGAAGAAGTTGACAGCGTTGGTGATAATGCTCATTTTCTAAGATTCTGGTCATTGGTAAAACAAGGCTCCTCAGAGGGTAGTCTTTCCACTTCCACAACGAATCTGCTCAATTCATATCAAACGCATTGCCTTAAGCTCGACATTACCTCTGTAGCGTCCGGTGATGTCGGAGCAGCAGACTCGGGTTACTGGGGAATGAAATTGGTGAATAATACCACTTATAAGGTCTCATTCTGGGCTAAAAAAGATGCCAATTTTGCTGGTAACCTTTTGACAAAGCTGGAAAGCAATGGCGGCAAATCTTATGCATCATTTACGTTTAAGCCAATCACAAAATGGGCGCACTACACATGTGATATCACCTCCAGCGGTATTTCAAGTGTTACAGGAACAAACAGGTTTGTCATTTATGGTACCACCACCGGTACTGTTTATATTGACGTCATTACTGTTATGCCTCCGACCTGGAAAAATCGTCAAAATGGTTGCAGGCCCGATCTCGCCATGGTGCTGGACTCTTTGAAATTAAAATATTTACAGTTTCCGGGCGGTGCCGCTACCGGAGGACTTAATCTGTCAGAATCCTGGTATTGGAAAGGCTCAATTGGTCCGATAGAAGAAAGATCCCCCGTCAAAGCAAATATCTGGAAATATGGAAACGATCATTTCTTTGGTTTGGATGAGTATCTTCAATTGGCAGAAGATTTAGGAGCAGAGCCAATGTATACCACCATGGCCGGCATTATTCCCTACTTGAACGGCGTTCGTAATCTCTATAATAATATTGATTCGATGAGAGCAATAATATCAGACATTTTGGATTTAATTGAATATTGCAACGGAGCTTCTGGAACTTTTTGGGGAAATAAACGTATAGCAAACGGTCATTCGGCAGCTTATAACCTAAAATACGTTGAAATAGGTAATGAATGCCAGATGGACACTACGTTTCATGGTAATTGGAGTCAATATACAACCCGTTTCACTATGATCCGCGATTCGATAATAGCTCATTATCCGAATATGAAAATCATATATAATGGTAGTCATAACCTTTTTGGTAGTTCAACAGCGAATGGGTGTAAGATGGATTATACCGATGAACATTTTTATCCTGATCTTACTGAAAAGAATTTTCACAGGGCGTATGAAAAATACAACAATATCAATTTGGGTGTTGGAAAAATATGTGTAGCGGAGATGGCCAATCAGACACAGGGGTGTGCACCAAATGAAATTGGAAATCACAAGGATGCTGTTCGGGATGCTGTATTTCATCTGGGATGCGAAAAAAATTCTGCAAGAATGTGGTGGACCGTCTATGGCAATTATGCGGGTTTTGTTGGCCACGGTGATTATGGACCATGTCTTGTCTGGAACGACGCGGTGTCTTACTTCTGTACCCCATCTTACTATGGACAAAAAATTTTGTTTTCCGATAATTCCGGAACCCAAATTTTGCCATTCACTGAGAATACAGACAATTGTTATTGGTCGGCATCTGTCGGCACTGAAGCTGGTAAAAATGATGTACTCCTGAAGGTGGCTAACCCGACAGCTGCTTCAGAATCGGTAGATATAAGTCTCAAAGATGTTGTTAAAGTTGATCCTAATGGTCATTCAACCACCTTAACAGGCGCTCCTGATGACGAAAACTCACTTGCCAATCCGGCCAGAGTAATACCCACAAATGCTACGTTTATGGCCGGAACCAATTTTAAGTACCTATTCCCGGCCTGGTCGGTTACTGTTCTTAGGCTCAAAGTTTTAAAATAGAAGCAAACAAGAAACTCTTAATTAGAAGTTATTCTGTCAGATTTTTAAATAAAGTTTTGAGGAATAAGTAATCAATGTCGTTTAGTTAAGAATTTTGTTATAATCGCTTGTAGTTCATCGAATAAGGTCGTTTTTGCTTAAATTTTCTTGATACTTTTCTTCCAGGCCTGATGATTTCACGGGTTTTTTCCACGATATCATCGAAGGCT
>JANXXP010000230.1 GCA_025350595.1 Bacteroidota bacterium
TTCCTGAAGGGTGGTTATGAGCGATAATTATTCCACATGCATTGCCTTTTATAGCGTATTGGTAAATCAGCCGAACATCCGTTACAGTGCCGGATAGTCCTCCTTCAGATATCGTGGTAATTCCAAGGACTTTGTTTGCCCCGTTAAGTAGCAGCATTTTAAAAGTTTCCTTATGTTCAATGGCGTTTTGATCCCAGGAGTCGAAGAAGATCTTGTGTGCATCCCCGGAACATTTTACCGTCAGGCGATCCGATGGTTTAACTTTTGTAACGTAGTTAAGAGAAACTTCTGCTACATGAAGAAAATCGATTGATTGCTGGGTGGACTGTGTGCTTTTCATAATGAGATAGAATTAAGTTAAACAAAGTTTTTACCAGCGGACGAAAGCCAGAAGGACTAAATAAGTGCAAAAGGAAACGGAATAAATAGCGAAGCGGCTTTATGCCGTAGTCTTTTGCGTGTGTAGGATGTTTGAGGGCATGGCCATCGTTTTAGGACTTATGGCTAACTTTGTAAAAAACTTGTTTATAGAGTGAGCCCGGGGCGAACACCACTTCTGAATTATGATTTTAGTCGTGTACCATTGTACCGCTCAAATCATCGCATTAGCGCTGTGAAGGATTTAGAACTCGAAGAAGCTTTTTCAGCTTCGAGGCTTCCGAAGCGGAGCGTAGCCCGTAACATAGCGACACGGGAATAAATAATCAATGTGATTGTAGTGAACACCGCTTTCCGTGGAATGCCCCAATTCTATGAAATTATGAATTAAATGCTAAAATATAATAGAAAGCAGAAGTTATCTATCAAGGTTATTATCTTACAAGAGCATCAATATTTTTAGCTTTTTTTCTGCTAGATCCAATTACAGATAAAATTTTCTGATTAAGATTCTCAGAAAAGGGATTACCGATTTGGGGTTTATATATTATATTGAAATCATTATTATTATCAAAAGAAGCCAATCCGATATTGTATCTTTCAAACATATCAATATTATTTATAGCGGCCTGATTTTTATTTCCCGCAAGCACTACATAAGAAATATTTGCAAAACTTTTATGCCTAAAAGCCTGTTTTGCGGCCCTCTTCCAGTTCTTTAATTTCAATTCAAATGATATAATTGAAACTTCTTGCTTCTGTTTTGAATAAAAAACAAAATCAGGAACACCAAAAAGTCCTTGACATTCTTTGATATAAGAATTCCCAAAATTTTGTTTTAGAAATTTCTCAAACATAACTGACATTTCAAGTTCGGTCGGAAACATCTACTATTAATTTAATTCTTTTTGAAAAGCATTAATAACATTGAACCATGTTGGTAAGTGAGACCCATCGCTGTCATCGTCAAGGAGGATATAATTTTCAATGGTTTTAAAGATAGACAAGGCATTTTTTATCTTCCCTTTTAAATCAATAATTCTATCTTCCTGTGAAATCGGAAGACTTTTTATTTGTTCATAGAAAACGGTAAAATAGTGCTTATATGGTTCGGGTTTTGCAAAATGCCATTTAAAATCAGGCTTAAACATTAGAGGCTTATATTCACTATCGTCAAAGTAATTAGCATAATCAGGAATCAAACTTTTCATCGCTTGTATATATTCATAATCAATCCATTGTAAAAGATTAGAACTATATAATCTTGCATTTGGGGACCTCATGGGACTATTTTCTAAATCTCGGAATCGCTTGATGCCAAAGGAACGCAAATTTTCATATGAACCAATGGTAATAGAATCAGGCAAAGCAATACTATAAAGCAATGCTTCTGTATTTGTATAGCCAAGATGTACCTCCATGTGATTATCCTTAAGGACTTTAATGAACCTTAATACGTTTAATAAATAATCAAAATCTTTTATTTGTTTACTTGCAAAATTATTTTCAAAAATTAGATAGACTCCAGCAATATGCTGATGACCTGTTATCCAATTTAATACCTCATTCCTCTTTTCCTCGTCAGAAAGCATTATCGTTTTAACGATTACTGAAAGTAGAATTTTCTTTTTGAATTTATTATATTTTACAAAATCACAAAATGGGGTAACAAAGTAATCTGAACTTTGTGCGAAATAACTAGTTGGATTGTCTGTATAATATCGTGTTGGTATAACTAAATATTGAAAATTATTGGCCATCTGATAGTCAACACATAACTGAGCTAATTGTATATGACTATTATCTAAATCAGGTGTAGTAAAATCAGGTTTTAAATTACCCGGGAAGTAGGGATAAGAATCTAAAGTACCTTTTGCCTCATTCAACAAATAAAGCTGAGGGTCAAGAAATCCCGTTTCTTTTAGAGTGCCATTTAAACCTAATAATTTGTCAGAGTCGATATTAATTGGAGAAAAGATTAAACCATCTCCAATACCTTTCTGGAAACATTCCATATTCCATTTATCTCTAAATCCAGTTTGATGGTATACATTCATATTAAATATATTTAGCGATAAAAGAGTTCAATATCTGGTAATTCCTAAATCTATTGTATGGTTGTGTCTGTAACGTATTATTTGCAAAGCCTACCAATTTGTCATTCTTTTCAATAGTTTCAGTATTTAGTGCATACTTGTTTTGTAAAATATTTTCTACAATTGAAAACTCATTACCTACATAAGCTGGATCGAACGGATGCACTCCAAGATATAGTTCTAATGCTATTATTCCTAAAGCAAAAAAATCAGTTCGAGGGTCGATTAAACTTTTATTGTTAGAAAGTTGTTCCGGTGCTGCATAGATAGGTGTGCACGGTCCAACAGGTGAAATTGTCTTAGTGAGAGCTTCTAAATCTAAAAATCGGGCAATACCCAGATCAATTATACACGGAGTTCCATCAGGACGGATAATGATATTTTCAGGTTTTAAATCCCTGTGAACAATATTTTTGTCCCAAATTATAGTTAGCCCATTGACCAGTTTATTTAAAAGCGAAAAAATTTCTTTAGGATTTCTGAATTGAGAAACTGATTCTCTTAAGGGATACCCTTCAATATAATCCTCAACTATTTCAAATTCCTTAAGTTTAACATCAATGTAAAAATGATACTGTTGAGGGTAGAATTCTGATTTAAGTTCAGAAAGTAATTCAACTTCTCTTTTGATTCTTTCAAGGGATGTAAAGCTCTTAATAGCACCTCTTTTAATTACTACAGGGCCAATTTCTGGATGTTCTGCCAGATGAACAGTCTTTTGTCCTCCCTTGGCTATTTCTTTAATTATTTTACATTCTCTAATCATCTAACAAAGTTAATCATTTAGAATAAATTCTTTATCTATTGAAGAGTTCTTTTGGCATGAACTAAAGCCAAAAACTCAATTTAAAACCACGTATTGAGATACCAGGCCGGACCAATCACCGCTATTATCTTTTACCCGAACCCGGATCTGTTTCTGACCGGCACTACCAAAAACATATCGGATCTTACTCAGAGTAGAACTAAACTTATAATTTGCCAGAGTATATTCATACTCAATTATTTTCCCGTTAAATCTTGCATCCTTATCATAAGAGGCTGAAGCATCTACCTCGTATTCATAAGGGCTTGAAACACTAATTTTTTTAACGGAAAACAAAGCAACCGGGGCAATATTGCGAAAAACAGTAAATGAGATAGAAAACTTTGCTTCTTCATTGAAAGAATCTTTAGCCATCAGGGTAACTTGGGCCTGTCCTTCAGTTACACCAGTGAAACTAATTAATTCAGAACCAATATCAACTGTACTTTGCTGTTGCTCATGTGTAATCTGGATTCTTAACTTTTCTTCATCTGAGATGAAATAATTCAAAGAGAACGGTTCCCCGATTTTGAGCGAATCCAATAAAGTGTTACCCGTAAGCTCAACCCCGTTTTTAACGAGGGTTAGGATAGGGGCTTTGTTAACCTCAATAAAGTAATCCTTTCGGTTATCGCATGAAGAAAGAAAAAGTTGAGCGGCCAGAAAAAAAAACACCAGGCATATTTTTATAGCTTTCATTGTTTTATGATTTTGATATTTTTCTTTGAATTCTTCAAACCTTTAATTTCCAATAGGTAAATACCAGATTTAAACTGGCTGAAATCAACAGAAACAATCTCATTATCGAAAGTTAGAGATTGGACCATTTTACCGCTAATATTTAAAATTTTAACTGTTTTTATTATTTCGTCACTCTCCAGAAAAAGTTTTTCTTTAACTGGGTTAGGATAATAAGAGAACACGGCAGCCTTATTTGATTCTATGCCGGTGACATTATTAACTACGGTAATTATTCCTAACATTGAAAGGGAATCAATACACCCCCCCGGACTTGTTACGGTTAGTTTAACATCAAATTTCTTAGAATTAACTCCAAGTGTGTTGTAATAATGAACGGGGTTTGTTTCGCTGATAATATCACCTTCAAAAAAGTTCCAGGAATAAGTGCTGGCATTAACACTGGTACTGGTAAATTTGATTGCATCACCAAGAGTAACAATAGTTATATCCTGGGTGAACCCAGCTTTCACATTATCAACGATAATTTTCTGCTCGAGGTAATCACTTAAACAACTATTAGCATTAAGACTCTTGACGTAAACGGTGTTACTTCCTGTAATACCGCTTAAGGTAAACTTCGTACCATCCATTACATAAGTATGCTGGGAATCGTACCATTTGTAACTCAGGTAAGCCGGGTTAACAATACTAATGTTAACAGCTGACCCTTTGCAGTAGCTTGCTTTTAGGTCTGTTACAGGTTGGCTAACCGGATCATAAACTTTTATCATCACAAAGTTTGAATAAGCCTTACTGTTACCGCTTGTGACAGCCCTTCGGAAATAGGTATTTACTTTTAGAATACCCGGCTTGAAGGAAATGCCAACTTGTAATGTAGTATCAGTCCAGGTAACTCCCTGCAGTGAATATTGCCACTGGTAAGAGTACTGGCCATTTCCTCCCGATGGGCTTGTCCCTGAAAGAAGGGCTGGAGATGTATTATAACAGATGCTCTGCGCCTCACTAACAACACCCGGCAACAGGCTGTCAAAGACAGTAATAGTTATAGTGTTGCTGTATTTCTCACCACAAGAGCCACCGGTTACCTTACGCTTAAAGTATGTTTTCTGTGAAAGCGCCATGGGCTGATAATCTTTCCCATCACCCCCTGTTATTACTACCTGCCAATCAAAATTATTCACCGAGTAGTACCACTGGTAAGTGAAGGTACCGCTTCCGCCAGTTGCAAGTGTTCCGATTAAAAGTGATGGAGCTATATTATAAGCAATAGCCTGATCACTCGCTATCGTCCCCCCTTGTAGTTCATCATTAACTGTAATTTTCACGCTGCTGGTGTAGCCAGTACCACAGGAGCTGGTTACCTTCTTCCGGAAGAACTTGGAAGCGGGTAGAACTCCTGCATCATAGGAGTCATTTGTTGCTCCTGTTATGTCCGTCCAGTTGGCGTTATTATCAGATCCTTGCCAAAGGTTTTGTACC
>JANXXP010000233.1 GCA_025350595.1 Bacteroidota bacterium
AATAAAACTTCGGAATTCGCACTCAGGATGTAACATGTTACCGGTGAACCTATGGCTATAAATGGAGTTAGTTTGTCATTTACTTTTCTACTCGTAAACAGGCCGAAAGAATAAAGCCCCAGCAAGGGTCCGTAAGTATAACCTGCAATCGTGAAAATTTTATCTATTACGGCTTTGTCATTTAATTTACTGAAAATCAATACACAGACAAAAAACACAAATGCTATTGATAAATGTACTACATACCTTATCCTTGTCTTAGTACGTTCAGTAATCCCTTTTCTGCGATCAAGTCCCAGAAAATCAATACTCACTGATGTTGTAAGAGAGGTCAGAGCACCATCTGCGCTGGGGAAAGCTGCCGAAATAAGGCCGACCAGAAACACTACTCCTGCTAATGGTCCCAGGTATTTAATTGCAATGGTTGGAAACAGGTCATCACTTGATGCCACAACCACGCCTTTGGTTTGAACATAAATCAGCAAAAGGGCTCCCAGAAAAAGAAACAAAAGATTGACTAATACGAGTATCGCACTGAAGGTGAACATATTCTTTTGAGCTTCCTTTATGTCTCGGCAACTTAGGTTTTTCTGCATCATTTCCTGATCAAGACCTGTCATGACAATAGTTATAAACATTCCACTGAAAAACTGTTTTATAAAGAATCTTTCATGATGCCAGTCGGTTATAAACATTTTCGAAACCGAACTCTCTTTTACAGTTGAAACCAGCTTTATAAGTGATATATCCAAATCTCTGGCAATGTAAATAACAGAGAGTACAAGAGCAAGCAACATAAAAGTGGTTTGAAGAGTATCTGTCCAGATTATAGTCTTTATTCCCCCTTTCAGAGTATTAAGAACGAGTCATTATTGATGATAAATTTTTCTGAGGGAGTATCGCTCCATGCTCACGAAGGGTTAATACTAGTTGTTGTGTATTCAGGTCATTTGCAGGTTGTCCTGTTTTAAATGATTGGACTGCAGCAGTTCCCACTGCCTGCCCCATCATCGAAGCTGCAGGTTGAACCCTGATGGATCCATGAACCATTACATCGCTCGAATTGCATCTCCCTGCCACCCAAAGATTCGTCCATCCTTTTGGTACTAAGATTGAATAGGGGATTCCAAAAAATTCACCTGGTTCCAGCCTAGCTGTTTTGTTCATTTCTTCTGTAAATCGTTTATACTCTTTTTCAGAAGTATCATAAGGATGTATATCTACATATTTATTAAAAATCCCAATCTGGT
This sequence comes from Bacteroidota bacterium, assembly GCA_025350595.1. Taxonomy (GTDB): domain Bacteria; phylum Bacteroidota; class Bacteroidia; order Bacteroidales; family VadinHA17; genus LD21. Next base: position 1,251 of record JANXXP010000233.1, read on the forward strand.
CAGGGAATTTGCGTCTCGACTTGTAATCTTCAATATTTAACTCGTATTCACCAAGGATCCTCCTTGATTCGCGAACTCCCATTACAGATGCAGTTGTTGCATGTTCTACATTTTCATAACCAGGAACATATTTCTTATAAAAGGATAAATATTCCTTTGCAATTTTCCTTCCCAGCATCATCCCCTTTGCAAGGCTTTCACATCTAAGGGAATTGAGGTTGAAAATGTGCCCTCCATTCAAGTATCCAATTGAATGCCCCACCTTTGACACGCCTGACAAATGTCTGTCAGGTTGAGTAAAATGTCCATCCTCAATCGCTTTTAAAAGTAAGGGGTGAACTTCAGCTTTTACTGATTTATCGAAGTCTATATTTGTAAAATAGGAACAAAGTGTTGCTGGCATTATGTTTGGTGTGTCCTTTCCGGCTTCCCTGCATATAGCGCCACATAAATTGGCCAAAACTCCATCGCCGGTGCAATCAATAAAAGTTTTGGATTTAATAAATCGATAACCTTCTATATTATTTATAACAACCCCATCCACTTTCCCCTTTTCCGGATTTGTTTCCACATCAATGACTTTCGTAAAAAAACGCACTTCAATTCCTGCTTCAGTTACGAGATCATCCAAAACTAGTTTATATCCTTCTACATTAAAAGGTGTCCAATGAAGGAAAGCTTTATTGTAAATTTCAGGACGTTCATCAGGGCCTAAAAAACCTCTCCTGTATAGTTTGGAGACAATTTCACGCATAATACCACCAACCAATAGTTCTTCACCGTTAGCCATTGGATCAAAAGCGGTTACAAGACCTGAAGTTCCCATTCCACCCAAGCAACCGGTAGCTTCAATTATCAGGACCTTAGCTCCCAGTCTGGCACCACTGATAGAAGCCGCAACTCCTGCAGGCCCTCCTCCGGCAATAACTATATCATACTCATCTTCTATTGGGATTTGCCTGGAAAGATGATACGTTTCATTCCCAGAAACTGGCAACGTATCAGCATAAGTTTTAGTGCCTGAAAGAATTGGAATCCCTGCAACTACACCAATTGCTCCGACAGCAGAATCACTAATGAAGGTCCTTCTTGATATGTCTTTTCCTTTATTTCCTTTCATGATAGATATATTTTATTTATTAAGCAGCCTATTCGTTTAGCCAGTATCACTAACTAATGCTCCATAATAATTACACTAACAAGGGTAATATTAAAAACATTAAACTGAGGGTTCTTATTAATTTTGCCTTTCGTATTGCAAATGCTACTTACTATTTTTCCTCCACAAAGAGGACAGCGTCTGCTACTATAACTCCATCAGCATCTTTATTAGAAATTTCTACATATGCCTTTTTACCTTTAGTTAATTTATATTTCCCTAAAGATAACCACTCCCCAGAAGTTTGCCCAATTACCTGAACTTGAGATCTTTTAATGATTCTTTCTGTTCTTACGTTACCATTAAAAACAGCAATGACAGTCTGTTTTGCTCCGTTTTGTAATTTTGGATAATATGTATAAATCTCATAGTTTGCTTCTTTATTTATTTCAGGGATAAACCTGACAGATTTAGCATATTGCGATTTGGAAGTATCTACTAAAAAGGTTGGTCCATATCCTCCTGTTTTTTCTAAAATCCAGGAACCTTTAATAACGATATTTGAGATGTCTTCATTATCGACCAGAATGTCAGGGGCGCTACCATCAGCTAAGGGATCAGTTCTAAGCAGATGCTGTAACTGATTAATATTTACTTCCTGTACACTATTTTTATTGTCGATTGACAGGCTCGCGGCAACTGCTGAAGATTGCGCCAGTACCATAAATATAGGTTCCATTCGGATAGAACCATACGCAATATGGGAAGCTGATAAACAAACCGGAACTAATAAATTTTTACATTCATTAGCTTTTGGAATTATAGATCGATAAGATACCGGGTAAGGATCAAATCCACCTATTTGTACATCTCCTTCATTTTTAACCATACCATTTATAACAATTCTCTGGCAATTATGTGAATCCATTGTATAAGCTGCTAATCCAACACCATCAGTTACTACTTCCTTACTTTCACAATTTGCCTGAGTCATAACATATTCACCAATCATTCTCCGTGCTTCTCTCACATACATCTGTGGTGTCCAGTTATTATTGTCAATATACTCATCTCTGGGATAACCCCATTGAAGCATTTCAGTACGAAGGGTCAAAGGCATACGTGGATCATGTCCAATAAAATAAAACAATCCTTTTATATAATTATCATGTGCTTTTTGAATTTCTCTTCTCTCATCATAATTAGCTTCGGGATAATTCCAATTCATTCCAATCATATCGGTTGAAAAAGGACCATTATTATTACTATCAGTTTTATTATTAGGCATCATACTTAACGTCATGAAATCTTCAATGCTTTTTGCAGGATTTTTTTCAATAAACCTTAGTAATAATTTATACCTATCAGGATTGTAATCATCTGGTTCGGTAATCGGCATTCGGTTGCGTGGGTTATTTGTTAAGCACACACGAATATTATATGTCTGTACTTTTTTGTCGCCAGATCCATTTGGGGCCAGGGTATCATTACTTATACCCCACAGTAAACCGCTATTAGGTAGCCCGGGAATTTTAAACGGGTCTATTCCGTCAGGAAACTGATGTTCATCTCTTAACTGAACACCATTATAGCTTTCATTATAAGTACTGTTAGATTCTCTTCCAACAGTATATGAAACACCTGATTTTGCCATTAAATCACCCTCATAGGTACAGTCTATATACACTTTAGCTTTTATAATACGATAAGAAGAGTTGCCAGGTTTAATAGAATTCTCTATAGTAATTTCTTTGATAAAGCCGCCAGCGCTACTAACTGAAACAAGTCTATGTTGATAAATAACTTTTATATCTGCAGATCGTATATATTCATTAAATACCTGTTCTGCAACATGCGGTTCAAAAGTCCACTGTTCCAATTTCCCGTAATGCTTACCTATGCGCCGGTAAAAATTAAGGGAAACCCCGGTAACTGCATATTTGTTTCCGATATCAGTTTGCCCTAATCCTCCTGAAGTTAAACCGCCTAAATGATTACCCGGTTCAATTAAGATTACACTTTTCCCCATTTCTTTTGCAGTATATGCAGCAATTACACCTGCTGATGTACCCCCATAGATACAAATATCAATGGTGTCTGAATTCTTATTCTGGGCTTTAACAGGTATCCCGGTTAGGATAATTGATAAGAATATTAGTGATAAATAAGTTGGTATGTATTTATTCATAATTTTAAATTTAAGAGATATTAAAAAATTAAAATTTACGTTTCAGCAAAGCTCGAAACCTAAAGAATCATGGAGAACAATTCATTCCTAATGATATCACTAAATTCATATAAATCACCATTTATAAAAAGAATACTTTCCTCATGTTTGGAGAATTACATTATAATAGGACTATAGATAATCATTAGAAAAAGCAGGAACAAAAAAGTATTTTTTTATGATGTTAATATTAAAGTACTTCCATTTTCAACCAAATAACCCCCTTTCCCGTTTCCCTGAGGAGGAAAAGTCTTCCCCTGTGCTCCTTCCCTCCAGAGGAGGTTGTTTGGGAAGGGGGTTATAACTATTCAACAATTATAGTTTTATTCATGATTCCCGATAATCATAAATTTTAATCCTGTAACCGTTCTTTAAATCCAATAAATTAATAGCCTGGGTTTTGGTCTGCCTGGCTAAGTGAAGGGTTATTATTTATTTCATTTGAAGGGATTGGCCATAAAAGACGATAATCAATAAAAATTTTTCCTGCCGCTTGCATTGCTTCTTTAACCCTTCCGGTCCTTTTTAAATCCCACCAACGACTTCCTTCAAGCAAAAATTCATAAGCTCTTTCATTTAAAACAGCATCACGAAAGGCGTCTTTGCTCATTCCTGCTGGATAATCAACGAGGGATACCAGAGTAGGATCATAGCCATAACCCCTTCTTTTAATCATATTCAACCTCTCTAATGCCAGGCTTGAGGGTGTCCCATCAGCCATACATGTAGCTTCCGCGTAAATTAAAAATGCCTCCGTATAGCGATAAATTGGAACACTATAAATACCAAATCCGTCAGGAGATTTAATAAATTTTTTGAAAAGAATAGGCGAAGCAGAAGGTAGTGAAACACTAACACCATCAAGTCCAAGATATTTTGTATATAAATTAAACGATTTTCGAAGATCTTTATTATCCCAGCTATTCCCTATAAAGGAATTCATGTTTGGTAACCAGGCAAAATACCCACTACTACTATTATTATACGGTGGGGTATTTGGTCTGTGCATATAGGTTGGTAACTGAGACTCTCTTGTGGCGGAATGATGTACTGACATGATATCTTCTGAATTGGTAACAGTAGCAAAAATATTGTAAAAATCATCAGGCTTTTTTACTGATACCAATGAATAGTGTCCCCCTGTAATTACATCATTTGCTTTCGTGGCAGCATCACTCCATTTTTCAAGTGTAAGATACACTTGTGCTAAAAGCATTTTAGCTGCATATTTAGAAGCACGGCCAGTTTGGTCACCTACAGATTCAGGCAAATCCTTTTCTGCAGCTAAAGCATCCTCAATAATTAATTCATAAACCTTGCTTTCAGGTTCACGAACACCTGCTATCGAAGAAATATCAGCGCTTTCGGTCGTCTTAATCGGGACAGCGCCCCAACCCCTCACAAGATTGAAGTAAGCCATTGCTCTTAGGAAATGAGCCTCAGCTAAAATCTGGCTTTTTACATCATCACCAATTTTGGTGATATTAGGCACATTACCAAGTACTGAATTTGCCTGGTTAACAGCCGCATATAGTGTGGACCAGTTTACTGCAGCTCTATCAATATTCGTTTGATCTAATACTTTATCGAAGATGGAGATAGGGGCTTGTGAACCTCGTCCATTAGCATAATCCGAATGGAGTACTACGAATAAATAATATGTTGTGCCATAATAATCAGTACCAAAAGAAGAATAAGCTCCTCTTATTGCAGCTTGTGCATCTGACTCGTTTTTATAAAAATTAGCTCTGCTTATAAAGCTTTTCGGCACTTCCTCCAGCATCTTTTCGCATGATAAAAAGATCACCGTAAAAAGTAAAAATATTATTGTCTTTTTCATTGTTTCTTTATTTTTTGTATTAAAAATCTAGTTGTATTCCTGCAGCATATATTCTAGCATTAGGATAACCATCAGTATCAACACCCATATTTAAACGACTTCCTATATCCTGAGAATCATTTCCTGAGGTATTTACATCTGGATCCAGACCAATGTAATGAGTAAGTGTAAAAAGATTATTTGCTTTCAAATATATCCGTGCTTTACTAAACCAAGATATTCCTAATTTTTTTAAAGGAATATTGTATCCAAATTCCAGGGTCTTCATTCTAATATAGCTCCCATCTTCCATAAAACGGTTTGATGCAAGCATTTGGGTACCGGCGCTGATTTTGGGATATTTGGCATTTGGATTAGGATCTTCCGCGGTCCAATAGTTGCCAGACAAATCAGCCAATTGGTTTTGTCCTCTCTGAAAAGAATTTAAATTTGTATATCCGGTTTCAAAAAAGATATCGTTACCGTGAACACCTTCAAGAAAAATACTCAAATCAAAATTCTTATAGGAAAAGTTCGAGTTAATGCCAAAAATATAATCAGGATATGGATTTCCCATTATAACACGGTCCAGAGGGTTAATAACTCCGTCATTATTATTATCTACATATTTTATTAAGCCTTGGTCATTAAGTCCATCTTCAATATAACCATAAAACATCCCTAATGGCTGTCCAACCCGTGCAATATTAAAACCCGACAATCCAGAAATATTTCCGGTAGAAATAATATCATGGCCTGCCTCGAGTTTAATAACTTTGTTTTTATTGGTTGAAATCTGTGCGGAAACATCCCACTTAAATCCTTCTGTAAGAATATCTGTCGTAACACTAAATTCTATTCCCTCGTTTTGAATCTCACCAATATTTTGAAGAATAGAGCCGAAACCAACGGATGGAGGAAGGGGAACAGAAGCTAAAAGATTACGGGTGTTTTTTTTGTAATAATCAAATGTAAATACAATCCGGTCATTGATAATTCCTGCATCAAAACCTATATCCAATTGCCCCGTAGATTCCCATTTCAGCTTACTGTTAGATATCCCCGAAGGAACATAACCGATACTCTCTGCCTGGCCTCCATCAATATATCTCACTGAAGATAACCTGTCTAAAGACTGATAGGGTGAGAGGGCGGTGTTACCAGTTATACCATAACTTGCCCGTAACTTCAGGTTATTAATGAAATTAACATTACTCATAAAAGATTCGTCGGATATTCGCCAAGCGAGTGCGCCGGAAGGGAAAATACCCCATTTGTTATCTTTCCCAAATCTTGAAGAGCCGTCTGCCCTGACGCTGGCTGTGATGTAATATTTATTTTTTATAGAGTAATTGGCTCTCCCTAACCATGAAACAAGGGTCCATTCAGAAGTGCTTGAATAAGGAGGACTGATCGTTGAAGCAGATCCAATATTGTAATCTTCAGTAATATTATTTGGGAAACCAGAAACATTTATTCCTGAATATGTATTCGTATTCGTTTGGTAAGTAAATCCGACTAAAGCATCCAAATTCTGTGAGTTCGCAAATTTCTTTGTATAGTTGAGGGTATTCTCGTTAAGGAATGAATTCATGTAGGAATTTGATAATGAAGCGCTGCCTCTGTCAGCGGAAAAAATAATTGGAGTGAAAGTATCCCCGGCATCAGTTTCGTATTCTAATCCTAATAAAGTTTTAAATGATAATCCATCCATAAATTTTATCACTAATGCGGTATTTTCCAGCACTGAGTTGGCTAATGTCCTGTTTTTCCATGGCTTGCTGTATAACAGTGGGTTTCTCATATCTGTTGGATCAACGAAAGGATATTGTTGCTCTATTCGTGTATATTGACCATTGGCATCATAAACTGGCAATGTGGGCGGAGCTGATAATGCTCCTGACAAAACTGTGTTACCACGTGAACCATTATCAACCGGAACTGTAAACCGCTCACTTCGCGACATGATAAGGTTTTCCGATAAACTTAACCAGCTTTTTATATCATGATCAAGATTAAGCCTGAAAGAACCTCTTTGAATTCCTGAACTGATTACAATTCCATCCTGTTTATAATAGTTTCCTGAAAGAGAATATCTTGTTTTCTCGGAACTTCCAGAGAATGTTATTGTATGATTTTGAATTGGGGCAACCCGAAAGATAGCATCCTGCCAATCCGTGCCAGAATTAGAAACATTGTCGACGTTGAAGTAAGGGGCTAGCCCACTGTTTTTCATCCATTCATTAGCTACTACGGCATATTGTTTAGGATCTAGTACTTTATAACGGTTGGCTACCTCCTGTTGGCCAAAATAACTATTGATGCTGATTAAACCTTTTTGTCCGACTATTCCTCTTTTTGAAGTAATAATAACAACTCCATTTGCTCCCCTTGAACCATATATTGCAGTTGCCGAAGCGTCTTTCAAAACACTTATAGACGCAATGTCAGATGGGTTCAGGAGATCTATTCCTCCTGTAAGAGGAAAGCCATCTACTACATAGAGTGGGTCATTGCTTCCTATCATGGAGTTACCGCCACGGATCCTCACTTCAATTCTTGAACCTGGAGCACCAGAATTATTCTTAACCTGGACACCACTAGATTGCCCTTTCAGTGCTTCACTAATATTATAAACAGGTACGGATTCCAACTTCTGTGTATTTGCCTGCGAAACAGATCCTGTTAAATCACTCTTTTTCATTGACCCATAACCAATTACCACAACCTCATCAAGCCCAATTGCCGACTCAGCCATAGTCACATCAATTTGGGTTAAAGTCCCGATATTGATTACTTGTGATTCCATCCCAATAAATGATAATGTCAGACTCTTGGCTTCCTGAGGAACATCT
>JANXXP010000249.1 GCA_025350595.1 Bacteroidota bacterium
GTTCATCTTATTACATTTTAATTAAGTTATTTATTTAAGACAGTCAGTTCTTACTCTTACATGGCACCTATTACAGGTATCGTTTCAGGTATTCCGGTAACAGGACCGAAGGCATAAGTTTTCGGACCAAGATACAGATCCGAATTCATTACCTCATCCCATGTAACATCTTTCCCCGAGTATGCAGATATACGACCCATAATAGATATAAGAGTAGAATTTACCTGAGCTTCAGCATCATTTACAATATTTTCTGTACGTATAGCTGTGACAAGATTTATATGCTCCTGCACGTATGGGTCTATAACTTTCCAAGTCTGATCAGTTGCATTTTCTTCAGGGTATGGATAGGTCCAGATTTCCTCTCCTTTAAGATTATATAATTGACCCTTAGCATTTGCAAATCCTTTTGTCCCTGTAATGAGTTGTTTTGTCAGATTGCTGCAACCTGTTATCTGCCTTGCTGCGCAATGTGTCTGCATACCATTATCATAAAGATATTCTATGCTGAAAAAGTCATACTGATCGCCTGTAATCCTCCGCTGACGACCGCCCCATCCCATTGCTTTTACCGGATTTTTGCCAATATACCAGTTCATTACATCTATCTCGTGAATAAACTGTTCAACTATATGATCGCCAGACAGCCAGCAGAAATTGGCCCAGTTACGCAGCATGTACTCCATGTCTGTCATCCCGGGTTGTCTTTTTATAACCCAAAGAGATCCGCCATTACGAATTATATGAGCACTTACAATTTCGCCTATTTCTCCGTTCAATACTCTTCTCCTGGTTTCCATAAAATCTTTCTGTACCCGGCGGATTGTTCCGCTTACAATACAAAGTCCGCTTTGTTTTGCTCTTTCAGATGAAACCATAACTGAACGTGCTCCTACAGGATCGACAGCACAGGGTTTTTCCATGAAAATATGTTTCCCGGCTTTAACTGCTGCCTCAACATGCTGTGGACGGAAATGAGGAGGTGTGCAAAGCAGCACAATATCAACTCCCGAATCAATCACCTTCTCGTAATTATCAAAGCCTAAAAAACACTTTTCATCGGGAATTTCAACATTTTTCTGTGTTTTTAACTCATCCCGGCATTTATCAAGACGATCTTGAAATACATCACCTAAAGCTACAATCTGAAGATTGGGACCGGCATCAAGAAAGTTTATTGCAGCACCCGTTCCTCTTCCTCCGCAACCTATAAGTCCGGCTTTCAACACCTTGCCATCGGGCGCCTGGGTAAGTAATTCCGGTAGTTTTAATTCTCCCTTTTTTGCACTACTCCCCGCACACGAGGATAAAAGTTGTACAGCGCCTATTGTACCAATAGTAGCCAGAGCTGTATTGGAGAGAAATTTGCGGCGGCTAAGTTCTTTTTCGTTCTTCATGTAAAGAAATCTATTATGGGAACCTCTGAATACTATTATTTTGGTGCCGTTGTTTAAAACAAATATACTGTTTGATTTTCGATAAACCTAATTTTACTCCCTCCTTGATTTTTTATTTGATTAAATATCAGGTAATTACAAAAGCATCTCCTTCAAGTCCGGATTGGAAATCGCAAAGCAATCTTATCAGTCTTTTTTATCAGTCGTTTCGAAGGCTTTCATCCCTTAACAATTTCGTGTTTCCTGATAAAATCCGGATCTATATCAACCCCTGATCCGGGGCCGGTAGGAACTTTCACCAGACCATTAATACTTTTTAATGGTGATGTTTTGCATTCAAAAATGGTATTTGTTTTAAACCCTTTGAATTCATGATAATTCAGTGCATTGGGAAGAGCTGATACAAAATGCATCATATAAAGAAATCCTAAATCTCCGCCTGTCATGTGAGGAGTACATGGTTTTCCGAATGCCTCAGCCATAAGTGCAACTTTCATTGCACGGATCATTCCCCCAAAATAGAAGAAATCGGGCTGAACAATCTGCAGACCGTCATTGGCAATGAGCCATCGAAATCCATGAAGACTGTATTCCTGTTCTCCTCCGGCTACGGGTATCGTAAGAACATCAGCTACCTGACGGGTCTCTTCATACCAATCGAAAGGTACAGGTTCTTCAAAAAACTGGAAATGATATTCTTCCAGTAACTTTCCTACCCGGATAGCTTCATTAACAGAATAGAAACCATTAGAATCAGCGTAAAGAACCATGTCATCACCAAAAGTCTTCCGGACAAGAGGAATAATTGTTTCAGTCCTGCCTGAAGGGCCAACAGCATTAATATCAGCTGTGCCGAACATTAGTCCCCCTACCTTAATCTTAAGTGCCTTCGCATTATATTCTGCAACGTCTCTTTTAATCAGTTCCATTGACTCTGGTACTGGTTTTTCACGGTACTCTGTAGCCTGGTAAACAGCAACTTCCGGATGGTGGATATCTCCAATAAGTTGACCAATAGGCTTTCCGGCAATCTTCCCCATCATGTCGAGAATGGCAAACTCAATTGTTGCAAGAGGAACACCCAGAGCCATTCCGGATAATCTGAAGTTGAGTTTGTAGATATATACCTTTTCAATCAACAGGTCAAGATCACGGGCATCTTTATAAATAAAAAAAGGTTGCAGGAGGTTCGTAAAAACAGGGTATTGTGACCTCAACTGACCACTATGTCCAACGGAAATACCCTCGGCCCCATCTTTAGATCTTACCCGACACAGGAAGCTATCTTTAAAACGGAGCAATTCAAGAGTCTCAATGATTACCGGTGTAGCAAACAACTCCTTCTTAAATATTGGTTTTTTAAGTATTTCATCAAGTTTTCTATAATCTGGTTTTCTGCTATTATTATCAGAAATTTGTGGTGTAGAACCGCAGGCTGAAAAAGGCAATGTGGCTGCTATTCCTCCCGCAACAGCGGTTGAAATAAATTGTCGTCGATTGGTTTGCATGGTTAAGTATTCATTAATAAATCCTAAAAATGTTAATCCAGTTAAGAAATTTGTTAATAACACCTGATTTTATAACTTTAGGAACTCTAAACTTTAGCTCACTTTAGTCACTGATTAGCAATAATTAAAACATCATCCTTCTGTATAAGTCATTGGAAAACGTCTTTCCAGAGTTTTTTCGCGATAGTTAAATATAGTATTTAACAGTTTATTGATGAACATGCTGTTAGCTAAAACTCCTAAAAGCCCAAAGGGTGGGGAATAGGATACAATATCTGTCATGAGAACATCCTGATCAGTGGGTTCATATCCCTCCATCTGCTTGAAATACCTTTC
>JANXXP010000282.1 GCA_025350595.1 Bacteroidota bacterium
CACAGGGCACAGGGCACAGGGCACAGGGCATGGCAGAAAACGACAAGAAACAATAAACTTAAACTATAAGAAAAATGAAGAAACTGATTTATGTATTCGCTGCAGCATTGATTTTTATTTCCTCAGGAAATATTGCAAAAAGCCAAACTAGCAATGCCGATAACACACTTACTGCAAAGGAAGTAAAAGACGGGTGGAAACTCCTGTGGGATGGAAAAACAAACGCAGGATGGAGAGGGTACAAAACTCCAACTTTTCCTGCAACAGGGTGGGAATTGAAAGATGGAGTACTGACCGTTCTTCCTCCTTCTGCCCAATCTAAATCCGGTGGTGATATAATTACAATTGACAGCTATAAGAATTTTGAACTTTCGGTTGACTTCATGTACACACCGGGAGCTAACAGCGGAATCAAATATTTTATTGACGGGAAAACAAATGTTGGATGTGAATACCAGGTTCTCGATGACAAACTGCATCCTGATGCCAAGCTTGGCATTAACGGGAACAGAACAATGGCCGGACTTTACGATCTTATCCCTCCAAAGGCCAACAAAATTGATAACGGTCCTGATAAATGGAACCACGCGACAATCATAGTTAATGGGAACCATGTCCAGCATTTTCTTAATAGCCAGATGACAGTTGAATATGACAGAAATAATCAGGCATGGAAAGACCTGGTAGCTAAAAGCAAGTTCAAAACGTCTCCTGGCTTCGGAGAAGTAGTTGATAGCCATATTCTTCTTCAGGATCATGGGAACAAAGTGTCGTATAAGAATCTTAAACTCAGGGATATAAAATAAGCGTAAGGCACTAGGCATAAGGCAATGAAGAAGTAATGTGCGGATGAGCCGTATGCCGTAAGCCATATGCCGAATACCTTTTAATCTGAACCAACAGGATCTTGAAATGTTATATAATTATTATAAGGAGTAACTATGAAAAACCTGGCATTGTTATTAGTTGTTTTTGGATGTATTTTCATCTCTACCTGTACTAAAGATAATCAATCTGAATCATTAAAACTTCTAACAGGATCCACTTGGATAAGCGATAGTCTATTGGCTAACGGAGCAGATGCAAGTGGACCTGACGGGATGTTGAAAAATTTCAAGGGAGAGGCCAAATTCAATGCAGACTTAACAGGAAATTTTGGGATTTATAAAGGCACATGGAAATTTGCTTATAATGATACCCAGATAATTATTACTACTGACTCACTGCCAATACCTTTGATAACAAAAGTTGCAGAGCTAACCAAATCTTCATTAAAAATTACAACAAGTTACCCAAATTTGTCAGGTGTACCCACCAATATAAGGATGACCTTCAAGCCTAAATAATGAGGTATACTCTGACAATCATAACAATATTATTAAGTTCACTACATAACCTTACCAACGCTCAGGGTATTATTATGGGTAAGGTATTTGACAATGTCACCGGTGAACCTCTTCATGGGGTATATGTTATTTATGATAAAACCCATGGAATCACAACAGATAAAAACGGATATTTTCTCCTGAAATCAGATAATAATAAAATAAATATCGACTGCAGGTTCATAGGCTACAAACCATATTCAAAATCTTTAGACCTGGTATCAAAAGACACCTTAAAATTAAATGTCGCATTAGAAACTGAAATTCAGGAAATCGGACAGATAGTTGTAAGCGCCAATAAGACAGAACAAAGAGTTGCAGAGCTTACTGTTTCTATGGATATTCTTAAATCAACTGATTTTTTACAAGCCCACATTACAGATGCACAGGAACTGATTAACAAGACTCCTGGAATTGAAGTATTGGATGGTCAGGCATCAATAAGGGGAGGAAGCGGTTTCAGCTATGGTGTCGGAAGCAGGGTGCTTGCTCTGATTGACGGGTTGCCTGTGTTATCTCCCGATGCCGGTAACATTAAATGGCAGTTTCTCCCACTTGAGAATATTTCACAGGTGGAAATAATCAAGGGAGCATCATCGGTTTTGTATGGATCTTCTGCATTAAATGGTATTATTAACTTTCGAACTTCAGACGCAACCAATATCCCTGAAACCAGATTCTTTACCGAGACCGGGTTGTACGGAAAACCTGAAAATAAAAACTGGATCTGGCGGAATTCACCCCAGTTCTTTTCAACAGTCTCATTTTCTCATCTGCAGAAAATCGGAAAAACAGATGTTGGCGTTGGCTTTAGTTTATTAAACGATAATGGTTACAGGAAATTTAACGACGAGAAACTGGGAAGGATAAGCCTGAGGTTGAAACATTTTAATGAAAAAGTAAAAGGGCTTATTTATGGTTTAAATCTTAACTCAGGTTACACGGTTAAAAGAGATTTTGTTTTATGGGAAAACGCAAA
>JANXXP010000289.1 GCA_025350595.1 Bacteroidota bacterium
GCAAGGTATTAATTATCAATACGCTAATACTTCTCTGATGTTTATCAATTACTGCCGGTTAAAACCTACGGAAATTGATAAACCGGTTTGGAGACATTTTTTGAAATAAAATCGATGTACTAATTTGAATTACAACTACCTGTAAATGAATATGTTAAAAAATGTTAAATTACATATTTTTAATTTTATTTATTACCTTTGTATGTTGTTTAACATAATCTATTCATGCAGTATAGTAATCAGTATATTGAATTATGTCTTGAAGGATCTGCCTCTATATTTAAGGGATTAAGTCAGAAAGACAAAGAGACAATAGCGCAGCATCATACCTTCTCAAATATCAGGAAGGGCGAATTTCTGTTTAAGGAAGGTGATAAAACAAAGGGACTTATATGTCTGGCTTCAGGGAAAGCTAAAATTTTCAAGGAAGGTGTCGGCGGAAGAGAGCAGATTCTAAAGATGGTGAAACAACAGGGACTTATTGGTCATCAGGCTCTTTTTACCGAAAATAACTGGTCATTTTCTGCAACTGCAATTGAAGATTCCGCAATATGTGTTTTTGAAAAGAACACATTGCTTAATGTCCTTAAGAAGAATGGGATTCTTGCTCTGAAGTTTCTAAAGCTTGTCACTGAAGAGCTTGGTTTTTCAAATAACAGAACTGTTTCCCTGTCACAAAAACATGTAAGAGGACGAATAGCAGAGTCACTTCTTGTGCTTCGTAATACCTATGGTTATGAGAATGACGGGCAAACATTGGGAGTCACATTATCAAGGGAGGATATAGCCCACTTCTCAAATATGACAACATCAAATGCGATACGTACTCTTTCTAATCTGGCTTCAGACGGCATCATAAAAATCAATGGGCGAAAAATAGGTATTATAGACAATCCAAGCCTTGAACACATAAGTGAACTGGGCTAGATAACTTACAATAAGTCAGATTAGAAGCTATTCCCTGTAGAAAACTCTTTTCACCCTTCCCGGAATTGAAGTGAGAATCTCATAAGGAATTGTCTGGCATTTTTCAGCTATTTCGTCTATCGTAATGTTTTCGCCGAAGATCTCTGCTTCGTCACCTTCTGCCGCATACAATCCGGTAATATCAGCCATGCACATATCCATACATATATTTCCGATGACAGGAACCATTTTACCCTTAATGAAGAGTCTGCCATTCCTGTTTCCCAGTTTCCGGTTCAGACCATCGGCGTAACCAACTGGTAATATTGCAATATTCCTCTCCTTATCTGACACATCAGCACAACCATAGCCAACCGGTTCTCCGGCTCTTATTCGCTTTATCTGAGATATCCTGGTTTTAAAACGACCGACAGTTCTGAGCGAAAGCCCCTCAAAATGACCTGCACCATATATTCCAATACCAGGACGGACCATTTCAAATTGATATTGAGGAAAACGAACTATCCCAGAAGAATTAAGTATATGACGAATAAAAGTATATCCAGTGGCATCCTTTATTTGTTCAACAGCCTTTAGAAAAACTTCAACCTGTTTGTGAGTAAAATAATCAAGAGCAGTATCATCGCTTGCAGCAAGATGAGAAAAGACCGAAATGATCTTAACACATTCCGTTGATTGTATTTTTTTGGTCAGGACATCCACATCCTCAGGCATGAAGCCGAGCCGGTGCATACCTGTATCAATTTTGATATGAACCGGATAATTAATCAGTCCATGCTTCGATGGAGCTTCAGTAAATTTTTCAAAAGACAAAAAACTAAATAGTTCAGGTTCAAGGTTATATTTTATCATTACTTCAGATGCAGAAGGATCGGGATTCATTACCATAACAGGCAAGGTTACTCCTGCATTTCTCAGTAAAATTCCTTCATCAACATAGGCAACAGCAAGATAGCTTACACGGTGATACTCCAGAAGTGCCGCGACTTCTGCCGGACCGGCTCCATAAGCAAAAGCCTTAACCATTGCCATTATTTGGGTCCCCGGATTAAGATGCTGCCGGAACTCATTCAGATTATGCGATATAGCATCAAGATTAATCTCCATTACAGTCTGATGAACCTGAAGTTCAAGGAGTTTTCCGATATTCTCAAACTCAAAGATCCTGGCTCCTTTTAGTAGAATTATCTCATTTCTGAAATCACCCCCGTTAAAACTACGCACAAACTCATCAGTTGAATAGAAAAAACGAGCCCCCTGTTCAAATAAAGAACTATGTTTTAAAAGAGCTTTTCCTATACCAAAAAATCTGTCAATACCAGTCTTCTTCACCAGTTTTGCTACTTCGCCATACAGCTCATCTTCATCTCTTCCGCTCTGCACAAAATCGGATAGGATCAATGTTGATTTTCGACCATTCTGTGATTTCAGATACTCAATTGCCATCCCCAGAGAACCAGGATCCGAATTATAGTAATCCTCAATAAGCTGACAGTTATTAATCCCGCTCTTCATCTCCATCCGCATTGCCACTGAGACAAGTGATGAAAGGCCCTTATTGATGATATTTGGGTCTGTACCCATGGCGAGGCAAACGGAAGCAGCTGTTATGGCATTCTCAACTGAAGCCCTGTCGCCGAATGGAATTTCAAAATCATGAGTTAAACTTTTAAACTTCATCTGAATTTCAGTGTGACCTGAATTCAGAGAATTTTTTCTTACAAAAATACTGGCATCCTTATTTTCAAATGACCAGTCAATTAAAGTTTTGGATTTTAAGTCCTCATTATTAAGAATCAGTTGGTGAATAATTTTCTGATCGCTGCAATATATTATCAGCGAGGCATCAGTAAAAAGTCTTAATTTCTCTGCTGCTTTGGTCTTATTATCAGTAAAATTCTCGCTATGGGCATCTCCTATATTTGTAATAACACCAATATCTGGATCAATTACCCTTCGAAGTTTATCCATTTCACCCGGCAATGAGATCCCCGCTTCAAATATTCCATATTTGTATTTCTCATCGAGCTTCCAGACTGAAAGAGGAACTCCGATCTGGGAATTATAACTTTTAGGACTCCTTACCACAGGGGTTGATAGTCCCAGAATATCTGCAAGCCATTCCTTTACCACCGTTTTACCAGCACTGCCTGTAACCGCTATTACCGGCGATTTGTAAGCTTTCCGTTTAAACGAAGCGAGCAGCTGGAGAGCTTCAATGGTATCTGATATCTTTATAAATGCAGCTCCGGAGTATTTTTCACTTTCAGACGGAAGTTTTTCAACCACAAAGATTCTGATACCTTTTTTGTAAAGGTTATCAATATATATGTGACCGTCATGATTCTTTCCTCTAATGGCAAAAAATGCAAGTCCTTCAGTATAACTTAACTGCCGGCTGTCAGTAACAATTTCTGTAACAGGAAGATCGGGAGGACCTTTAAGTTCACCACGAACAATTCTAGCAATATCTGAAGAAAATAATTTCATACAAATGTTAAAAGCTAATCTTTCCTACCTTTTTTCAATCTTAACCCTTCAAAAGTGGCTAAAAAAAATCCATTATCCGCAAAGGGGCCCGAGCGTTAAGAAATAGCCCGGTGGGCTATTTTAGCGAAGG
>JANXXP010000352.1 GCA_025350595.1 Bacteroidota bacterium
AGGAAGTGCTGTAATCAATGCAATTCCATTAACACCAGCTTCTCCAATAATAGGTACTATAACGCAACCAACATGTACAGTAGTAACAGGAAGTGTAGCTCTTAGCGGTTTACCGGCAGGTGCATGGACTGTAACAGAATCTATTGGGTCAACAACAATAACAGGTACTGGTACAACAGGAACATTTAGCGGATTAGCGGCCAATAGCTATACCTTTAAAGTTACTGATGGGGTTTCAACATGTACCTCTGTAGCTTCAGCTGCTGCAGTTGTAAATGTACAACCAACCACACCGTCAGCGCCTGCAATAAGCTCGATTACCCAACCGACATGTTCAGTAGCAACAGGAAGTGTAACCCTTAGCGGTTTACCGGCAGGTAATTGGACAGTAACAGAATCCATTGGATCGACAACAATAACAGGAACAGGAACAACAGCGACCTTCACAGGCTTAGCTGCCAATACCTATACATTTACAGTTACCGATGGAGTTTCAACATGTACTTCAGTAGCATCTGCTAGTGCTCTAATCAATGTTGCACCAACCTCAGCATTAGTTGTAATCAGCAACCCTGCTTCTGCATGTTCGCCATCAACTGTTGATATTACCTCAGCAGCTGTAACAGCCGGGAGTTCAGTGGGTCTGACCTTTACATACTGGACAGATGCAGCAGCAACAAGCAGCTATGCCACCCCTTCAGCAGCAGCTTCCGGAACATGGTATATTAAAGGTACCCTTGTTTCAGGTTGTTTCGATATTAAGCCAGTAACAGTTGTTGTTAATCCTTCCCCTGTTATATCTATAAACAGTCCTGCAGCCGTATGCTCGCCTGCAACAGTTAACCTTACAGCAGCGGCGATAACTTCAGGAAGTACTGCTGGTCTCACTTTTACCTACTGGACTGATGCGACTGCAACAACTTCTTACGCAACTCCATCTGTTGCTACCTCAGGAACTTATTTCATCAAGGGAACTGTAGCCTTAACCGGATGTTATGATATTAAACCGGTTACAGTAACAGTTAATCCAAAACCAGCAGGTAGCGTAGTTGTTACAAATGCGAAATGTTTTGGAGCTAATAACGGAGCTGTGGATCTAACAGTTACAGGTGGTACGCCGGCATTTACTTACCTCTGGAGTAATGGAACTGTTACAGAAGATTTAGGTAACGTTGCAGCCGGAGTTTACTCAGTAACTATCACAGATGCTAATCTTTGTTCTTCAGGTGTTTCGGCTACTGTTACACAACCTGTGGCGCTTTCAATAAGCAGCGCTAAGGTAGACGCTACATGTCCTGGTGATCCTACAGGTAGCATTACACTTACAATTTCGGGCGGGACCCTGCCATACAAACCTATCTGGTCAGATGGTATCACAACTATCGACCGTATAAATATTCCAAACGGGACCTATAGTGTTATCATTGCCGATCTGAATGGATGTGCTATACCTCTTGATGTGATTGTGGAGGTTATTGGTGGTGATAATTGTATTGAAATACCGGGGATCATAACTCCAAATAATGATGGTTTTAATGATACCTGGAAGATCAAGAATATTGATATGTTCCCGAACGCAGAAGTATTTGTATTTACAAGATGGGGAAAACTGGTGTATAATTCTAAAAACCTGTCAGCAAACCCATGGGATGGTACAGATAAAGGTAAATTATTGCCAACAGATTCATATCATTATATCCTTCATCTTAATAATGGGTCACAACCAAGATCAGGGGTAATAAGTATTATCAGATAATTATTGTTATATTTCGTAGATTTATTATATGAGGTTTCTCAGAAGCATATTACCGGTAATTTTTCTCTGCTGCATTTTTGAAACTGCTGTGGCGCAGCAGGTTCCTATGTATAGCCAGTACATT
Organism: Bacteroidota bacterium; assembly: GCA_025350595.1. Lineage (GTDB taxonomy): Bacteria > Bacteroidota > Bacteroidia > Bacteroidales > VadinHA17 > LD21. The sequence continues at coordinate 1,881 of JANXXP010000352.1, forward strand.
ATGAATGGGTTTTTGATTAACCCCTCATATGCCGGACGTGATGGTTATACAACTGTTAACCTTACTGTAAGGGATCAATGGGTAGGAATGGCAGGAGCGCCAACTACGTATGCATTAAGTTTTCAAACCAGGTTACTTAAGGATAGTTATATTTCGAAATCCACATCTGTAAGAAAAAAGTTTGTTAAACCTACCCGGGGAGGAAATGTCGGACTTGGGGGATATCTGTTTAACGATAACAATGGTATCATGCACCGAACCGGAATTCAGGCAGCTTATGCATATCACATTTCAATGGGCAGAACGGACGGGACTCCAAATTATCTTTCCTTTGGACTGGCAATGACTGCTTATCAGTTTGTTGTGAATACCAATGGTGTTATTTTTGATCCGGCTGATCCCTTGCTTAACTCCTACCAGAGATCGGTGTTCATTCCTGATTTTAATTTTGGTGCAAGCTATACTACATCAAAGTATTACTTTGGTTTTGCAATGACCAACCTTCTGAGAGGATCATTATTCGTATCGGATTCATCTAGTAACAAAAGAACGGAACTTGGTAATTATTTTCTCACAGGAGGCATGAAATTTCCTGTCGCACCTGATTGGGTTATTGAACCATCAACATTAATAAAGTCATCTGATATGTTGTTTAAGTCAATTCAGGCAGATCTAACAACACGTGTCTATTATAAAGAAGATTATTGGGCTGGTGTGTCCTGGAGAACCAGTGATGCTATTATAGTGATGTTGGGGTTAAGATATGACAGGTATTATTTTGCCTATGCCTATGACATTACACTTACTGATATCCGAAAACAGAGTTTTGGTACTCATGAGCTTACTCTCGCTGTGAAATTTGGTGAAAGCGCCAGAAGGTACAGATGGATAAATGCATATTAAAGGAGTTTTTTACAGAATTGCAGGTACTCTCGTCTTTTTAGTTCTTCTGACCTATAGAGGGCACTCTCAGAATGCGGTAACGCAATCTGAACGTATCATGTTTTATAATGTTGAAAACCTGTTTGATACTTACAATGATTCTTCTAAGGATGACGACGCTTTTCTTCCAGGAGGAGTGATGAGATGGAATTTAACAAGGTACAATAAGAAAATCAATTCGTTATATAAGACAATAGTTGCAGCAGGGGAGTGGAAGTCCCCTGCTGTTGTTGCATTTTGCGAAATAGAAAACAGAAAAGTAATTGAAGATCTTATTTTTGGCACTTATCTTTCAAAATTTAAATATGGAATTATCCATGAGGAATCTCCTGATCAGAGAGGGATTGATGTTTGTCTCATTTACAGGAAAGATTGTGTCTCAATACTTGATTACAAGTACTGGATTCCTTCGGGGATTTTGAAAAGAGACTTTACCTCAAGGAGTGTACTATACGCTAAGCTTGGAATTGATCGTGATACTATTCATCTAATTGTAAATCACTGGCCGTCAAGAAGGGGAGGGGTTCTTTCAGGTGAGGATCTCAGGATGAAAATTGCCGGTATGGTCAGAGAAAAAACCGATTCTCTTATGAATAAAAAGCCTGACGGTGCAAAGATCATTATTGTGGGTGATTTTAATTGCACTCCTGATGATCAGGTTGTCAGGTCGCTTCTTGTTCCATATGATTCTGTCAATTTCCTGGTAAACCTTTCTGAAAATATGGCCTTAAAGGGTGAGGGTACATATCGTTATCTTGGAGCATGGGAAATGATAGACCAGATAATCGTATCGAACAAATTTATAAACGCTGAAAATGGTTTACATACTAATGAAAAGATGTTAAAAATTTTTAAACCTGATTTTCTCCTTCAGAAAGATCCAAAATACCCCGGATTCACACCTTTTTCGACCTATCGCGGATACAAATATCAGGGAGGCTTTAGCGATCATCTTCCTGTTTTAATTGATCTTAAGCTCAATTAGCCTGGGCTACAGGTGTAAGTCCGATCTCACGTCCTTTTTCTATCATTAATTTTCGGGCAGCTTCATGCTCGTTTGGAATAATACCATCGAGTATAGCCTCTCTTATAGCATTTTTTATTATCCCTACTTCCTTTCCCGGGTTTATTCCAAACGCTGTGATAATTTCACTACCATCAATAGGAGGCTGAAAATTTCTTATTGCATCTTTTTCTTCAATTTCTTTAAGCTTGGTTCTTACATGCTTAAAATTTTCAAGATGCCGGGTCTTTTTTGCTTCGTTCTTAGATGTTATATCTGCTTCGCATAAAATCATAAGATCATCTATATCGTCACCTGCTTCAAATAATAATCTTCTTATAGCTGAATCTGTTACTATTTCCTGTGAAACTGAAATTGGCCGGAGATGAAGGTCAACTATTTTTTGAACATATTTCATCTTTTCATTTAATGGAAGTTTGAGCCTCCTGAAGATACCTGGAATCATCTTCGAGCCCACAAACTCGTGCCCATGAAATGACCAGCCTGTACCTGGTATGTATTTTTTGGTCATTGGTTTTGCGATATCATGAACCAGGGCAGCCCATCTAAGCCAGATATTTTCTGTGTTTTTACTTATATTATCGAGAACTTTAATTGAATGATGAAAGTTGTCCTTATGCCCTTTCCCTTCCTTCGTTTCAACTCCTTTAAGATTATCCAGTTCAGGAAAAATTATCTTGAGCAACCCGGCTTTTTCAAGGAGCAAAAAGCCTTTCGATGGGGTATCGCACATTATTATCTTATTCAGCTCTGTGATTATGCGTTCTGGTGAAACAATCCTGATCCTTTCTCTGTTTTCGAGTATTGAAGAGAATGTACTCTCTTCAATTGTGAAATTCAGTTGATTTGCAAACCTGATCGCTCTCATCATTCTTAATGGATCATCTGAAAAGGTCTTATCCGGATCAAGTGGTGTTCTGATGATTTTCTTTTTCAAATCTTCAATACCTCCGAAGGGATCAAGAAATTCTCCGAATGTTTCCTTGTTAATACTGATAGCCAGAGCATTAATAGTAAAGTCTCTTCTCTTCTGATCATCTTCAAGGGTCCCGTTTTCTACAACAGGTTTTCTTGAACCCCTGTCATATGATTCTTTTCTGGCACCTACAAATTCAATTTCGTATTCATCACTTTTAAACATTGCAGTTCCAAAGTTTTTGAAGATGCTGACTTTCGTTCCGGGTCTTATCTTTCTGGCAGCTTTACGAGCTATCTCAATACCACTTCCTATGACAACAATATCAATGTCCTTATCGGGATGATGCCTTTTTAGAAGGCAATCCCTTACCCATCCTCCAATTACATACGCCTGTACATTCTCAGTTGTAACTACATCTGAAAGTGTTTTGAAAATTTTGTCATTAAGACATATATTCATATATAGATATGACAATTTGTTAATTATTCATGACAAAGTTACAATTAATACTCAATTTTTTGTACCTTAAGACTTTTACGACTAATTGGCATGAAGGTTGTCAGGGAACTAAACAAACTGATGTTCTATATGTTTAATAAATAAAAATGAAATGACTGAGCATTTAACAAAAGAGATGTTTTTGAATAAAGTATTCAATTATGAGACAAATAAAGATTGGAAATTTGAAGGTGAAAAGCCCTGTGTAATAGATTTTTATGCAGATTGGTGCGGTCCTTGCAAGATGGTAGCTCCTGTTCTGGAAGAGCTGGCAAAAGATTATGATGGTAAAATTAATGTTTATAAAGTCAACACTGAGGAAGAACAGGAACTAGCATCTGCTTTTGGTATCAGAAGCATCCCTTCCTTTTTATTCGTTCCTTCGGAAGGTCAACCACAAATGGCAATGGGAGCATTACCTAAAGAAACATTCGTTAAAGCATTCAAGGATGTACTTCATGTAGAAAAATAGCCTGTTCGTCAAAAAATGAAGGCAGTTCAATAAAAATTTCAAAATGTTTGAAACATTTTATACCTGATAAGCGTTTAAATATTCAGAAGGTAGAAACATTAAGTTTCAAACGTTTTTTTCATGGATTTAGGTTTAGGGTAGTAAAGTAGTAAATCAGGACTTCGGTCCTGATTTATTTTTATACAATATCCTTAAATGTACTGTTGATTTCCTCTTCAATAGTTTTAAGTTTTTTCTGACAAAGCTTTATCATATCAGAAGCTCTCTTTACTTCAATTGATAGTTTATCAACATCAAGCTCACCGCTTTCTATTTTTCTGAGTATGTCTTCAATCTCAATTACCGCTTCATTAAATGAAAATTCCTTTTTTGCCATATCTTCTAAATTTATTTAACTTTAATAGTAATCTCCCATTCTCCCTCTCTCCTTTTCACCCACTCTTTCTAAGCACTGTGCTGGTCACTTTTCCATCAATGAATTGTGTTTCAATATTATCATCAATCATTATCTTATCCATATTCTTCAATATCTTACCATTAACAGATGTAATGGTGTATCCTCTCTGGAGAACATTTTCAGGTTTCAGGATATTCAGTGTATTTTCTAAATCTTCCAGCCTGATATTATTTTGTGAAATAACGTTAATGGCTTTTGCAATTAAAAGCTGCTTCATCCTTTCAAGTGCTGCCCATTTTTCAGAAGAATAAGAATTTACTCCTGAAACTAGTCTGGATTTATGGTTTGCAGGAATTAATCCTGCTCTCGAAGTAAAATCTCTTCCAATATTAATGATCTCTATAATTTTTCCTGAAAGTTGATCTTTTATACCAGATATCATCAAACGACTAAGTGGTACAAGTCTGATTGCTGAGGTCTCGACCCTTTTTTTGTTCGCTTCTATTATTATCCTCGCGTTATCTTTAATTAATGAGCCGAGTACAATCAATTGTTCCTCAGCTTCTGATACCTTGGCGATAAGGAAATCAGCAACAGCTGTTGGCGTTTTAAGCGACCTGTTAGCAACCATATCAGCAACAGATATATCCTTTTCATGGCCAATTCCGGTTATTACCGGCAAGGGAAACTGTGTAATATGATACGCAATATTGTAGCTGTCAAACCAACTGAGATCAGATTGGGAACCTCCACCCCTGATGATGACTACCACATCGAACAAGTGAGCATTATTTGCAATTCTATTGAGTGCACTTATTACTCCTTCTTCTGTTTCGCTCCCCTGCATGGCACTCTCGATCAGGGCAGAATAAAAAACATATCCGAAACTATTCCCTTTCAGATGGTTAATAAAATCTGAATATCCTGCTGCACCGGAAGAAGAAATAATTGCTATTCTTTGAGGAAGAATTGGCATCTCAAGCTCCTTATTCATTGAAAAGACTCCTTCCTCCTCCAGCCTTTTGATAACAAGCTGACGTTTTATTGCCATTTCACCAATGGTAAAAGCAGGATCAATATCGGTTATTACCAGACTAAGTCCGTATAATTCATGATATTCAATTTTTACTTTGATAAGTATATTGAAACCTTCCTGCAGAGATTCACCTGTAATATTTTCAAAAAGTGCTTTGAGAAATCTGTAGCGATTATTCCAGATTATAGCCTTTACCCTTGCCCTGACATTCTTCTCATCCGGATTTTTTTCAATTAGTTCAAGGTAACAATGACCGTTGAAATTTTCTTTGATCTCAGAAATTTCAGCAACTACCCAGTACATGTCAGGTAGTGCCATATATAGTGAATCTCTTATTATCAGCTGTAATTCAGTTAAGGAAAGTTTCTCAGCCATAATCAGTTTCGCAGTTTTATTATTTTATACACTTTTTCTACTGTGCCCTTTATAATTCTGATGAAATACATTCCCTGTTCACTGTTTTGAAGTTCAGTAATGACTAATGATCTCCCGGCATAATCCTGATAGTCATTTCTGTAAACCATTTTCCCTGTCATTGAAACAATTTCTATTGTAAGTATTTCAGGTGGTTGTCGAAATATAATCTCAATACTACCTGTTGTAGGATTGGGTCCTATAACAGATTCTTCAAGTGGCATTGTGACGTATTTATCCTGAAGCTTTACCAGTGCAGTAACCATATCAGGAATACCATAACCGTAAAGTGAATCAGGTAAATTATATTTGTCAGCGCTTGTGCGAAGAACTTCTATAATATCAGTGTTCAGAGCTTTCGGCACTGCCTGCAAAAGGCAAGCTGCCATTCCGCTTAAAATAGGGCAGGAGAATGATGTTCCACTTGATCTTCCAAAAGTTGTAATATCTACCTGAACAGGTACATTTACTCCCATCGCGGCGTTATCTGGTTTTACTCTTCCATCATATGAGGGCCCGGCTGATGAGAAGGCGGAAATATTATTGTTGGCATCAACTGCTCCAACTGCAAGAACACTTTTCCCATCTGATGGAAAGATTATTCGTTTCCATTCCTTATTCCGTTCGTTTCCGGCACTGTTTACAACCAGGATACCCTTTGATGCGGCAATGTCAGCAACTCTGGTCACAAATGCTGTTTTCCCATCAAGATCGGAGTATTTGTAATTCATTGAAGGATCATCGAAATAGTAATAACCTAGTGATGATGAAATTATGTCTGCACCCGTACTGTCGGCATATTCGGCTCCGGCAGCCCAAAAATCTTCTTCGACAGGGTACTCTGAGTCAACATCTTCAGTTTTTAGAAGTAAATAATCTGCCCCTGGCGCTGTTCCTTCCAAAAATTCAGGTTTGTTTCCGGCTAAAACAGAGAGAACGGCAGTTCCATGAGAGCTTGAACTATAAACGAAATCACTGTTTTTAATAAAATCAAAGGTTTTCTTTACTCCGTTTCTGCTGCGGAGTGAGATCAGAGATGAGATTTGATCGGCATATGTAAATCCTCCGTCCAGAATGGCTATAAGAATACCTCTTCCATCGTAACCAGAATTGTGGATAGCTTTGCCATTAAGCATTGTAACAGGTCGGTCGTAAGCAGTGGGGTCCGCCTGAGTTACCTGAAAGTCCAGTTTGTTATTTAACCCGCCCTTCTTTCCGGGTGATTTTACAATTTTGATATCGTGTACAAATGGCAGATTCAGGAGTGAGGATATATTAGCGGAGAACTGAGTCTTGAACAGAGCAGTATTCATCCATTTTGAAGTGCAGTGAAGTTTATATCCGGCGGATGATATTGTATTCAGGTAGTTCTTATTAACAGGAAAATCTTTATAATCCGGTACAGGAATTCCCGCTTTGTGTCTTCTGTACAGAGCTCTGGATGAAAGCAAATCCTCAGGAGAATAGTTTAAATTATCTCCTTTGTCGTTAAAATAGACTCTGTAATAATATGAATATGTTGGTGTTTGTCCATATGACCTGATTGCCGTTGATAACAGCAGCAGAGCAATTAAGATTTTTACTCCCTTTCCGTGTAAAAGATTAAGAGATCTCATTACCACATGACTCCTGATTTTTCCGGATCAGCAATTTTCCCTTTATTCTTCTCAAGAGAGTCTAAATAATCAGATTCATCGATATCCATTTGGTGGTCATTTGTTACCCCATCGATGTATGTAATCTTATATTTTAAAGTCCCGTCATTCTTGTAGATAAGCCATATTCCATCCTTTACATCATTTTTATAATGACCTGAAAATTCAATCTGTCCGTTTTCAAACCAAACCTCAAACAAACCATTGAATTTACCGTTCATATAATATGATTTCATGCTTATAGTTCCCTTAGGATAGTATTGAATACATTCCCCCTCAAGTATATCATTTTTATAAATGAGTCTTTCAGCAACAGTGCTGTCGGGATAAAATTTCAGAGATGGACCATTTTTAATATTTCCAGTGAAGAACACCTCAGAGACAAGATACCCTTTGGTGAATTCAGAAAAGAATCGCCATTTTCCCTCCTTCAATTGATTAATGAAAGTTCCTTTGGACGCAATATATCTGTTTTCGTGATAAATTGTTGCAATGGCCTCATTTCCATTTTCATTATAAAAAAGAACAGATCTTAAAGCGCTGCTTTCAAAAAATCTTTTGAACTCACCAACAGGGTGATTGTCTTTAAATATTCCATCATACATAATTGTGGAATTTGGATATTTTTTTATCCAGTGTCCCTCTTTCCTTCCCTGGTCATCAGTTTTATTAATTTCTGTTTCATTCTGACCTGATATCCTTGCAGAAATGACCAGAAGAAAGATTATTGCAACTATTTTCAGATTCATAATCAGAGAACGTAAATATTTATATAAAAGTACAAAAAAAAGAGGTTGGAAAATTCCAAACCTCTTGTGTAAGTAAGTTATCTGTTATTATTTTACTTCTTCAAAGTCCACATCGGTAACCTCATCGGAACCAGACTTGGCGCTATTTCCTCCAGGTTGTTCTGCTTCAGGCTGAGATGTAGGCTGGCTGGTGTTTTGCGCTGTCTTGTACATTTCTTCCGAAGCAACCTGCCAAACTGAATTCAATTCTGCCAGAGCTTTGTCGATGGCTTCAACATCCTGAGATTTGTGTGCTTCCTTGAGTTTTGCGAGGGCTTCTTCAATAGCTGGTTTTTTATCAGCAGGAAGTTTGTCGCCAAATTCTTTAAGTTGTTTCTCGGTGGTAAAGATCATACTGTCAGCAGTATTTATCTTTTCAACCTTCTCTTTTGCTTTGAGGTCAGCTTCAGCATTTATTTTGGCTTCTTCTCTCATTCTTTTGATCTCATCATCGCTTAATCCTGATGATGCTTCTATCCTGATTCTCTGTTCTTTTCCGGTTCCTCGGTCCTTTGCTGAAGCATGTAAGATTCCGTTTGCATCTATGTCAAAGCTTACTTCAATCTGAGGAACGCCTCTTGGAGCTGGTGGAAGACCATCAAGATGGAATCGCCCGATTGTTTTATTACCAGCGGCCATTGGTCTTTCACCCTGCAGAACATGAATTTCTACTGAAGGCTGACTATCGGCTGCTGTAGTAAATACCTCAGTTTTCTTAGTTGGAATTGTAGTGTTTGACTCTATCAGTTTGGTCATTACTCCACCCATTGTTTCTATACCAAGCGAGAGAGGTGTAACATCAAGTAAGAGAACATCCTTAACTTCTCCTGTAAGCACTCCGCCCTGTATGGCTGCTCCAACTGCAACTACTTCGTCGGGGTTAACACCCTTTGAAGGTGTTTTTCCGAAGAATTTTTCAACAAGCTGCTGAACTGCAGGTATTCTTGTTGAGCCTCCAACAAGCAGTACTTCATCTATTTCAGATACAGTAAGACCTGAATCTTTAATGGCAAGTTTACATGGTTCGATACATGATTGGATCAGTTTATCACAAATCTTTTCAAAATTAGCCCTGGTAAGAGTTTTTACAAGATGTTTTGGAATCCCATCGACAGGCATTATGTAAGGAAGATTGATCTCTGTAGTTGTTGAGCTTGAAAGTTCAATTTTGGCTTTTTCGGCAGCCTCTTTAAGACGCTGTAATGCCATCGGATCTTTCCTGAGGTCAATATTTTCGTCTTTAAGAAATTCATCAGCCATCCAGTCTATGATAAGATGATCGAAATCATCGCCCCCAAGATGGGTATCACCGTTGGTAGATTTTACTTCAAATACTCCGTCGCCAAGTTCAAGAATCGAGATATCGAATGTTCCGCCTCCAAGGTCAAACACAGCTATTTTAAGGTCTTTAGATTTTTTATCAAGGCCGTAGGCAAGTGCAGCAGCAGTAGGTTCATTAATGATCCTTTTTACATTTAATCCTGCTATCTCACCGGCTTCTTTTGTTGCTTGTCGCTGTGAATCACTGAAATATGCCGGAACAGTTATGACTGCATCCGTAACTTCCTGTCCAAGATAATCTTCAGCTGTCTTCTTCATCTTTTGAAGAATCATTGCAGATATTTCCTGTGGAGAATAATTTCGGTTGTCAATTTTTACTCTTGGCGTATTATTGTCACCTTTAACAACTGTGTAGGATACTCTTTTTATCTCTTTAGTAACTTTATCGTACGTTTCACCCATAAATCTTTTAATGGAGAAAACGGTCTTTTTCGAGTTGGTTATTGCCTGCCTTTTAGCAGGGTCACCTACTTTACGTTCACCATTCTCAACAAAAGCGACTATGGATGGTGTGGTTCTTTTACCCTCACTGTTAGGAATTACAACAGGTTCACTGCCTTCCATTACTGCAACGCATGAGTTTGTTGTTCCAAGATCGATACCAATTATTTTTCCCATTTTATAATAATTTTAAAAAATTTCAATTTGTTAAAATAGATAAGCAATGATTATGCCATTACAGAAGTAGACTCGTTTTATGTAAATATGTCAAGTAATGTTTACTGACTGGGTTTCATATAAACTGGGGTCTTTGGACTTCCTGTTTTTAGACCCCATGCCTCCCTAAATGGGGGTAATAAGAGTCATAATATTAAATAGTTAGAGTGGATTATTTTAGCCCCCATTTAGGGGGATGGGGGGCAAAAAAGGCGGATAGAAAGACCTACTCATTAAACTGTCAATGTGACAAAACGACAGAATGTCTGGTAGAACCTGCCAACTTAAAAAGAATTATTTGGAAGATTGATCATCCGATACAAATCAGTAACTTTGCAAGCTTTAATTAACACATTTATAATTATGCCAATACATAAATCTGTTAAAAGGGTTACTACTCATGTTTTGAATGAGATGAAACTCAAAGGAGAGAAGATTGCAATGCTGACTGGTTATGACTTTTCAATCGCAAAGATTCTTGATGAAGCTGAAATTGATGTTATACTGGTTGGAGACTCAGCATCAAACGTCATGGCAGGTTATGATACAACATTGCCAATAACGCTTGATAATATGATCTACCATGCTGCATCGGTTGTAAGAGCAGTAAAGAGAGCTCTTGTAGTTGTAGATCTTCCCTTTGGAACCTATCAGGGTAATTCAAAAGAAGCATTGGCTTCATCAATAAGGATAATGAAAGAGACAGGTGCCCATGCTGTAAAGCTTGAAGGAGGTGCACAGGTTGTTGAATCAATCGAGAGAATTCTTTCTGCCGGTATACCTGTTATGGGACATCTTGGTCTGACACCTCAGGCTATTCATAAATTCGGTACTTACGTGGTAAGGGCCAGAGAAGAAGAGGAAGCACGCTTACTGCTTGAGGACGCGAAGCTACTTGAAAAGACTGGTTGTTTTGCAATTGTCCTTGAAAAGATCCCGGCCAAACTTGCTGAAGAAGTCACCAACAGTATTAAAATACCTACAATAGGAATCGGAGCTGGCGGAAAAACAGATGGCCAGGTACTGGTTCTTCATGATATGCTTGGGATAACACAGGAATTCTCACCCCGTTTCCTGCGCAGATACCATAACCTCCATGCAGAGATTAAAGGAGCTGTTCAGGCCTATATTGCCGATGTAAGATCACAGGAGTTCCCGAACGAGAAGGAACAGTATTAATCAGAAACGTAATGGCTGAAATATTATACGAAGACAATCATATTATTGCTGTATATAAAAAATCATCTGATCTTACTCAGGGTGACAAGACAGGAGATATATCTCTTGATGCGGAAGTTAAAAAATATCTTGGTGAGAAGTATAAAAAGCCGGGGGAGGTTTTTCTCGGAGTTGTTCACAGGCTCGACCGCCCTGTCAGTGGGGTTATTTTATTTGCCCGAACATCAAAGGCACTCGAACGTCTGAACGAGATGTTCAGAACAAAGCAGGTTAAAAAAACATATCTGGCAATTGTAAAGGAGAGACCTCCTGAGGATGAAGCTACCATTATTCATTATCTCAAGAAAAACGAAGTGCAGAATAAGAGTTATGTGTTTGATACCGAGGTAAAAGGGTCTAAAGAAGCCAGCTTAACTTATAGATTGAAAGGAAGGTCTGAAAAATACTATCTTCTGGAAGTTGAACTCCATTCCGGGAGACATCATCAGATTCGGGCACAACTTGCAAAAATTGGATGCCCTGTAAAAGGTGATCTTAAATACGGTTTTGCCCGTTCAAATGAAGATGCCGGTATTAGTCTTTTTGCCCGAAAACTCGAGTTTATACATCCGGTAAAAAAAGAACCTGTTACTATTATTGCTCATTGTCCTGAGGGTGATATCTGGTCAGTCTTCATGGATTCAATAAAATAAAAAAAGAGCTGCGAAATCAGCTCTTTTCAGAATCGAAAAATAAACAAAGTATAAAATTATTTTTTCTTGCCTGTATTCTTGTTTTCCTCTTTTGCATTTCCGCTCTTTGAATCCGGATTTTGTTTGATATCTAGGTCGCTTTCTATCACTTTTACCAGATCTTTAACTTTTTCATAGTCACTGCCTTCAACCGATACTACCATTCCGTTTTTCTTTATTACATATTTTGTTTTTTCAACATCCAATCTCTTATCGGCACTTCCTCCTTCTTCTGCTTCATCCTCTTTTTCTGAGTCACTGCTTATTACAGTAATATTTTTTACTTCTCTTTTTGATTTTTTATCATCATCGGAAACTGTAACAAAAACATGTTCATTACCTTCTCTATTTTCAATGTTTACATCCTTTCCTCTGTGTTTAAGGTAAATTACCTCACCGTCTTTGAGCTTGATTGAGTCCTTCATGGTACCGTCCTTTATTAAAGTATCGATAACCATTTTGGTACCTGAACCATCATCAATGACAATTTTGATCTTCTGTTCACTTTTTCTCTCCTGTCCAAAAACCAAAGAGGATGTGAAGAGGAAGATGATACTTATGGCATAAAACACTCTTAAAATACTTTTCATGACTCGATATGTTAGATTTATAATTGTTCAAAATTACTTAATATCGATTTGGATTGGGTTAATATTGGGTTAATTAGAGTTAATGAAAAGTTAAATACTAACATAGTAATAACTTTATATTCTAATTTTGCTTTATGAACAAGAATAAATTCACTGGTCTCATCATTATGATGCTGTTATCTATTATCGGCATTATCTGGGTGCAGATAGTATGGATTAAGAATGCAGTAAGTATTCAGAATGAAAGTTTCAATAATGCTGTTAACCGAAGTCTGAATAATGCAGCAAATGCAATTGAATCATCAAGGAAAATGAACTTTTTTAATAATTTCATTCTCAATGATCCGATAACGTTTAATAGTTCAAGTGAGGGTTTTGAAAATTTACTCAACATAGGCAGTTATTCTTCTGTTCCAGGAAGTAACATAAGAGTAAGTATTACAAATCAGACGTATAAAAGTAGCCTTGATACTGTTACAACAGTCAATAAATCTTATGTAATCACAAATGATACTACACTTGTTGCAGACTCAGCAACTCTGATAGTTGCAGCGCCTGATGAATCCGGGAAAATGAATATTATACGCAGAGGGGAGGCGATGAATACTAACTCCAGATCTGTTTATATCAGGCAAAATGAGTTTCTCGACTGGGTTAAAAAGCGTTCAAGTGAGTTCCGGAACATGAGCGACCAGATGATATCTGAAATCTATCAGTGGGAAAAGACACTTGAAATTGAGAATAAGGAGGTTGAATTTGCACTTAAGCGTTCTCTTGATTTTACTGGAATTCAGACTCCCTATGAGTTTGCAATCATAAAAAACGGGATTGTTCAGGATGGGACATTTAAAGATTCACATAAAAATTCTTTCCTGAAAAGTAATTATAAGGTCAGACTGTTTCCTGACAATATTATAAGACAAGATCTTGTTCTGTCGGTATTATTCCCTGAAAGAACTAACTATGTATTAGGATCAATGGCATTGATCCTTGGTGGTTCGTTGCTCTTTTCCCTGTTTATTCTGGCAACTTTTGCTTTAAGCCTGTATTTTATAATCAGGCAGAAAAAGATATCAGAAATGAAATCAGATTTTATAAACAATATGACGCATGAGTTTAAAACTCCGATTGCGACAATTTCGTTAGCTGCCGATACTATTACAAATCCTAAGGTTATTAATGATGAGAAGAGTATCAGACATTTCATCGAAATGATAAAAAAGGAAAATAGCAGGATGAATAAAAAGGTGGAAACAATTCTTCAGATTGCTTCACTTGATAAAAAGGAGATTGAATTCAGATTTGAGAATGTATCGATTCATACAATTATTGAACATGCTATTGAGACAATTGATATACAGGTTGAACAGCGTAAAGGAAAGATGAATATTAATCTTAATGCGTCGGAACCTGTCATCTTTGGTGATATTGAGCATCTGATAAATCTTGTAAGTAATCTTTTAGACAATGCTTTGAAATATTCACCGGAGTCTCCGGAAATTTCTGTTTCAACAAAAAATTGTGAAAAAGGTGTAATTTTAGATGTGGAAGATAATGGAATAGGAATGACCAAGGCAGTTCAGAGCAGAATTTTTGAAAGATTTTACAGACAAAATTCGGGTGACGTTCATGATGTAAAGGGATTCGGACTTGGCTTAAACTATGCACGTGCTATTATTGAAGCCCATAAAGGCTCAATTACTGTATTCAGTGAACCCGAGAAAGGCAGTCGGTTTGAAGTATTTTTACCATTTAACACAGAGAACTAAAAATGAGCAATAAAGAAATTAAGATTTTTTTGGTGGAAGATGACCTGAGTTTTGGATCAGTACTTAAGTCATATCTCGAAATAAATGACTACTCTGTGGAGTGGGTCGACGACGGTAAATATGCTCTTGATCATTTCAGAAAAGGGATCTTTAATATCTGTATACTCGATATTATGCTTCCTCATGTTGATGGTTTTACTATCGCCAATGAGATAAGAAAAATTAACAATGAAGTGCCTATTATTTTTCTTACAGCAAAAAAACTGAAAGACGATGTACTCAAGGGCTATGGAGTAGGGGGCGATGATTATATTACAAAGCCTTTTGATACCGATATTCTGCTTGCAAAGATTCGCGCAATACTTTCAAGACGTGATTTTCAATCAGGCACTAAAGATATTTTTGATATCGGGAGGTTTACTTTTAACTCCAAACTCAGAACACTTAGAATAGGAAGTGATGAAAAAAAACTTTCTCCTAAAGAAGCGCAGTTGCTTGAATTACTGGCAGTTAATCCTAATGAATTAATTAGCAGGGAGAAAGCCTTAAAGAAAATATGGGGATCAGATGATTATTTTACTGCAAGGAGTATGGATGTCTACATAACAAAATTAAGAAAATTTTTATCTGAAGATCCATCACTGAATATTAAGAACATCCATGGAGCGGGTTTCCAGCTGATTGTCAGGGAAGATTAACCTTCAGATTCATTTTATTGAATTGTAAAGGTAGAAGGCTGCTGATACTATCAATAATCTGGATTTTGTTTCTTCCAGCCAAAATTATCCTGATCTTGTTTCCGCTTCTCGACTCTTCTTCAGCAATTACCTGACGACAGTTACCGCAGGGCGATATAGTTTCGTCCGTTAGCCCTTTTTCTGTCAAAGCGGCAATAGCAATTACTGTTGGTTTATCATTGTGATGGTTTGATACTACATTGGAAATTGCACTCCTTTCTGCACAAATACCAGAAGGGAAGGCAGCATTCTCAACATTAGCTCCACAAACTATTATCCCGCTCTCAAGTCTTATAGCAGCGCCCACTCTGAACTTTGAATACGGGGCATAAGCATTTAACGCAGTTTCTCTGGCAATTAAAACCAATTCTCTGTCATCCTTATTTAACTCTTCGGTATTTTCATATTCTTCGTAAGAAAATGAAATATTTTTCGTTCTAATCATAAACCTCTTATTTAATTGGAGTTATAAAGGTAATATATTTTCCTTATTTTTGCGATAAACATAAGAAGATGCCCAACAGGTTACTCATTATTATTCAAATGACTCTGATTACAATTTTGTTTTCATGTTCTGTATCTAAACCTGTTGTTTCAAGATCAGGTTCCGGACTTTCTGCAGACGCTTTTGCTGATAAGTTTAAGGACCTTGCTGTGGGTGAGATGAAGAGGACCGGGATCCCGGCTAGTATTACCCTGGCCCAGGCGATGATTGAATCGGACTATGGGAGAAGCAGCCTGGCACATGAGGCAAATAACTATTTTGGAATAAAATGTCATGATAACTGGACAGGTCCAACTATTAAGCATAATGATGATAAAAGAAATGAGTGCTTCAGAAAGTATTCAAAGCCCGAGGAGTCATTTTATGATCATTCCGATTTTTTAAAATCAGTGCCCAGGTATAAATTCCTATTTGATATTGGAACTACTGATTATAAAGCATGGGCACGCGGACTGAGGAAAGCAGGGTATGCTACCAATCCTGATTATGCCAATATGTTGATTAAAAATATAGAAGACAATAACCTCTGGTATTTCGACCGTGATTACAAAGCCTCAAGTCGTCCGTCCACGCCGGCAGTTAATGTTAAGGTACCTGATACTGTTCCGGTTATTGATACCAGCGTAAAACAAGTTAGTCCTTCATTTAGTAACTCCGCAGTAATGGCTCGTGTCCCAAGAATTATTGAAAACAACCGGATCAAATATATAATTGTTAAAGACGGAGAAACAAGAGAGAAACTGGAAAAGGATTTGCAGCTGCTAAGATGGGAGCTGGCAAAATATAATGAACTTAAAAGTGATTTTCAGATTGTTACCGGTCAGTTGCTTTATCTTCAACCTAAAAGGGATAAGGCAGAACCGGGTAAAGAATATTATATCACAGCGGGAGGTGATACCATGTATCTTATATCCCAACGATTCGGGATAAAGCTGAAGAGTCTTTATGAGATGAACAGAATGAACCCGGACGAGGAAACTCAAGAAGGCAGGAAGATCTGGTTAAGAAGTATTAAACCGGTAAATTAGTCTGCAGATAATAATCAGATATCTTAAACCCTCTGAGGAACTCAATTGTATTCATACATTTTTTCCCTTCAAGTTGTAAGGAAGTTATGCTAAGGAACCCTCCTTTACACGCAACTCTGATAAAGTGCTTTCCGTCAGAGAGTATGCTTCCTGATTTTAAACTGTGCTTCTCAAATTCAGGCAGACTTTCAAATATTTTAAATGAATGGGTTATAGAGTCGTTCTTAAAGAATGATCTTGCACCAGGATGGGGTGCCAGACCCCTTATGAAATTATTAATTTGATGTGGGTCATTATTCCAGTTAATTATACAATAATCAGGGTGAATCTTTGGAGCTGCTTTCAGATTCTTTTCATTTTTCAGAAGCGATAACTGAGATGTAGACTTAATTTTCCCATCTGCTACTTCGGCAAGAGTTTTAATAATAAGTCTTGCCCCTTGTTTCATAAGCCGATCGTGCAGATCGCCTGCATTTTCATCAGGAAAGATCCTGACTTCCTCCTGAAGAAGAATGTTTCCGGTGTCGATTTTTTCATCAATAAAAAACGTAGTTACACCTGTTACCGTTTCTCCATTGATGATGGCGTGATTTATTGGAGCAGCTCCACGATAATCCGGCAGCAATGATGCGTGAAGATTTATTGTGCCTATCGAGGGCATTTTCCATACCACCTCAGGAAGCATTCTGAATGCAACTACAATAAACAGTTCCGCTTTAAGTTTTTTCAGTTCTGAAATAAACCCTTCGTCTTTTAAATTATTTGGTTGCAGAATGGGAAGCGAGCTGAATTCTGCAAATTCTTTAACGGCTGATTTACCTATTTTCCTGCCTCTTCCCGATGGTTTATCAGGCGCGGTTACAACTCCGACTACGTTAAACCCATTCATAATCAATGAGCCAAGAGTTGCCACTGCAAAATCAGGTGTCCCCATAAATACTATCCTGAGATTTCTCATACCTGGTTAATTTTTATGAAAATCTAATCCTTAATGATATGTTTATAGCATGTCAGATTGTGGCCCATTTTATTAGCCTTTGTTTCAAGATAAAATTTATTGTGCGGATTTGATTCAATAATAAGTGGTATTGTTTCAACAATTTTAATCCCGTAACCTTCCAGTCCGACCCTTTTTACTGGGTTATTTGAAATAAGACGAACTTTCCCCAGTCCAAGTTCCCTCAGAATACTGGCTCCGACTCCATAATCTCTTTCATCTTCTTTAAATCCAAGTTTTACATTTGCCTGCACGGTATCCATACCTTCGTCCTGTAACCTGTAGGCTTTTATTTTGTTAAGCAGACCGATTCCTCTTCCTTCCTGGCTGAGATAAATTACAACCCCTTTTCCTTCCGCTTCCACCATCTCCATTGCTCTCCGGAGCTGTGTTCCACAATCGCATCTCAGAGAACCGAAGATATCACCTGTAAAGCAGGATGAATGAAGTCTAACCAGTACGGGCTCGTCTTTTGTCCAGGTTCCTTTTACAAGCGCAGCATGCTCAAGACCATTACTGGTTTGACGGAAAGGTATGAATTCAAAAGCACCCCTTTCAGTAGGAAGTTTTACTCTTTCTCCTTTTTCAATTATTGAATCTCTCTCAAGAGTATAGGTTATCAGGTCTTTAATGGCAATTATTTTAATGCCAAATTTCTCACTGATCTTCCAAAGATCGTCAAGGCGTGCCATCGATCCATCATCATTCATTATCTCAACCAGAGCGCCTCCCGGCTTCAGACCGGCAAAACGTGTGAGATCAACAACTGCTTCAGTATGACCAGCCCTTCTCAGAACCCCTTTGGCTTTTGCTTTGAGTGGAAATATGTGTCCGGGACGTCCCAAATCGGATGGTTTGGTTAAAGGATCAACCAATGCCTTAATCGTAATTGCCCGGTCTTTCGCTGATACCCCTGTTGTAGTCTCATTACTCAAAAAATCAACTGAAACAGTAAACTGAGTTTCGTGCAAAGATGTGTTGACCCCCACCATCAGATCCAGTTCAAGTTCATCACATCTTTCTTCGGGAAGGGCAGTACAAATAAGGCCACGGCCATGTTTGGCCATAAAGTTTACTATTTCAGGTGTTATTAATTCAGCAGAACATATAAAATCGCCTTCGTTTTCGCGATCTTCGTCATCAACTACAATTAGAAGTTTTCCAGCTCTGATATCCTCAATTCCTTCTTCAATTGTATTCAGTTTAAAATCAATCATTTTATAAATATGTTTAGTCTGATACAGAATTACTCTTACTTTTATTAATACCGATCCTGAATAAATTATTCTTAATCTTTTTAAAGAACATCAGATAAGTGTCAATGTTCATTATCACAGAATCGGTTGTAGCTTTATATGTAAGGAAAATACCAATTGGCAATAATATATATGAAGCTGCCCACATTCCTGCAAATGTACCCACAACATCCTCTTCAACCATCTTTTGTCCTGAAATAGAAATAACGTAGTAGATGACAAAGAAAAAGATCGAAATTACTGATGGAGTGCCTAGTCCTCCTTTCCTGATAATTGCGCCAAGTGGGGCTCCTATTAAGAAAAAAACAATACATGCGAAAGACATTGTCAGTTTCTTGTTCCATTCCACTTCAAATTTTTTGATGAACTTGATTTCGAAATGGATCGATTCGCCTATCTCAGCCATATAACTGTTTCCATCCTTAAGGCTCTCGATGGCTTTTACAAGAACAGTTCTCTTTTCAAGGGTTTTGAGAGAATCATACAGCACTTTCGCATCAAATTTCACTACGTTCTTCAGAGAATCCGTTTTCCCTTTGTTAGCTACGGCATTAACCTGGAAATTTCTTTGTGTATAAATTTTAACTGTATTATATTCTCTGAATTGCAGGGCGCGCTTCTCATTGAATTTTATATTAAGAGAGTCTATATAGGAAGTTAACTGTGATATGTTTTTCATTGCGGCATAAGACTTAAAAAGCCCATCCTGACTTCGTTCCAGATCAAAACCGACCAGAGATATTACTATAGACTGTTCCTTAAAAACATCTTTCCGCGAAGGATATTTTCTTGCATCGGGGTTCACATTTTTCTCTTCAACTTCATTATACGATTTGCCGTTATATAGGGTCATGATAAGTGCAGTGCCATCGGGGGTTGTATTCATATATCCTGAGTCGGCAAGAATAACTGAGGTATTTCCTCTTCTGTCGCGATGGTCGTAGATTATCAGGTTGTTCAGGCGGTTAGTTACCGGATCTTTTGTGCTGATTTTTATGCTGAAATCCGGAACTCCGTTATAAAATGTTCCGGCTTGAATATTTATATCAGGCTTTTTACGACGGATATCCCACAACAGAGTTCTGGCTTTATCGGATGAATAGGGGAGAACGTTGTTTGAAAAGAAGAAGGAGATAACCGAAACAAAACCAATCAGAATAAATAATGGTCTCATAATTCTCTGAAGAGGTATTCCAGAAGATTTTAAAGCCGAGAGCTCACTGAATTCGCCCATGTTTCCAAAAGTCATCAGTGAGGCAAGCAGTATCGCTAATGGAAGAGCTGTAGGAACGAAAGTCATTGAAAAATGATAAATTAATTCAGCAACAACTTTGAAACTAAGACCTTTCCCGGCAAGTTCATCGACATACATCCACAGGAATTGCAGAATCAGAATGACCAGCACAATGAAAAATGTGAATATCAGGGGGCCTATAAATGATTTTAAAACAAAGCTGTCGACCTTTTTCACTGATTGTATTAATTAGGTAGCAAAACTACTTCATTTTTTATCAATTATCAAGCGACATAATGGCGCAACGGCGCAGCGATACAACGGTGCAACGGAAAAAGTGAAGCGTAAAACAATGAAAATAAGTGTAATGTCCTTGTGAAAGTATGCCATTGAGTCATTGCGCCTTTGAGCCATTGCGCCTTTTATTATATTCCGAGTAGTCTTTTGAGATCTTCGATCTGGGAATTCCAGAGATTAATTGAATCTTTCTTTTCATCGGCTTCTGCGAAATCAGTTATTATTAGTGCCAGATCGCCGGTCAGTTCATCCATGTGTATACTGAATTCAAAGTAGTTTTCATCCTCATTTTCAAGATTCAACCATTCAAATCGAACAAGTTTATTGTCTTTCAGGGCAGAAAGTCGTGCTTTTGACTCGGAATTATCCCAGAAAAATGTAAAGAGATCTCCGTCTACATTCACATTATCAGCGAACCATTCACTTAGTCCCTCAGGAGTGCTGAGTCGTGAAAAGAGCACTTTTGGTGAACAGTTAAGTGTGCATTCCAATTCGAACTTCAATCTCATTATAAAAAATTATTCCTTGCGTGTAACTATTTCTGCAATATAGAAAAAATATTGAAACTAAAAAACCTTATTGCTAATTTGTAACAAACTGCTTATATTTGCACCCGCAAAAAGAAATTGATGTTAGTTAATCCACCTTTACTGCAACCTTTTCTAAAGCCATGGTTGTAAAAGAAAGCTTCGGTGGACAAAGGGCGAGATAGCTCAGTTGGTTAGAGCGCATGATTCATAATCATGAGGTCGGGAGATCATTCCTCCCTCTCGCTACAAAGAAAAACAGGCAGTTATGAAATAAAAATCATAGCTGCTTTTTTATTTGACATACACAAATGAATACATATGACCCAAATTAGCAGTATAATTCTTAGGTAGGGTGTTGATCCCAATACTAAGATTCTGAACCATTTCTATAAGAGTACTAATATTCCGGAGTAATAATTCAGCTTATCCAAATAATGTGAATATCTTTGTTTCGCTGTCAATAATTACTAGTTGTATACTAAAATAAATCAACCCGGAATGCCTCAGATATCCGCAATCATCATAACATTGAATGTTGAAGCAATTATAGAAAGATGTCTCGATTCGTTGAAAGGTATTGCAGATGAAATAATTGTTGTTGATTCCTTTTCTACCGATTTAACAATGGAAATATGTAAGAGGCATAATGTCCGGTTTCTTACCCATACGTTTGATGGATACAGAGATCAGAAAAACTACGCTCTGTCACTTGCTTCTTACCAACATGTTTTATCTCTGGATGCTGATGAGGCGCTTAGTGAGGAGCTTAGAAACTCAATTCTGGCAATCAAAGAAGACTGGAAGCATGATGGTTATGTGTTCAATCGTCTGAATAATTACTGTGGAAAATGGATTCGTCAAAGTAAATGGTATCCCGATAAACAACTTCGTTTATTTGATTCAAAAAAAGGCAAATGGGGTGGATTTAATGTTCATGAAAAGGTTATAATGCAAAATGGAAGTAGTGTCTGCAGAGTAAAAGGAGACCTTCTCCATTGGGCATATAATTCTCAGGAAGATCATCTGGAAAAAATCAAAAAATACTCGACAATAGGAGCTTCCGAATACTTTAAAGCCGGAAGAAGAACTGGCCCGTTTGCGGCAATATTTCATTATGTATGGAGATTCTTCAAATCTTACATCCTTCAACTTGGCTTCCTTGATGGTCATATCGGATATATTATCTGTTCTACAACAGCTTATTCAAGCTATCTGAAGTATGCCAAGTTAAGAAATCTTCAAAAACAGAAATCATAAAAGATAAATTGCAGACTTTATTTATGCTATTTTTGTTCTTAAAACCACATTGTTAATTACTTTTGTTTGTCAAACTTAAATTATTAAGATGTATCATTTGCTTATATTAACTCTTACTGATCAACTAGTTCAGAATTTTAAAAATATTATGTCATAAATTTAATTATAGCATTATGTATGAAGTAATTGTAAGAAATCAGAAGATAAGCGACAAAAAATTTTTCCTGATTTCAGGCCCTTGTGTTATTGAAGAAGAAAAAATAATGATGGAAGCAGGAGAAAAGCTAAAATCATTGTCCCTGAAATTGGATTTACCTGTTATTTATAAGTCATCTTTTATGAAAGATAACAGAAGTTCAGTAGATTTTTTTGCCGGACCGGGCTTAGATGAAGGATTGAAAATGCTGGAAAAAATAAAAAATACTTTTGATCTGCCTGTTCTGTCTGACATTCATTATCCTGATCAGATTAAGGCAGCCGCTGATGTTCTTGATATAATTCAGATTCCTGCGTATCTTTGTATGCAAACTATACTTATTGTTGAAGCTGCCAAAACCGGGAAAGCCATAAATTTGAAACATGGGCAATTCATAGCGCCTGAGAATATGGGAAAGCCAGTTAAAAAAATTGAATCACAAGGTAATAAAAACATCATTCTTACTGAAAGAGGATATACCTTCGGTTACAATGATCTGGTAGTAGATCCAAGAAGTTTTTATGAGATGAGGAAATTTGATTATCCTGTAGTTTTCGACATCACTCACAGTATTCGTAAATATGGGATTCCCAGTTCAGATCCCAGGGGAGGAATGAGGGAATATCTACCTGTAATATCAAGAGCCGGGGTAGCTTCCGGAGTAGATGGAATTTTTATTGAAGTTCACCCCGATCCGGCAAATGCAAAATGTGATGCCGCCAGTCAGCTTAAACTTAAAGACCTTGAGGATTTTATCAAGCCTTTAATTGAAATACACAACATTGAAAAATCATTCAGATTAAACTAAATATATATAGATCATGGAATTATTTCTCGATTCAATAAAAATTGATGAGGTTCAGAGAGCACATGAACTTGGGTTCGTTTCAGGATTAACCACAACTCCAACCTTCATGCAAAGAGAAGGTGTAACAGATGTTGATTCAGTTATTCTTAAGTTGTCAAAGATGACCAAAATTCTGATGGTTGAGTCTTTAGGCCTCACTGCAGATGAAATTATCAGGGAAGCTGACAGGTTATTGAGCCTGGGCCTGGATATTAATACAACAGTTTTCAAAATACCGATTTCATTTGAAGGGGCTAAAGCCTGTAAGGTACTTACAGATAAAGGATTAAAAGTAAATCTTCATCTTGTTTATACAATTCAACAGGCTTATTTTGCATATTGTGCCGGCGCTACATATATCTGTCCTCTCGTAGGTCGGCTTCAGGATCAGGGGCAGGACGCTTTGTCCCTTGTTGAGCAATGTGTTAAAGCTGTGGAAAGATATAACTATAAAACCAAAGTTATGTTTTCATCCGTTAGAAGTGTTGAACATGTCAGAAATGCGCTGAATATAGGGGCTCATGCATGTACAGTTCCCTGGAATATTTTAAAACAACTTCCTGAGAATCACTTCACTGAGTTGGGAATAAAGCAATTTGTTGAGCATACTGCAATGTCAAATACCAAAGCTTATGATTTAGTTAAAACTGACATGATCTTCCTGAATAGCAGTTCAACGGTTCTTGATTCAATAATCCTGATGACTGAATCAAAAATGGGAGCATGCATTATTCTTAATGATAAAAAAGAAATCCATAGAATTTTTACAGATGGAGATCTAAGGAGACTATTAAAAAGTGGTCAGAATAATATTGTAAATAAGAAATTTACAGAATTGGAACCCAATTCTCCAATATCCGTAAATATAAATTCCTCACTTCAGGAAATAACAAATGTTTTTAAGGCAAAGGATGTCGATAATATTGTGGTTACTGACGACGAAAAACCTATCGGTCTTATTGATATTCAGGATGTACTAAAATGGATTTAGAAAAGGAATTTATAAAGCTTGGAGGAAAATTTTTAACGCCTTCAAATCAGATAATATCTTCTTTGGCAAAAATAAAAGCCTTTGTATTTGACTGGGATGGCGTTTTTAACGATGGCAGGAAAACAGGTGATTCCGGCAGTTCATTTTCAGAAGTTGATTCAATGGGAATAAACCTTCTGAGGTTTGACTTTTGGTTAAGAAATAACTACTTCCCGAAGGTTTTTATTCTAACAGGAATGAAGAATGAATCAGCTTCTGAATTTTCAAAAAGGGAACATTTCGACGGGATATTTCTCAATGCAAAAAACAAAATAGAGCCATTTAAAGATATTTGCAGTAAGTATAAGATAGCTGCAGATGAGGTTGCTTTTATCTTCGACGATATTTTGGATATAGAGGTAGCAAAAGTGAGCGGATTGTCATTTTTCGTTGGAAGAAAATCAAATCCTTTACTAACGGATTATATTATTCAAAACGAGGTATGTAACTATATTTCAGGTTTCTCAGGACAGAACCATGCCGTTAGGGAGATATGTGAGCTGATTATCGGATTATCAGGAGATTATAGAATGGCTCTTGAACTGAGAATTGAGTTTAAGGGAAAATATGAAGACTACCTCCTCAAAAGAAATCTGGTAAGTACAGACGTTGTGTCGATACAGTAATTAAAAATATTTTTGTTCGTAAAATTCTGTTCTTACATTCTTTTGTACCACTCAATAATTCTTTCTTTGTTGACATGTTCTGGCCATTCAGGACCAAATGCGTGGCGCCACATATGCTCTAGTCCAAGGGCAGTAACCGCCATCTTATCAAACTGTTCCGGTGTCAATCTTTTTGATATCTGAGTTGGAATATCGATCTTATGCTTTTCAACCATGAAATGAAATTCATTTACAGCTTTTCCATATATTTCTTCCAGTTGGTTAAAAGCTATACAATTAGCAATTCCATGATGTAACCCCAGTACATATGAAAGCCCATAAGACAATGCATGACAAACACCTACTTCACTGTGACCAATGCTCAAACCTCCGAAATATGAAGCTACCATAAGCTTTTCATCAGCCTCTTCACGTGAGATAATGTCATTGAGGAAAACTTCACGGCATAACGTCTGTGATTGTGTTGCATATGAATCGCTGATGGAGTTTCTGTTCATCCCATCCATCGACTCAACATTGTGTATGTAAGCATCCATACCCGTATAAAAGCGTTGGTTTTTAGGCGCTTCGGATATTAATTCCGGGTCAAGAACTATCAGGTCAAAAGGGGTAAACTCTCCTTTTATTCCAAGTTTCTTAACTGGACCGGTAAGTACTGCCGTCATTGAAACTTCAGCACCTGTTCCAGACAGAGTTGGAATGCCGATATGGTACACACCCTGGTTTTTAGCAAGGTTCAATCCCTGGTATAATGAGGAAGATCCCTCATTTGTAAGCATAACTGAAACAGCTTTGGCATAATCCAAAACACTTCCCCCACCAATTCCTATAACAGCTGAAACCATCCCCTTTCCGGAATCTTTAATCTGATCCCGGATACTGTCTACGACTTTCGTCTTTGGTTCATCATCGACATTTATCCAAATGATATAGTCAGCTCCTTTTAATGGGATCCTCTTTTCCAGAGGTTTATTTTTAAAAAAGTCATCCACGAGAAAAACAATATGTGAGTTACTACTGGTGCGGTTGTTCTCCAGAATTCCACTCAATTCATTAAAACTGCCCTTTCCAAACAAACATCTTGGAACCGATTTTATAACCCTGAACATATAATTTATTGTATTAGTATTATTTGTCAAAATATATCTTTGAGTGCTTTTTCAATTTTTGAAGTGAGATTCTGAATTTCCTCTTCTGACCATGTTATCCTGATCTGAATAGAAACCAGCCGGGAGATTATACTATCAGATTGAGGAAAAACAATCGTTGCATAATCCTGGGGTGATTTAAATAAAGAAATTGCCAGTTTTGAAGCGGCTTTCATATTCCTGATATGATCCCAGTTTCTAAAATAGTGGTAATTATTATCATACCAATATGCATATCCTATTCCATGTTTATCAAAGGATTTCAGTACTTTGCGTGTTGTTGTTTCATCCTGAAGGAAAAAATCGAGAAAAGTGGCACTATCTCCATTTTTGTCAGGAACCGTTCTAAAACTGATCTGGGTATATTTTGCAAACGTATTTTCTAATTTGCTTTTGTTCGCCCTCTGTCGTTCGAGAATATATGGCAGTTTCCTGAATTGAGCGAGACCAACAGCTGCATGAAGCTCGCTGATGCGGTAGTTCGTTCCAATTATAGGATGAGGTTCAGCACCTCTGTTATTCCCTACATGACTATGACCATGGTCGGAATGTTGAGCTGCAGTTTCATAAAGAATAGGATCATCTGTAATAATAGCTCCTCCTTCAGCAGCTGAGACGATTTTGAAAAAATCGAAAGAAAATATGGCAATTTTACCAAATGTACCGAGAGGCTTGCCTTTAAATGAAGCTCCCAAAGCCTGGGCTGTATCTTCAATAAGAATGAGATTATGTTTTTTGCACACCTCAACAATTTTATCAATCTGTGCCATTGACCCACACATATGGACAAGTAAAACAGCTTTGGTCTTTGGTGTGATTACAGCCTCAATACTTTCAGGATAGAGACATAAAGTTTCATCTATTTCCGCAAATACAGGGATTGCTCCGGCATTTAAAATAGCTTCAACAGGGGCAATAAAAGTGAAAGGAGGCACGATTACCTCATCCCCAACGCCAATTCCACAACAGGCTAATGCAAGATTGTCAGCGGTGGTTCCACTTGAAGTGAGGTGAGCAAACCTGACTCCATGATATCGGGCAAGGTCATTCTCAAAAGATTTGGCTTTCCATTGCCCATTTCTTTGTTGATCATGATTATACCGGAAAAGGATTCCCGTTTCAAGCACATCCATAACTTCCTTTTTCTCTTCTTCCCCAAAAAGTTCTGTACCAGGCATAATAAAAGAATATTAAATTAAGGCTCAAAAATATCAATAATTTTTTGGCAATCTTACTTTATGTAGAAAGAAATCCAGATTACAAATAATATATAGATCATAATTAAAATCATAGATTGAATTTTTATAATCATAAAAAGATTCATAGGCTGCTGCCAATTTAATACCATTTGATATATCGTGATGGATAAATACTTTGGACAAAAATAAACTACGGTTGGGAGTTTTGAATCGGTCTGGTGTTGGCACACCCAATCGCTCCGGATCATTTATTGCAGAAATATTACTGAAAATCCTTTCTCCACGAGGATTGAAGAACTGAAATCCTGACCAGTATCCTGCTGTAAAATTAATAAATGAAGTATTGACGTAAACGTTTGAATACCTGCCATTCCCATTGGTATACGATATGTTGTGTGGTGATACCATGTCTTTATATTTCAGATAATATCCGTTGGCACCAATGCTTTTAACAAATGTGCGATCAAAACTATAATCCAATGAAAGACCACAGGTTCCATTGAAACGAGTAATCATCATTGTAGTATCAAGGGTATTCTGTCCTCCTTTATGTGCAAATAAAAGCTGAAGAGGGATCCCTATTTTCAATGGTTTAGATGGTTCTGTGAGCAAGATTTCAGATGAATATCCTAAAGAGAACTGCTCTTTACGGGGATCACTGAATCCAATAAATTTCTGCCAGTTTAGCCATAGATCACCTCTGTAATGGGCATTATGATACAAGAATTGTACTCCGTTTTCAACATTTTCTTCGAGATATCTGTCAAAACCATATATTGGCTCTATCATTCTATGATTTATGGTCCCGTACAAGCTGCCCATTACCAGATCAAAATTGGGCAAAATCCGATATTGAAATCTAAAGAAAGGCAGGGTTTGTGAAAACCCGTTTAATCCCGAATACTTTAACAAGTGAACCCCAAATTGTATAATGGTATTTCCAGAAGGCTGGTAGGAAAAAGTCGGACGTAATATATATCCTAAATAGGTGTGTCCTTCTGCTATAGGATTAAAGTATTCAAGATTCCTTAAGAAATTAATATTCTCAACTCTTAGAAAGATCTTCTGGGTATTGGCCGTATCGAGAACGGATTGAGACATAAAGAATTCATTGTCACGATTTTGCGAAAAAATAGCAACCCATGTAATGAGTAGGAAGAAATATGTTAATAGAAATTTTTTACCCATATATTATTTGTCTATAGGCTGATCATTCATACATTTAATAATTAGAATACACATTTATACAAAGATCAATATTTTTTAGTTGTGTCAGGCAGAACGCCATGGTATAAATAGTTCTGATTGGTTATTTTATATCAAAGCCGCCAGTTTTCTTTTGATATGGTGATGGATATTTAAGAAGTCGAATTAATTATGTTACTCCTGATTAATAGTGCTAATTTCCTTCCTTTAGATACCAGATTGACCAGAAATTTAATATTTTTGTCCATTACTAAAAACTAAAAAATGGCACTTGTACATGAATTGGAAAACAGCGGCAATTGGTTATTTAAACGGCGGAGCTGGCTACCGGTCTTTATGATCATTGCAGGCATTATTGCGATGTATCTTGGAAACCGGCAGGCAATTCTATTTAGTATGCAGAATGAACTTATATTTCTGGGAGTTAGTATTTTTGGACAGATTATCAGAGTATTGACTGTGGGTTTTACTCCGAAAAATACTTCAGGGCGAAATACAAACGATATTCAAATAGCTGATCAGCTTAATGTAACAGGTATTTATTCGTTGGTTCGCCATCCTCTGTATCTTGGAAATTTCTTCATGTGGCTGGGCCCTGTTTTGTTTTTAAGATCGGTATATTTTACAGTTATATTCGTGCTTTTTTATTGGTTGTATTATGAAAGGATTATGTTTGCTGAAGAACAGTTCCTACGGAAAAAATTCGGCGATATCTATGACAAATGGTCAGAAAACGTTCGAGCCTTCATTCCCTATTCCTTCAAATTTATTCCTGCAAATCTTCCATTTTCAATAAAGAACGTTCTTAAAATGGAATATAACAGTTTTGTAAACATATTTGTCACATTCGCACTTATTGATATTTTCAGGAACTATTTCCTCTCGAACAGGATATATATGACTAAGATGTGGATTTACTTACTGATTTCGGCTTTTTTAATATGGGTCGTCGTCAGGACTATTCAAAAACATACGAAGTGGCTTGAAGTTGAAGGCCGATAACAGCGTTTTACAATACCTGACATAAATAAGATACTTAGTAAATTTAAGTTTCCCAATTAGATGCCATGCAGCAAAGGATACACATGGCAATTTAAGTAAGTGCTTTTGTTTTGTGCAATGTTTATATCAGGATTTGAAGGATTGAAAGAATTATTTCAGAATATTGCAATCGGTTGCAATAAATAATAATATTTTACACTATTTTTATTAGCACTAATTATTAAAAGAAATTTTTGTGAGTAACACTTCTATGAGTAACACTTATATGAAAGTCTCTGTTATTGAAAAGATTGGGTATAGCCTTGGTGACCTGGCTGCCAATTTAATTTTTCAAACCCTAATGACATTTATCGCATTCTTTTATACAGATGTTTATAAAATACCTCCGGCAACTGCTTCTGCTATAATTTTTACAGGAGGGATGATTGGAGCTTTTTTTAACCCTGTGATGGGAATAATTGCAGATCGTACATCTACCTGATGGGGAAAGTTCCGTCCCTGGATACTCTGGACTGCTATCCCATTCGGAATTGTTGCAATGCCTCATTTTATGGGTTATCGTTCCGGATTATTCAACTATTCGACCAAAACAATAGGCGGGTATGTTGATTTTGACTGGTTTCATGTAAATTTACTCTGACTATTTAGTTAATCCATTGTAAACAAATATTTAATTCTATCATGAATAATCTAAAATCAAAGCTGTTCATTTTTTCAGTATTCCTGTCATTCGCTAATAGTGCTGTTGCTCAGAACCCCTTTATTCAAAACCAGTTTACTGCTGACCCCACTGCAAGAGTTTTCAATGGCAGAGTTTATGTTTATCCATCCCACGATATTCAGGCTAAGCCAGGCCGTGGACGTGCCGGCTGGTTTGTTATGGAAGATTATCATGTTTTCTCATCAGCAAATCTTACTGACTGGACTGACCACGGTGTAATAGTAAGCCAGACTAAAGTCAACTGGGTCGACTCAACATCCTTCAGTATGTGGGCTCCCGATTGTATTGAAAAAAACGGCAAATACTATTTCTATTTTCCTGCCGGAATGAAAGCCGTCTACGGAAAAGGTTCAGGCGTAGGCGTTGCTATTGCAGACAATCCTGCCGGGCCTTTTACGCCACAGACAGAACCAATTAAAAATGTCCATGGTATCGATCCGAACGTTTTTATCGATAAAGATGGACAGGCTTATATCTATTGGGCAATGGGTGAACTTTTCGCGGCAAAACTAAAAGATAACATGCTTGAGCTTGCATCCGAACCGCAGGTGATCGGGGAGTTCCCTAAGCAGGGATTGAAAGAGGGTCCCTTTTTATTTGAAAGAAATGGAATTTACTATATGACGTATCCTCATGTTCAGAATAAGATTGAAAGGCTCGAATATGCAATTAGCAATAATCCATTAGGACCTTTTAAAATTACCGGAGTGATAATGGACGAATCTCCAACCGGTTGCTGGACAAACC
>JANXXP010000379.1 GCA_025350595.1 Bacteroidota bacterium
ATGTAAAGAAAAAGGTATCGAGAAAGTCGTTTTCGACAGAAGTGGATATAAATATCATGGCAGAGTAAAATCATTGGCTGATGCAGCCCGCGAAGGCGGATTAAAATTCTAATGAATTATGGGAAACGGTATAAGAAAAGTTAAAACCAGTGATCTGGAACTAAAGGATAGACTTGTTAGCATCCAAAGAGTTACCAAAGTTACCAAAGGGGGGCGTACATTCAGTTTTTCAGTCATTGTTGTGGTTGGTAATGAGGATGGAATCGTTGGCCATGGTCTTGGTAAAGCCAGTGAAGTAACAACAGCTATTGCTAAAGGTATCGAAGATGCAAAGAAAAATCTGATAAAAGTACCAGTTATTAATGGTACAATACCTCACGAACAGGTTGCAAAATTCGGTGGCGCAAAGGTATTCATGAAACCTGCATCAGATGGAACTGGTGTTAAGGCAGGTGGCGCTATGCGTGCTGTTCTTGAAAGCGTTGGCGTGAAAAATGTGCTCGCAAAGTCAAAGGGATCATCAAACCCTCACAACCTTGTAAAAGCAACATTCGCAGCTCTCCTCGAATTAAGAGATGCATTCTCGGTAGCGGAACACAGAGGTGTTACAATGGATAAAGTTTTTAACGGTTAGAAAAAAACATTACGATGGCAAAAATTCGTATCACCCAGGTGAAAAGTAAAAACGGTAAACCCGAAAGACAAAAGAGGACTATCGAAGCTCTCGGAATACATAAATTAAACCATAGTGTAGAGCATGAAGCTACTCCTGCTATTTTAGGAATGGTAGTGAAAGTAAGACATCTGGTTAAAGTTGAAAATATTTAAGGTATTAAACATATTTATAATACAAGGTTATGGATTTGAGTAACTTAAGACCTGCTAAAGGTTCAGTTAAAAAAGGTAAGCGTATTGGTCGCGGACAGGGCTCCGGTAGAGGTGGAACTTCGACCAGAGGACATAAAGGCGCTAAATCCAGATCAGGTTATCACAAGAAAGTCGGTTTTGAAGGAGGCCAGATGCCACTTCAGAGACGCGTTCCAAAATTTGGGTTTAAAAATGTTAACCGCAAAGAGTATAAAGGTATCAATATAAGTACCCTTCAGACACTTGCTGAACATCATAACATTGAAAAAATCGATTTTGAGGTGCTTGTAATGGCCGGACTGGTTTCTAAGAATGCTATGGTGAAAATCCTGGGAAAAGGAATTCTTGAGAGAAAACTCGAAGTTCATGCTCATGCATTCAGCAAATCTGCAATAGAAGCAATTGAAGCTAAAAAGGGAACCGCTGTAATACTGTAATTTCATGAGACTGATTCAGACTATAAAAAATATCTTCAAGATAGAAGACCTTCGGGCAAGATTACTCTATACTTTTGGGATAATTTTATTATACAGACTGGGAAAATATGTAACTCTTCCCGGAATTGACCCATCACAGCTTGCCAACCTTAAGAATCAAACTTCTTCTGGTATAATGGGTCTGCTTGATATGTTTTCAGGAGGCGCTTTCTCTCAGGCTTCTATATTTGCTCTTGGGATTATGCCTTACATTTCTGCTTCAATCGTAGTGCAGTTATTAGGTATTGTTTTCCCGTATTTTCAGAAACTGCAGAAAGAGGGTGAGAGCGGAAGACGTAAAATGAATCAGTATACCAGGTATCTTACTATAGCTGTTCTTGTTCTTCAGGCGCCTACTTACCTGGTTAACCTGCATGCACAACTTCCGGCTTCTGCATTTATTCTTACAGGAACATTCTTTACTATGTCTTCCGTAATTATTCTGACAGCCGGAACAATGTTTGTTATGTGGCTTGGAGAAAAAATAACTGATAAAGGAATTGGTAACGGTATTTCACTCATAATAATGATAGGTATTGTAGCCCGAATGCCGGCTAACTTCATTTTTGAATTGGGAACCAGAATGAATGGCGCCGGAGGTGCTATCGGTATTATTGTTGAAGTACTGTTTCTGTTCCTTATTGTTCTTGGTGTTATTCTTCTCGTGCAGGGTACCCGAAGGGTTCCGGTTCAGTATGCAAGAAGAATTGTCGGAAATAAACAATATGGAGGTGTACGTCAGTATATACCACTTAAGGTAAATGCTGCTGGTGTAATGCCGATCATTTTTGCACAGGCAATTATGATGCTCCCTATGATCATTGCTGGATACTCAAATAGCGGTTCAGGTTTTGTTACAGCATTTTCGAATATGTACGGATTCTGGTATAACCTTGTAACTGCAATTTTAATAGTTGTGTTTACTTACTTCTACACTGCGATTACCATTAATCCGGTTCAGATGGCAGAAGACATGAAGAAAAACGGAGGGTTTATTCCGGGGATCAAACCAGGAAGAAAAACAGTGGAATTCTTCGATACCATTATGTCGAGAATTACTTTCCCTGGTTCAATTTTCCTGGCAATGGTTGCTATTCTGCCTTCAATTGCAGTAAAGGCGACTGTAACACCTCAGTTTGCTCAATTCTACGGAGGTACATCACTTCTCATTCTTGTGGGGGTTGTTCTTGATACCCTTCAGCAGATTGAAAGTCATTTGCTTATGCGTCATTACGATGGTCTTATGAAATCAGGTCGCGTTAAAGGCAGATCTGGTGGATCGACCTCAATATAATAAGTTTAACGTTCTTTGATGTTGTATTTTAAGACTGATGAAGAGGTCGGGTTGTTAAGAGAAAGCAATATGCTGGTGTCTAGAACACTTGCTGAAATGGCTGCCCTTATTAAACCCGGGATCACTACCCTTTATCTTGACAGAATAGCCGAAACGTTTATTCGTGATAACGGAGCAACTCCGGCATTCAAGGGATATGGTGGTTTTCCGAATACACTTTGTACATCTGTCAACGAGGAAGTTGTTCATGGCATCCCGTCTGATTACGTTCTAAAAGAGGGCGATATAATTTCAGTCGATTGCGGTGTGATATTAAACGGATGGTATGGCGATAGCGCTTTTACTTTCCCGGTTGGTGAGATAAAAGAGGAGGTAAGACGTCTTCTCGATTATACCAGGGCCGCTCTTGAAGAAGGGGTTAAAGAAGCAGTTGCAGGGAACAGGGTTGGTGATATTTCTTTTGCAGTACAAACCAAGGCAGAAAGCGGAGGTTACACGGTGGTAAGAGAACTTGTTGGACATGGACTTGGCAGGAAACTGCACGAAGCACCTGAAGTTGCTAACTGGGGTAACCGGGGAAGCGGACCAAAAATGGAGAAAGGCCTCGTGATTTGTATAGAACCGATGATAAACGCCGGGAAGAAAGAAACATTGCAGATGAAAGACGGGTGGACCATTAAGACAGCAGATGGAAAACCTTCGGCGCATTTTGAATATGCTGTTGCAGTTGACAAGGGAAGAGCTGATGTCTTAACAACTTTTGAATTTATTGATAAAGTTTTAAATAAAAAGTAAATGTATTTGTATGGCGAAACAATCATCGATTGAGCAGGATGGTACTATCATTGAAGCCCTTTCCAATGCAATGTTCAGGGTGGAGCTCGAGAACGGACATGTGATAACAGCACATATCTCGGGGAAAATGAGAATGCACTATATAAAAATCCTGCCAGGCGATAAAGTAAAGGTTGAAATGTCACCATATGATTTAACAAAAGGAAGAATAACATTTAGGTATAAATAAGAAATATTAACTGTAATGAAAGTAAGAGCATCTGTAAAAAAGCGTAGTGCTGATTGTAAAATCGTTAAAAGAAAAGGTCGCATTTACGTCATTAATAAGAAAAATCCCAAGTTCAAACAGAGACAGGGATAATTTAACTAATTTTGCAACTCATTTAAGAAAAGTTTTATATGGCACGTATTGTTGGTGTAGATTTACCAAGAAACAAAAGAGGCGAAGTTGGCCTGACTTACATCTATGGTGTAGGCAGGAGCATTGCACAAAAAGTACTTGATGAGGCTGGTGTTGACAGGAATGCAAAAGTTCAGGACTGGACTGATGATCAGATCAATACTATCCGAAGGATTCTGAATGATAATTATAAGCTTGAAGGTGAACTCCGTTCGGAGACACAGATGAATATCAAAAGGCTTATGGATATTGGCTGCTATCGTGGTGTTCGTCATAGAATTGGTCTTCCTTTAAGAGGACAGAGCACTAAGAATAACGCCAGAACCAGAAAAGGGAGAAAGAAAACTGTTGCAAACAAGAAAAAAGCTACTAAATAAATAAGTTATGGCAAAGAAGACTGGAGCATTAAAGAAGAGGGTCGTTAAGGTAGAACCTTCAGGCCAGGCGCATGTTCATTCATCATTTAATAATATTATTGTTACACTGACAAACAATTCAGGTCAGGTTATTTCATGGGCATCAGCCGGGAAGATGGGATTTAAAGGTTCAAAGAAAAATACCCCTTATGCTGCTCAGATGGCATCTGAAGAATGTGGTAAAGTAGCGTATGATCTTGGACTAAGAAAAGTAAAGGTGTATGTTAAAGGTCCGGGATCAGGCCGCGAATCAGCAATCAGGTCAATCAGCAATGTTGGTATTGAAGTTACAGAAATTGTTGATGTAACCCCAATGCCTCATAATGGTTGTCGTGCTCCCGGAAGAAGACGAGTTTAAGGAATTGCGGAATTCGGATTTACGATTGGGGATTCTAAATCCGAAATCAAAAATCCGCAATCCGAAATAATATATAGATTAATTAAAGATCAAATTTTTATACAAAATGGCAAGATATACCGGCCCAAGAACAAGAATAGCAAGGAAATTCGGAGAACCGATTTTCGGTCCCGACAAAAACCTGGAGAGGAAAAATTTTCCTCCCGGACAGCATGGAATGACCAAAAAGAGAAAGAAGACTTCAGAATATGGCGTTCAGCTCAGAGAAAAGCAGAAAGCGAAGTATACTTATGGTATGCTTGAGCGTCAGTTCCGCAATACTTTTGAAAAAGCTTCAAGAAGTAAAGGCGTTACTGGAGAAGTTCTTCTGCAACTGCTTGAATCGAGACTTGATAACGTAGTTTTCCGCATGGGTATTGCCCCTACAAGAGCCGGAGCTCGTCAGCTTGTTTCACACAGACATATAACTGTTAACGGAACAGTATTAAATATTCCGTCATGCCAGATTAAACCTGGTGATATAATCGGCGTTCGCGAAAAATCAAAATCACTCGAGACGATCGTTGATTCACTTACTTCAAGAAAATTTACAAAACTTTCATGGATTGAGTGGGATGACACACAAATGGCAGGTAAATTTATGAACGTGCCTGAACGTACTGATATTCCTGAAAACATTAAGGAACAACTAATAGTTGAATTGTATTCTAAATAATATTATAAGATAAATTCTATGGCAATTTTATCATTCCAGAAGCCTGATAAAGTAATAATGCTGGAAGCGGATGACAAACACGGAAAATTTGAATTCCGTCCGCTTGAACCTGGCTATGGTATTACTGTCGGCAATGCGCTGAGAAGAATTCTTCTCTCGTCACTTGAGGGTTTTGCTATTACAACCGTTAAAATAGAGGGTATTGATCATGAATTCTCTACAATAACAGGTGTAATGGAGGATGTTACCGAGATAATCCTTAACCTGAAACAAGTGCGTTTCAAGAGAACAGTTGAAGATGTTGATCAGGAGAAGATCTCCATTAAAGTCAGTGGTCAGGAAGTTTTTAAGGCCGGCAACTTAAGTAATGCTCTAAGCAGTTTTGATGTGTTAAATCCTGAACTGGTTATTTTCAGAATGGAGCATGATGTTAAAATGCAGATTGAAATTACTGTCAGCAAAGGAAGAGGTTATGTCCCGGCTGAGGAAAATGAACCGGTTGATGCTGAGTTTGGACTCATCGCTATCGACGCTATTTTTACTCCTATCAGGAACGTAAAATATACGGTTGAAAACTACCGTGTTGAGCAAAAAACTGATTACGAAAAGCTGCTTTTTGAGATTGAAACGGATGGATCCATTCATCCAAAAGATGCTCTTAAAGAGGCTGCAAAGATACTCATCTATCACTTTATGCTTTTCTCCGATGAGAAAATAACACTCGATTCGGATGATAAGATGGCAAATGAAGAGTTTGATGAAGAAGTGCTGCATATGAGACAGCTGCTTAAGACTAAACTGGTCGACCTTGACCTTTCGGTTAGAGCTCTGAACTGCCTTAAAGCTGCAGAAGTTGAAACACTTGGTGATCTGGTAAGGTTTAATAAGAATGACCTTCTTAAATTCAGAAACTTTGGTAAGAAATCACTCACCGAGCTCGATGAATTGCTTGAAAACATGAGTCTTTCATTTGGAATGGAAGTAAGTAAATATAAATTAGAGAAAGATTAATATAAACTGGTTAAGGAAATAGAGAAATGCGACACAATAGAGTTATTAACCATTTAGGAAGAACAAGTTCACACAGGAAAGCGATGCTTGCGAACATGGCTTCATCACTTATCCTTCATAAAAGGATATCTACTACGACAGCTAAAGCAAAAGCGCTTCGTACCTATGTTGAACCTCTTATTACTAAATCGAAGGAAGATTCAACTCACTCAAGAAGAGTGGTATTCAGTTATCTGAAAGACAAGGATGCTGTTTCAGAATTATTCAGAGACATTTCTCCGAAAATTGCTGAACGTCAGGGAGGATATACACGAATATTGAAAACAGGCAACAGAATAGGCGATAATGCAGACATGTGTATCATGGAGCTTGTTGACTATAACGAAGCTATGATTGGCGGAGAAGCTGCAAAAACAAAAACAACTCGCAGAAGAAGAGCTCCTAAGAAAAAGGATGAAACAGCTGTTGAGACAAAGGCTCCTAAGGCTGCAAAAAAAGCTGCGAAAACTGGATCTAAAGCAGAAAAGCCTGCCGAAGAATCAGCTACGGAAGAATAAAAAAATGTTCAAAGAAATATTTTA
Organism: Bacteroidota bacterium; assembly: GCA_025350595.1. Taxonomy (GTDB): domain Bacteria; phylum Bacteroidota; class Bacteroidia; order Bacteroidales; family VadinHA17; genus LD21. The sequence continues at coordinate 6,914 of JANXXP010000379.1, forward strand.
AGATTAAAGGGATTTGTCAATACTGACTAATCCCTTTTTTTTTGTATCTTGCATTATTGTTTAATATTTAAATATAAATCTATGGGTCAAATAGTTAGTGTTCATGCTCGTGAAATTTTAGATTCCCGCGGAAATCCAACAATTGAAGTTGATGTTACAACAGCCAGTGGTTATTTTGGCAGGGCTGCAGTGCCATCAGGTGCCTCAACAGGTGAAAATGAAGCCCTCGAGCTCAGAGATGGCGATAAAAACCGTTATATGGGTAAGGGAGTTCTTAAAGCCGTTCATAATGTCAATAACGTTATTGCGGAGGAAGTTATTGGTATGGAAGTCACAGATCAGGCCGGAATTGATAAGAAAATGATCGACCTTGACGGTACAAAAACAAAGAGTAATCTGGGTGCTAATGCAATTCTTGGAGTATCACTGGCAGTCGCAAAAGCTGCAGCTACTTTCCATGGATTACCCTTGTTCCGTTATATTGGCGGTGCAAATGCAGTAACATTGCCAATTCCAATGATGAATATTATAAACGGAGGATCTCATTCAGATGCCCCAATTGCATTCCAGGAATTTATGATCAGACCTATTGGAGCCCCCTCTTTCAAAGAAGGCCTTCGCTGGGGTACCGAAGTATTCCATTCTTTGAAAAAAGTCCTTAAAGAGCGTGGATTAAGTACCGCTGTCGGTGACGAAGGTGGCTTCGCTCCAAAACTTGAAGGTACTGAAGATGCTTTGGAAACAATTATCAAAGCTATCACAGCAGCAGGATACAAAGCCGGATCAGATATTACTATTGGTCTCGATTGTGCAGCTTCAGAATTCTATAAAGACGGAATGTATAACTACTCAAAATTTGAAGGCCCTAAAGGAGCAAGAAAAACTTCAAAAGAGCAGGTTGATTTTATTGAACAGCTTGTAAATAAGTATCCTATAGACTCAGTAGAGGATGGTATGGCTGAAGGCGACTGGGATGGATGGAAGATGCTTACCGACAGGCTTGGAAAGAAAATCCAGATTGTTGGAGACGATGTCTTTGTTACTAATGTTGATTATCTTAAAAAAGGTATTGATATGGGTTGTGCAAACTCAATACTTATAAAAGTGAATCAGATTGGTACTCTCACCGAGACCCTTAATGCGATTGAAATGGCACACAGAGCCGGATATACTACTGTAACATCACATCGTTCAGGTGAAACAGAAGATGTAACAATAGCTGATATAGCTGTAGCTACCAATTCAGGCCAGATCAAAACCGGATCAGCAAGCAGAACAGACAGAATTTGCAAGTATAACCAGCTTCTTAGAATCGAAGAGACGCTTGGGGCACTGGCTGTATACGGGTATAAGAAATAATTATCCCCCCTTTTGCCCCCCAACCCACCTAAGGGAGGGGGGCAAATTCATTGTAAATTAGGAGGATATGCCATTTCCCGACGTTATTAACAATTGTTCATAACCCATGTTCAAATCACGTTTATAAGAACGATGTAATTCTCATTGTTTTTCAATTAATCAGGTTTAAATTTGATTCATCAGGTGAGCGATAAAAGACTGCTCGAAAGATGTGGAGACGGAAAAGGTTACTTAAATGAAGCAATATCCGTTTCGGTCAGACCCTCGGGTCTGCGCACCAGGAGAGCCGGAGCCTGAACTAAAGGACCTCGCGTCCCGGATGTTCAGTAAGTCAACGAAAACCGGAAACGTTCTTTCAGCGATTGAGTCACAGGGCTTCAGAATACGAAGGACTTCGGTCACGGGTTAACTGAAACTGATGTAACAACCTTCGGGTAGTGCAACAGGGCCTGAAAGACACTTCATCCCGGAAGTTCCGCTTCGGCGGGATAAAAGGAAAACCGGAAGGTTATGCTGTAACAGGCAAAA
>JANXXP010000382.1 GCA_025350595.1 Bacteroidota bacterium
GCACGCAGTGCGAGCTCGGCGCAGCCAAAACCAATTACTCCATTTAGGGTCATGGCAAATAATTGATTTTTAAGCAAAAAAAGTAACAACATGCTGTAAAACATGCTGTTAACTTTCTTTATTGTTTTTACTTCTGAGACTTAACTTCTACAACTCCTGTTGATTTGGTTAGGGTGAGAGGTACTTCACCTTCTGTATAAACGGCTTTGCCAGTCATTTTAGCTGCATCTTCAAGTTTCAATTTTATAGACACATCCTGAGCTTCAACATATACTGAAAAGAAAAGACTATCATTTACAACAGATACTTTTTCAGCGGTAAGTGGAGAAGTATTTCCGTTAAATGTCATAGTTGCTGAATATTTTTTATCTGCCAGGCTAACTGCAATAGTTCCTGACTGATATCCCTGAGGAGCATAAGGCGCTTCAAAATTCCATGAACCAACAGGTCCGGCTTTTTTATTAGTATTTTGTGCGCTTACAGCTATGACAGAAAGAAATGAGATTACCAGGAGAGTTAAGATTTTACTTTTCATAATGAGATTAATTAGTTAGATTTCAAATATAGAAATCAATTTCCAAAAACCAATTTTATTTTTTAGAATGATGATGAAAAGGCAACAAGCAGCATGCAACAAGCAGCAGGGAGATAATAAGATGCAGTGATTAGCAACCTCCTGCAGCTTTCTTTTTCTTTATTCCGGCTGTGATTGCCGGTTTAGCTGAAACAGTACTCTGATCCTGTGAAGGTTGAATTGCAGAACCCCCACCAAGGGCGGCACCTGCACTTTTACGAAAATCGTATTTCGCGAATTCTTCATCGGGACTTGTTGATGCTGGTTTATTAGGATTAAGAATTGCGTCAAACCAATAGTTAAGCCCGCCTTCGAGAACAAAGTTGTTATTATAACCCAGTTGCCTCGTAACCATCCATGCTTCATTTGCGGTCAGAGTACCATTTGAATAGAAAACATTCATCTTTCCATCCTGGTTAAGGATATCGGCGTATTTTTCAGAAAGCAGATCAGTAACCGGAATATTAATCGCACCCTGAAGGTTGAACTTTTCGAATTCATCCTGACTTCTTACATCAATTAGACGAAGGGTTGGGTCCTTTTTAATTATCATATCAGCCACTGCGTCCGGAGTGAGATACTGAGTTCGGGTATTGACTTCACCCAATAACTGTTCCGCTGTCAGTTTGTAAGGTTTCGTCTTATTCTGAGGAACAGCTGCAATGATTAATCCCATTGGGATGATGAATAATGCTAATAATCTTAAAGGTTTCATATTGGTCAATTTATATGTTGTATTTGATGTATTTCTTTAATATTCTTCCCTTGGAAATTTTTTCTCAGCCCATTCAGCTACCCAGAACATTGCCAAAGCAACCATAATTAGCAGGATTGCAAATACTCCGTCAGTGAGTCCGAGAGTTGTGCTAATTTTTGGAGAGCCCAGGAATTTTGCAAGATACATTCCATCCCATATTGGGTAACCTATGCCAAAGATGAATACTCCCAGGAATAACCCTCCGATAAAAACGAAGGCATCAAGTTTGCCGATTGAGGCACCGCAAAAGCTTGTACCTGGACAATATCCTCCCATAATAAATCCTGCTCCCATAATAATTCCTCCAACAATCGCTGATGTCAGATAGGTTGGATTTACATAAACCATACTAAGATCTATCCAGCCAAAAAGGCTGAAGAAAAGTAGTCCGAGCATAGCGGTTATTGCAGCTGTAAAAAATACTTTCAATACAACTGTGTCATATCCATAAAAGACGCCGGCGAGTTTTCTGCTGGATGAAAAACCGCTTTGTTCCAAAACAAAACCAAATCCAATCCCAATAATGAAGGCAAGAAAGAGGTTTGTGTTTTCTGATATTAATTCGTTAACTGATAATGGTCCCATTTGAATGTCTTTTTATCTGATTATCTAAATGTCTGATTGTCTTTCTTTCATAAAGCCGTTGCGCCTTTTAGCCGTTTTATATCCAGTTCTTCCTGAAGAAATAAGCCAGCGCGAACGCGGTTCCGAATATTGCCATCATAGTTATAAATCCTCCAAGGGAAAGCACTGCCATCCCGCTTAGGGCAGAGCCACTGGTGCAGCCTCTTCCGAGCTGCGATCCAAAGCCAAAGAGCACTCCGCCTCCCAGTGCAAGGAACAATCTCTTCATTGATGTGATTTTAGGAGAGTGTTCAACCTTAAATTTCAGACGACCTGCAAATGCGCCCGATAGAAATCCCCCTACCAGAACACCCAGCATTTCAAATACCAGCCATGTTTTCATGGGGTTCCCAGCATGTGATTGTCTGAATTCTTTAACAAATCCCGAGGACTCTGAGGAAACTGGAGCGATAGTTGTTTCGACGGTTACAATTGCACTTTTAATAGCACCGCTGGCACCAAGCCCGCGACCTGACACAAAATTTGCTGCCAGAAGAACAATTCCAAGTAATACCCCGCCTATATAAGGATTAAGGTACTTTGTTTTTTTTATTTCGATCGATTTTGCCATGTGTTATCTTTTTACAAATTTTTCATTTTATCATTATGGTCCGAGGTGTGCAGTGTGTGCTTTTACTTTACCGCAAACCTCATACCGCATACCGGTTACCTAATATAGCCACCTACTCACCTGTCCGGCATAAACTATTATAAACCGAAGCATCAGGCTGCCAAATATTACCATAACTGCCGGCATCATTGCAGGGATATGAAACTTGCCCAGCTCCATAATCTCCAAAAGAGCAGGAATGAGCATTCCCAGAATAACCACAAATATCCAGAATGACATTGTATAAGGTCCTCCAAGAAACATTTTTGCTGCTTCAATCTGAACCTGAGTACTTGCATTAAATCCCATGAACATATGAATTATCAGAAATAATTCAATTCCTATCAGTACCAGATCTACCCTTGCAAATTGTTTACGTTCCATCGTATTTTTAGACAGAAGTAAAGTAGCTGCTGCTCCGGCGGAAAGTCCGGAAGCAAGGAACAGAGGTCCAAGAATCGATGTATTCCAGAGTGGACGTGCGTTAAAAGCTGAAAGCAAAATCCCTGTGTATATACCTAATATGATTGCGTAAATTAGCATTACCCAGGCTAATGCTATCTTGTATTTATTGAAAAAAGATTCAAGATCAAACAAGATCTTAAACTTCCAGTCCCAGCGAGGGAAAATATCCTTTATATGCAGCGCACACCATATAAAGGATACTGGGGTAATAACCATTAGCGTCCATGCGCCCCATGACATTGGCGACTGCAACCTGATATTAGTGTATAACTGCCAGAAAAACAACTTGTGACGCAAATCAATAAATAAAGCAATTAACCCCAGAACAAGTAAAAATGGTGCAAGAAACGGGGTAATTCGTACAGCGGTTTTATAATCTTTTTCCCTTCCTCTTATAAAATAGAGAGCTGCGATTGCAAGAATACCTGCAGCCATTCCTCCAAGAAACAGATAAAGGGATATCTGCCAGTGCCAGATATGCAGATGCGGATCAATAAGTTGATTCATCCTTCCGCTTACAATAGTTTCTTCTTTCATATTTAACTGATAATTAACATTCTAGATTAGGAAGTACAATTGAGGATTTGTTCCTGCTTCCGGTATAAGCGTCTTGAATTTTCTCCTTTTCAGTATAACAGAAACATTACTGTTAAGGTCGTGAAGATCACCAAAGTAGAGGCATTTTGTAGGACATACTGCCACGCACGCGGGAGACAATCCGTTTTTAATCCTGTGTTCGCAGAAGGTACATTTATCAACATAACCTGCCGGATGAGGATATCGTGCATCGTAAGGACATGAGGCCATACAGGCTCCGCATCCGATACATTTATTGTGATCAACAACGACTATCCCCCCTTCAATCTTTTGACTTGCACCGGTAGGGCAACACCTTACACATGGTGCATTTTCACAATGATTGCACCGCTCCGACCTGATCTCCATTTCAAGTTGTGGATAAGTTCCGTCCATTACCTCAACAACCCAATCACGGCAGAAACCGATTGGAACATTGTTTTCGGTCTGACAGGCTACAACACAATCGCTGCATCCTACGCATTTCCTGGTATCTACTGCCATTGCGTATCTCATGATGCAACCTCCTTCTCAGTTTTCTCTGTTACAAATGTTACAAAATTGCCTCTCATCCCTGTTCCTCCCATAATCGGATCGATCAATACTTTTGTAATAAGCTGTGTATCGCTTGCGCCTTTTCCAAAACAGCGTTCCAATTGCTTCTGACCATGTCCGAATCCATGAACCATATATATTGAGTCCCAGCGGATCCTCTCTGTTATTCTTACTTTAATAGGGAAATCAGAAACAACTCCATCCTGATTTTTCAGCCAGATATACTGACCTGCTTTCAATCCCCACTCTTTTGACACCTTAGGGTTAACCCATACTGAATTTTCCTTCATCAGGTCAGTAAGATTCGGGTTATTTAAAGTCCTTCCAAAAGTGTGCATTGGTGCACGACCATAAATAAGACGGTAAAAGCCTTCAGCTGGTTCTTCATGAGCAACATATTTTGGAAGAGGATCAAAACCTGCATCCTCAAAAGCTTTAGAAAATAATTCAATCTTTCCTGAATCTGTCGAAAATACAACGTCTTCATTTTCTGCAAAATATAGATCATCAGCCTCTCTTTCGGATGTCTTAACTCCTACCCGCTGCATCTCTTCAAGAGAAGAACCAATCTGTTTAAGCTGCCAGTCAAGCAATTCCTCCTGTTTTTCAAACGGAACATAAGCTTCAAGACCAAGATTAACTGCAAGGCCTCTGGCAATATTATAACCTGACCTGGTACTATTCTTTGCTTCAGCGGCTGGCATCCTGAGAGCAATAGCCGGTTTACGGTAAGGACTGATTCTCAGCGCATCATAGCGTTCAAGATAGGTACATTCAGGAAGAACAACATCAGCCCATCCTGTAATTTCCATCGGCATAGTATCTATAGCAACAATAAGATCAAGATTCTGAATTGCTTTAATAGTATCCGGCCGATTTGGGATGGATGATATAAGATTTGTTCCGTTAACAATCCATCCTTTTATTAATATTCCGGGCTTGTTCTCAGGAATTGAAGCAGCGATCAGAGCATTCGAAACCGGAGAACTTGCGATAGGGTATTTACCAGGAAAGGCATCGGTCCAGGTCTTTTTAGGTTCAGGATACTTTGGGATTTTAGCAGAGGGGACAGCAAATTTTGCAGGTCTGTAAAATCCACCGCGCCGGCCCCAAGAACCTAAAAGTGCATTTAAAATAGCAACAGCACGAACCCGCTGTGTATCATCACCGTACCACGTTACATGACGACCAGGATGCACAATAACTGAAGGAGAAGCATCGGCCATCTCTTTGGCGGTTTTTCTGATAAGATCTGGTTTGATAGTTGTAATTCCATAAGCCCATTCAGGAGTAAAATCCTTTACATGTTCTTTTAGTTTGTCGAATCCAGAACAATATTTTTCGACATACTTTTTATCGTAATAATCGTTAAAAATTATCTCGTTAATCCAGGCCAGAAGTAATGCAATATCCGTAGATGGCTTTATGGGAAGCCAGAATTTTGATTTGCCTGCTGCTGTTGAGAATCTTGGATCGACAGTAATTATTGTCACTCCTTTATCTATAGCATCCGACATCTCCTGAATCTGTCCGTTATGCATGTTCTCACCAATGTGAGATCCAATGAGGACAAGACATTTTGTATCGCGTATATCAGTTATTTCAGGAGAGTAAACTTCCTCTCCGAATGTAGCCATAAATGCTTCATCTCTTGGCCCACGACATTGGGCATAAGATGGTTCTGCAATATTTGACGAGCCATAAGCTTTTGTCAGATTTGTATAATAAGCGCTTCCTGAGCCGTGTGTAAATAAAGCCATACTTTCAGGACCATATTTTGAAGAGATGTCCTTCATTTTAGCTGCAATATATTCAAATGCTTCATCCCATGAGGCTTCCCTGAATACCTGCTTTCCCCGCTCTTTAACTCTTATCAGTGGTGTTTTTAATCTGTCTTCATCATAGTACATTCCAACTCCACCTGTCCCACGAGGACAAAATCGGCCATTACTATGCTGATCTTCATCATTCCCTATGATCTTCCAGATTTTACCTTCAGATGTTTTGTAAACCCATCCTGCACATTTCCAGAAACATACCTCACAGTAAGTTGGTGTTCTCTTAAGATCCACCCTTAGCTTACTGGCATTTTCAGGTGAGGAAATCAATTTGATTGCACCATATGTTCCTGAGCTCATTGCAAGAACACCGGCTCCCATTGCTGAAATTTTAATAAAATCTCTTCTGCTGGTCATAAATTATATTATAGTCATTGATTGAATGGAAAAACCGAATATGAAAACTATCCCAGCCTGCTTATCTTATCAAGTTTCTTTATATTATTGATCACAATATTTTTACCAGAGATAGTAATGATTTCTTCATCATTGAATTTTGCCAGAACACGACCCGTACTTTCTCTTGATGTTCCAACCATGTCAGCAATCTCACGCCTACTTAACGGAATCTGAAATTTGGTGCTTGAAAAAACAACCCTGGAAAAATAGATTAACATATCAGCGATACGTCCGTAAGTTTTCTTATTGCTCTGCGCAATAAATCTGTGAAAATTATAAAGGCTCTCTCTTCCAACGGATGAAAGAATTTCAAACGCAAAATTCCCGTTACTTTTGATCATTTGGGTAAAGATATCAATGTCAATATAACAAACCTTAAGCTCAGTAAGAGCTGAGTAAGAGTAATGATTTATCTTATCGCCAAAAAGGGAAGTCAAACCAAGGTATGAATGAGGGAGAATTATCTGGAGAATTTGTTCCTTATTATCTGGCTTGATGAGATATTCTTTAACCAGTCCTGATCTCAGATAAATAATATGTGATATAGGATATCCTGCATTCAGAATATTGGTCTTTCGGTTTATTTCACTTATATACCGGTTATTAGTAATTAACTCCAGTTCTGTTTCACTCAGTTTTTCGGTTGCACAAGACTTATCAAGACAGTCATGACATTTATTAGTAGCCGGTTTTGGTGTTCTGGTCATATTAGAATATCTGTATATCTGAATACAAAGATATAAATTAGATTCCTTTTTTTTTGTGATATTGATCACACTTTATTGTGTCATATCTCACAGCGTGTCGATTTTAAGCCACTTCCAGTCATTCACATTTTTATGATTTTCGCACTTCAGATACATCGTAAATGCACATGCAATGGTCAAAAACAAATATTTATCATATTTATGCATATAAATATATAAGTAACTATATATTTGTATTGTGAATTAATTAACAGTACAGATTTGATATGAAAAAACTTTTAATACTAGGTGCTGGGACAGCTGGTTCGATAATGTCAAACAAGATGCGAAAATGTTTGTCAAAAAATGAATGGAGTATAACAGTTGTGGAAAGAGAAATGAAGCATTATTATCAGCCTGGTTTTCTTTTCATCCCCTTCGGATATTACAGGAAAAAAGACATTGTTAAACCCGAATCGAAATTCATACCAAAAGGAGTTGATTTAGTAAACGCTGAAATTGAGAATATCGATTCTGCACAAAACAGAGTAACACTGAAAAATGGAACATCAATTATTTATGATATACTCATAATTGCTACCGGTACACGGATTAGTCCCGAAGATACACCCGGACTTAAAGGAGAACTCTGGCAAAAAAGCATTTTTGATTTCTACACAATTGAAGGAGCTGAAGCTCTTGCAAAATATTTCAAAACATGGCAAGGCGGCAACCTGGTTATAAACATTGCGGATAATCCTATCAAATGTCCGGTTGCTCCACTTGAATTCGCTTTTTACTCAGACGAGTTCTTCTCAGCAAAGGGAATGCGAGATAAAGTAAACATAACCTATGTAACGCCACTGTCGGGAGCATTTACAAAACCAAAAGCCTCTAAGATGCTTGGATCACTCCTTGAGCAAAAGAATATTAATCTCGTAAGTGACTTTTTCATCGGAGAAGTAGATAATACAAATAAAAAAATACTTGATTTCGGAGGAAGAGAGGTTCCTTTTGATTGTCTGGTAACAATACCACTTCATGTCGGAGATACTGTAATATCAAAAAGCGGTTTGGGTGATGAGTTCGGATTTGTAAAGGCGGATAAACAAACTCTTCAGTCTGTGATATCCAAAAACGTTTTTGTAATAGGAGACGCAGGAAACTACCCCTCATCAAAAGCCGGATCAGTAGCACATTTTCAAGCCGATATCCTTGTGCATAATATCTTAAGTTTTATAAATGACAAACCGTTGACAGCAACTTTCGATGGTCATTCCAATTGCTATATTGAAACAGGACACGGGAAAGGAATCCTGATCGATTTTAACTATACAACCGAACCACTTCCCGGAGTTTATCCAATGCCGCTGGTAGGTCCCTTCGCCTTATTGAAAGAAACAAGACTTAATCATCTTGGAAAACTTCTGTTCAAATGGATTTACTGGAATATCCTCCTGAAGGGAAGAAGACTACCTGTAACAGATTATATGTCAATGACCGGTAAAATTCAGAATTAATTACTAATCAATAAAATACTATAACTAACAAATTAAATTTCACTACTATGGCACAAAAAACATATGCGGGAATAACAGTCGATGTTAATGAAGAAGGTTATTTTACCAATCCGGCACAATGGACCAAAGAAATTGCAGTAGAAATCGCAAAAGAGGAAGGTCTTGTACTGACAGGACAACACTTTGCAATTATGGATTTTCTTCGCAACAAATTCATAGGCGGAGAAGCACTCTCAATCAGAAGCATTAATCATTCTGGTGTTCTTGATGTAAAAACATTCTATCAGCTCTTTCCGGGAGCGCCACTCAAAAAGGCTACTAAAATTGCAGGTATTCCAAAACCCGTAAGCTGCATTTAATAAAAACCCTATAAATACAACTAACTATGAACACAGAACCTAATTATGCAATTAAAAAAGTCAATCTCATTTGTGCCAAAGGCGCAATAGAAGACGTGTATGCAACCCTCGTTATGGGAAATGGTGCAGTAATGGAAGGAATAGAAACAAATATATTCTTTACCTTCTTCGGACTTGATGCCATCATCAAAACCAGAATGGACAAGCTCCATACGGGTGTTGTCGGAAATCCTGCATTAAGACTGCCCGGGGGTATGAGAATGGCATCGCTTTTGGGAATAATACCGGGAATGGAGGCCTTCACATCCTGGATGATGAAGAGCCAGATGGCTGATCTGGATATACCACCTGTAAGCGAATTTATGGATCTGATTACTGCAGGGGGAGGTAAAATTTATGCCTGCAAATTAGCAATGGACATGTTCAAATTCAAACAGGAGGATCTTTCGGAACATGTAAGCGGGATTCTTACAATTGGTGAATTTTATGCTCATGCTGGAGGCGAAGGATCTCAAATTATATTCACCTGAGAGCCTTTCCACTATACTTATGTAAAAGGGGCTGTCTCATAAGTTGAAATCCATTAAACGCGAAGGGCGGTTAAAAAAAACTTTTGAGTCAGCCTCTCTTCATTTTCTGATGTGCTATTCATAGCTTAAAATAACATATTCTAAAAGAACAAATATTCTATTCTGGTGTTTAAATAATAACATACAAAAATCACAAACACTAACTGAAAATAATTTCCCATTATTTGCTGCACTGACATACATCTAAAATCGAAAATAAATTATGATAAATAATACAGATACTGTAGAAACAGATGTTCTGATTATTGGAGGTGGACCATCCGGATTAGCTGCTGCAATTCATCTTGCTGATATTTTAAAACAAAAAAATCAGGCAGGTAGAATTCTTCTGATTGAAAAAGGGCTCTCAATAGGGAGTCATATTCTTTCCGGAGCAATTATAAAAACAGCTGTATTCAAAGAACTTTTACCTGAAACTGATCTTTCAGAGATTCCATTTGATACTAAAGTGATAAGCGATAAAACACTATTTTTAACAGAAAAGAGATCATTCGCAGTACCTTTCCATATGCCTTACATGAATAACATGGGCAACTATACCGCATCATTGGGTCAGATCTGTAAATACCTGGCTGTAAAGGCGGAAGAAAAAGGGGTTGAAATATATGCCGGCTTTGCTGTAGATGAGATTTTGTATGGAGATGGAAAAGTAATTGGTGCAAAAACAAAAGATACTGGGCTCGACCATCACGGAAATCATCTGGAAAATTTTCAGCCTGGAACACGCATTGAAGCTAAACTTACCATTTTTGCAGAAGGGACACGAGGCAGTCTGACAAAAATGCTAATTAAAAAATTTGATCTGAACAAAGGGAAAAATGAACAGGTTTACTCCCTTGGCTGTAAGGAAATATGGTCGGTTCCTCCCGGAAATATTGAGGCTGGACATGTTTTCCATACTTTGGGCTATCCGCTTGACAATGATGAATTTGGAGGAGGATTCATATATGGTTTAAAAGACAATAGAGTAGCTCTTGGTCTGGTTGTCGGACTTGATTATAAAGATCCTACTTTCGATGTACACGATGCAATGCAGATCTGGAAAACGAATCCATTTATCTCCAAAGTCCTGAAAGGGGGCAAATTACTTGAATACGGTGCCAAGACACTTCCTGAAGGTGGGTTTTATTCCATCCCGAAATTATTTACTGACAATGCATTGATAATTGGCGACAGCGCCGGACTATTAGCAATGCCTGCTCTCAAAGGAATACATCTTGCTGTAAGATCAGGTATGCTGGCTGCCCAAACAGCTGCTGATGCACTTTTGAATAAAGATACTTCTGAAAAAAGCCTTCAGAAATATGAGTCTTCGCTTTATAACAGTAATATTTCTAAGGAATTATATCCTGTTCGTAATTTTCGGCAGGGATTTGCAAAGGGCTTAATAGTTGGAGGGATGCACTTTGGAACACAATTAATAACGGGAGGAGCCGGATTTTTCGGAAGGCTTAATTCTCATCCTGATTATCAGGCAACAGTAAAACTCAGTGAGCTAAGAAAGAAGCCTTTTAAAGAACGTTTCAAAGGGAAACTTGAATTCGACAAAGTGCTCACCTTTGACAAATCAACCGATGTTTACCATTCCGGTGTCTTTCATGATGAGAATCAGGTTGTTCACCTTCAAATTAAAAACAAAGAAGAATTCGATGCTGTTAATATTGAAGAGTATGGTGCACCTGAGCAATTTTATTGTTCATCGGAGGTTTATGAGCTCCATACCAATAAGAACGGCAGGAAAGAGTTACGCATCCATGCTGAAAATTGCATGCATTGCAAAACCTGCGATATAAAATCTCCGGGACAAGAAATTACCTGGGTTGTTCCGAATGGAGGCAATGGTCCTGACTTTCAAAATATGTAACCTAAAAGAAATCACAAAATGGCTTTAACTATAATAAGTTTGATAAAACAAGTCCCGCTTCCAAGTGAGATGCGAATGGGGGAAGACGGACTCATGGACCGGACCAAAGCAAAATCAATTATAAATATTGATTGTCAGTTTGGTCTCGAGGCAGGGTTACAGCTCAAAAAACAATATCCTGATGCAAGATTAATTGTTTGCTCAATGGGACCTAAGTCTTTCGAGAACGCATTAAGAACAGCAATTTCAATGGGATATGATGAAGCTTACCTTTTATCGGACCGTAAACTTGCTGGAAGTGACACCTATGCAACAGGTCTTGCGATTTCCACAATGCTCAAACATCTTGGTTTTACCAAAGATTCCAAAGATCCGTTTATAGTCCTTGCAGGAAGACAAACCAGCGATGGTGATACGGCTCATGTTCCATCACAGGTAGCAGAAAAGATAGGAATTCCTCAGGCCACCTTTGTTGAGAGTGTAAAACCTGATGGCTCAGGCAATGTCATTGCCAGAAGGATAATAGAGGGCGGATACCAATTATTAAAGCTGCCAATGCCCTGTGTCATATCACTGACTCCAACCGGAATTCCTCCCCGTAAACCATCCTTAAGCGGAGCAATAAAAGCCCGCAACCTCAGGATTACAACTTTCGGCATAGAAGATATAGGGCTGGGTACAGAAAAAATTGGAATAAACGGATCGCCAACAATCGTAGCTAAGGTAATCAATATTGTCAGCGAACGTCCCCCCATAACAATGTCTGTGGGACATAATGAATCGCAGTTAGTTGACAGTCTGATTGCAAACATAAAAAAAGGTGGTAATGTCCTGCAGAATAAGGAAAAAGCAGCAAAAAAAGAGGTAGAACATCCTGATTTTCCGGATAAAGATTTCAGAAACGGATCGAGAGGAATTTTAACATGGGCAGAAATAACCAATGGAAAAATTTCCAGACCATCGCTGGAACTTCTTACACCTGCAAGAAACCTCGCTACACAATTAGGAAATAACACACAGGTAATCACAGTAATTATCGGAAAAAATGTCGGACAATTGAGTCAAACTCTTATTGAACATGGCTCTGATGAGGTCATAATGGTTGAAGATGAAAGACTTCAAGAATACCTGGTCCTCCCCTTTTCATCAATTTTCGCCCAGATTATAAATGAGAGAAAACCAGAAATAGCCTTATTTGCCGCTACAACTTCAGGTCGTGAGTTAGCACCCAGAATAGGGATGAAAACTGATAGCGGTGTTACAGCCGATTGCACTGGACTTGAGATTGGTGAATATATTGACAAAAAAGAAAAAGTTATTTATAAACCAATTCTTGAATCACGACGGCCTACTTATGGCGAAAGTAAACTGGCAACGATCCTTGGTTTTGTTTGTCCTCAAATTTCAACAGCAAGGGCAGGTACCTTCGAAGTTCCTAAAAACATTGAAGGTCGAAAAGGAATTATTTCAGAATTCAAACCAGTCCTGAACGATAAAGATTTTGTTGTCGAAATAGTGAAGACAGAAAGAGGCGAAGGGGGATTACAGAATCTCTTCGAGGCAGATTTAATTATTGCCGGTGGCAGAGGTACAACTAATGACAACTTAAAGCTTATAAAGACTCTCTCTGAAGAATTAAAAAAACAGGGAATAAATGCCGAATGGGCTTGCAGCAGACCTGTTGTCGACGAAGGAGTTGCCGAGTACTCACGACAAATAGGTCAGACCGGAAAGACGATTCGTCCGAAAATATATATTGCGGTTGGAGTCTCCGGTGCGATTCAGCATATTGCAGGGATGAAGGAATCTGAAAAAATCATTGCAATCGATCACAACCCAAAGGCGCATATCTTCAACAACGCTGATTTTGGTATAGTTGGAGAGTATTCTGATATAGTACCTGAATTGATCGAAAGGGTAAAAGCCGGTTATAAATTCGGCCTTGATCAGGTTATAATAAAATAAATCATTCTTCCCCATTTAAGTAATTTTTAAGCCCAAGAATTTCTTTGTGATATTCTATAGACATCTAACTACCAATACTTTATGGTTATCTAAAAAATCCTTTTAACCGCAGTGCACACAAAGTCGGCGCAGAGGACACTAAGTTAAAACAATGACCAGCAAGTCTTTGCGATCTTTGCGTAAAGCCACACCTGCAATCTGGCCCCTTCGCTAAAATGGCCCACCGGGCTATTTCAGGAAGAGACATCAATATGCCTGTTTTTTCCAAGCACTCATTGCTTCATTAAAACTGATGTTCAAATCGGGGATGTCTCCTAAGGAGGTAATGGATTTAATTCCTGTGAAACCAATTGGAGAAAACGAGCCACAGATTACCGAAATCTACAGAAGCAAATTGCATGGACTGTTTGAAAAAATAAGGCCCTAAACTTTAGAATACTTAATGTTTCTTAAAATGATGTTCTCAATCTTACCATCGTAAATTTTGGTTTGCTTTATCCAGTTGCCTGCATTGTCATATTCGTATTCGAAGGATATTTTATATTCCTTATTATCTTTAGAAATAAAAATTACGTTTTCAATTATATCATTATTGGTATTTCTTTTAAATTTGGTTATACTAATAATATCTCCGTTGCCATTTTTTTCTGTTCGTGAAACAAGTTGTCCGATTAAAAATTCATTCTGAACTAAACTGACTACCTCTCCTTTACTATTAATAGTTTTTTCTTCTGATATTTCATCTCCTGAATAGACATACTCACATGCTGCATCAACTGTTCCATTTTCATTATATATTTTACAACCTGTACTTTTTACTCCCGTAAGAACGGGAACTTCTTTTCCTACTAACTTTTCACCATTATAGGTAACCATCTCAGTGCATACACCCTTGCTGTTATAAATATATTCTGTTCTTTCATTGATGCTGTCGTTCTCATCAATTTTGTATGATTCGGCCAGATTACCATTTTTATCATAAACAAATTTTGATTTATTACACTCGGTTTTCATACCAGCAGGGCATGCACATTTACTGTCGGTATTATGAATTGTTTTGTCTATTTCAGAGATGTTTCCCTTTAAATTGGCAGTTTCAAGGTCTGATTTTATATGCAATTTCTCATAATTACAGGAGAATACGATGAGGGCAATAACTGAAAGTATTGATGCTTTTTTCATATTTATTTCGTTAGGTTTAGCTACCCAAAAATAAATATTACTATAGTCAGTCAAATTAAAAACTAATTAAATTTCTGAAAAACGTGGTTGGGCTATTCTGATTTGTTAATGCACAAGTTATGGCATGAGTAAGAATATATAATGAACAAAAAATATAAATTACAGCTGACTAATGACTTTTTGCAATTTATTCGTCACCTCTCCTGCAATTCCTTCCAATGCCGGGTTTTGAATAGCCATCATTGAAACAATGGGATTTATGGCAGCTACTTCAATATGGTTTTTTGAAAGCTCCTGAATTACTACATTACAAGGCAACATTGTACCTATTTTATCCTCCACTTGCAAAGCTTTATAAGCATAAGCTGGAATACAAGCTCCTAGAATTGTATATTTTTTAAAATCGATATCAAGCTTTTCTTTAAATTTTTCATGCATCCGGATTTCGGAAACAATTCCGAATCCTTCAGTTTTAAGTGCTTCAGTTATCCGATTTATTGCCTCGTCAAATGAAGCATTGATTGTTTTACTGAAATAGTATTCCATAGTTCTGAATTTACATTATTACTTTTCACTAATCACAACAGTTATCTTCTTTCCCTCTTGCTTTCTCAAAAGCTTCTTTTCCCTCCATGACAGAAAAGTAAATTAAACCTGCTGCTCCTATTAAATCAGCAAAAACAAAACCTGTCAGCTCATAAATAAGACTTGATAAAAGCAGTACAATTGACATATATACACACACCCTGGTACAATTGGCATCAGCAATAATCGGTCCTGAATCAAGTTTTCTTCCTACACTCTTTTTTGAATTCATCAGCCATGTCATAACCACAATAGATATAATTGAAATGACAACTCCCCATAAAGTAGTTACGGGTTTATGATTGGAAATAATATTAAGGATTATCCCTGTTAAAAGACCAGCTGACAATATATAAAAAGCAAAACCAGTAGTCTTCAGCGCTCTTATTTCGAATTTAGTCTTTGAGCTCTCAGGAGATTGTCTGATCCGATAGATCATCACAGCGATGCCAATCCCTGACATTACTTCAATAAAACTATCTACACCAAAGCCAAACAAAGAAAGGGTTTCATCAGAGTAACCAAAAAACATCGAGACAACACCTTCGATAATATTATAAAAGATTGTAAACAGGCTTAATAAAAAAGCCTTTTTGTAAAATCCGTGTTCATCCGGAGATTGTTGTATCATTATATAAAATTAAGAAGAAATTAATATTTAATTCCCCAACCAATATCAGTCTATAATGAAAATGAGTATGTTTCCTGAATGTTTTTAAGTCATATAACAAACATATTTCACAACAAAAATAGAGTATAACTTATCAGAAAACAATCAATCTCTGATTAATATTCTTTTCATATCAAATAGTTTATTATTGCTTATATAATAAATCGTGATTAAATACAAAGAATTGATTACCTAAATCCACGTCTTCAGACCGTTACTGCCACAGAAAACTCCTTGTTCAAAATTAATTTTACCTGATCCTTAGTCTGAATGCTTGAAGTAGCTTTTACAACTATTCCATTCCTGTAATATATTGTAAAAGGTATTCCCATAAAACCACGAACTTCAGGAATACTCCTAATAACATACGATTCAGGATTGTCGAACTCCATATCGTAAAATTTTACATGCTTGAATTCATCCTCAAGTTCTTTGGCGAGAGTAAGAACCCAAATGCTGCTCCAAAAAGAGTGGATCTGTATGGATTACTTGTTATTGCACAGGTTCCGGATACACAACCAACAAAATGATAATATAGAAATCCAACCATACCCCCTGCTATAACCCCTATAAAAGGTTTCCAGAAGTACCATGAACTGAAAAACTCTTTTACACTTTTGGGTTTTGGGGTTACTTTACATCCTTCTTCCATATTATTCTTTCTTTCCGGTACTAATACCAAAAGGCAGGTATAACGGACAAAAGCTAATAAGACTGGTCAGGACAAATATTGCTGAAACTGCCAGAAGCACTATTGCCAGAACTCCTGAAATTACGTGAGTAAAATACAATACTACCACTACGACTGCAACCAGAATTCTGATCACCTTGTCAATTGTTCCCATGTTTTTTTTCATCATCTTTCGCTTTAAATTTATATTAACTTTTTAGTTTATGTATTACTTTTTAATTTGAACAGACAGCATAGGAAAGAACTTTTTGCATTTTCTGTATTGGTACAAAAGTACTTTGTAATACTACATAAACTGCGAATATTAATGAGCAGTATGACAAGTTAAGGGTTGATACAGGACAACTTTTTTATTGATTTAAGTTAACTTTGCATCTTTTAGTGAAACCAAGGCAATATGAAAACCATACTCGAAACCGACAGAGATTTTATTTGTGATATCCAAGCACCCTGCTTTCAGATACTTTCGCCTGAAGAGGCTGAATTAGTAAGGGCCAGCAAGACACAGGTCCTTTTCCGCAAAGATGACAACCTAACCAAACAAGGAGCATTTGCCTCTTATGTACTGTTCATTATAGATGGTTATGCGAAGCAATATCTTGAAGGTGACGGCATTAAAAATTACAACCTTCGTATAATTAAACCCGGCGAATTTGTCGGACTATCAGCAGTTTTCTCTGAAAACACATTTAACTATTCCTCAGTTGCCTTAACTGATTGTCATGTTTTTCTGGTTGAGAAGGAGGCCATATCGAAAGTGGTTAAAATCAATGGAATGTTCGGCTTCAATATTATTAAGAGGTATTGTGAACAAAACACTAACCTTATCAATACTGTCAGAAATCTGATGTATAAACAGATGAACGGACGTATGGCGGATGCTCTCCTTTATATTGATATTTTGAAAAACGAAAAACCAGAAATATTCCAACTGCTTTCAAGGAAAGATCTTGCCGAATTTGCAGGCATTTCAACAGAAAGTACTGTTAAACTCCTTAAGATATTTGAAAAAGATGGTCTGATAGAGCTTATTGATAAGGATATAATGATTATCAAACACGAAGAATTACTTGAAATAAGCCGAAAAGGCTGACTATGTCTATATCACCAATAATTTAAATCCAAGAACATTTACCAGCTTCTGGCCGGGGCAGAAAATTTTATAAGCAACAGGCCATACGTTTGACAGATAAGTATCTTGCTTTTCCCTGATTTTAATTATCAGTTCATCCATTTCCGGTATGCTAGTGCTATTGGGGTATTTATATCCCAGCGCGTTAACCAGTTGATTCAGATCGTTGTATTTGCCAAGATTCTGGGTCAGATCATCCATTTTCTTTTCAAGAGCTTTGATCACAGATATATTCAGTGGTCTGAAAAAATATAATTGGTACAGAAAGTCCTTAGATTTCTTTCTGAATTCATGAATATTCTTTGGCTTAGGGTTATTCCTGCAGATCATGTAAATATCTGTCACCTTGTTAAATGTCGCTTCAAGTTCTTTAATTAGCAACTGAGGATTAATTACTTTCATAGCTTGAAAACGGAGCCTGTATCCTGCTTTATTGAGCAGGCTGTCAATTTCTTCCAGACCGGCTTTTATATCCTCTGGCGGTTCAGTAACAGGTTCAGTTTTATTAAGAAGTGTTATTATCGCCTTATTTTCCCTGATTTGTTTAAAGATGCCCGGAAATTCTTTACGCAATTCTTTCAAAGTCTTTCTGTGCACTGAAGTCTCACGCCATGAAGACATTATCCTTCCAACTTCTCTGAATGCAGTTATATCTCTGACTACAGACTCAGGTTCCTGCTGTGGCGCTATAAGTTTAAGTACAGCCCTTGCATTTTTCATGTAAACACGAACATCGTGAACAGTTTTCTCATCAGGAACAGGAAATTGCTTCAATAAAATCTGTGATTCCTTTATATATCCCGTAAGAGCAGGTTTTATCTCTTTAAGTTTAACGTAATCGAGTTCCATCTCAAAAATGTAAATAATGAAATTTCTAATTTCATAAAGTTACATAATTCAATGGTTCGTTAAACTTTAATATATATGCTTTTGTTTGCGTAATGTGAATGAGAGCCCTCACATAAGATTTTAGAGTTTTTTCTTCCTCAATTTCTGCATTATTATCTTTTACTGACGATGTAACCCGATCTTATCAAAAAAACTATCCCTGTAAGTAATGCTTACAGGAAGTCTGGTTTCACCTATGACTACAACACCTCTTTCAACCGACCTGATTTTATTAATTGCAACCATAAAGGACTTATGGATACGGCAGAAGCAGTCAACTGGAAGACTTTCCTCCAGGTTTGAAAAATTTTGAAGCGTCATTATTTTCTTATCATTACAAACTATTCTCAGGTAATCTTTCATCCCTTCAATATAAAGAATACTATCAATATCAACACGTTCGTAACGATATTCCGTTTTAACAAAAAGGAACCTTTCATAATTTGCTTGTAATTTGTTTCCAGAATTTTTATCGGAATAATATTCCATAACCTTGTCAACTGCTTTTAAAAAGCGTTCAAATGAGAAAGGTTTAAGAAGATAATCTGATATGTTCAGTTCAAAGCCTTTCATTGCATATTCCTGGTACGCTGAAGTAATAATAATCCTCGTTTTCAGATTTGTTGCTTCAATGAACTGAATACCTGTAAGCTGTTCCATCTGGATATCCAGAAAGATCAGGTCAGCAGGGCATTCCTTCAGCCAACCAATCGCTTCAATCCCGCTTTGAAATGTCGCAATAAGCTTCAATTCAGGCACTTTAGATATAAAAGACTCAAGCTTTGAAATAGCAGGAGGTTCATCATCAATTACCACGCAGTTGATCTTCATTTGTATTAATTGTAAGTGAAACGCGAAACTGTTGATTATCGTCAGTGATTGTCAGTTGATGTCTCCCGGGATAAACGAGCTGTAGCCTCCTTTTCAGATTGGCAATTCCCATTCCCGAATGGTCATCTGGTTTTGTTCCGGCAACTTTATCAAAATAGTTTGAGATTTCAAAGAAAATTATTCCATTTTCAGACTTGAGGTTTATCTCAAGTGATGGTCTGATATCCCTGAACAGGCCAAATTTAAATGCATTTTCAACAAGCGGGATAAAAAGCGCCGGGGAAACAAGAGTTCTCAGATCTCCGTTAAATTTAAAACTTATAGCTTCAGGCGATTTAATACGCATCCGGTGAAGCTCTATGAAATTCCGTATATAATCAACCTCCTTCTCCATTTCCACAAAATCTGTCGAAGTTTCATAAGTCAGGTAACGCATCATCTCTGACAATCGTATTAATGACAAAGATGCTTTATCAGGGTCACTCAGAATCAGGGAGTCAATATTATTAAGAGTGTTAAACAGAAAATGCGGATTTAGCTTGCTCTTTAAAAGATTGAGTTCGGCAGATAATTTCTGTCTGTCAATTTCAATGTTCAGATTCATCGAATTGAACCAGTTGATTAATACTCTGAAAAAAGAACCAAAGACAGCTGCTGTCAGAACCGGGAAGAACCCGCTCATATGAGTACTGAAGCTGTATCCTCTTAAAAAATGCTCAAAGGTACCTTCAAAGTATGCTCTCGAAAGGAACAGTAACATATACCCAAAAAAAGGCATTATCAGAACGGTAAGAAAGAAAATGACTAAGAAGCTTACAAATTTCTTACGATCAAGGAATAAAGGAACAAAAAACAGATAGAACAAATAAAACGTGATCATCAGGTAAAGAAAGCCAATGATATAAGTTACAATCTGTCCAGTTCCCATTCCGTTTTTTATGCCCGAATAGGGGATATTAGCAAAAGCTGCAAAGAACCAGATGAAAATGTTCAGATATATAATATTTCTTTTTGTCATAATTGTTGCCCAATTCACAAATATATTAAAAATGATCTTTCGTTTTATAATTTTAATCATCTCCGGATCATTCGTATCGGAGTGCCAATACCGGGTTCCGGCTCGCAACAATCCAGGTTTGAGAACTTACTGTTAATAATGCAACAAATGCTGCAATGACCGGCCCTGCTAAAAAAGTCCAGATTGGTACCGGAGTATGAAAATAAAATCTCCCAAGAAAGATTTTCCCAAACAGGAATGAAAGAGAAAGTGCTATTACAGAAGCGATAGCCAGCCATTTGGTATAATTGGTAAGGAGAAGACTCATGACGGAAAGTGTGGTTGCCCCGTTGGCTTTTCTGATTCCAATTTCTTTGGTGCGGTTTTGGGAGGTAAAAGATGCAAGTCCGAATAACCCTATGCAGGCCATCAACAGTGCTAGAATGAATGCCAATCCTACCAGATTTGATGGAAGAGACAGGTTTGAATAGGGTATCAGGTCACGAAACAAGGTTGCCTGATAAGGAGCTTCTTTTTCATAATGTCTGAATAATGTGCTGATCTGATTGGATATAGCAGGAAATGAGCCTGAAGAGTACCTGATCAGTATTGAGGGTCGGTCATTTGAATTTATACTTATAATAGCAGGTACAAGAGGACCAGCCAGGTCAATGGCGTGAAAATCTTTGAATACACCAATTATTGTACCTTTTCGTCCTTCAATGGTTATTAAGGTGCCAACCGGATTTTTATTCTTCATCACTGAGGCTGCAACATCATTAATCACATAAGCTGTGGAATCAGTAGAAAAGGATGGATTGAAAAATCTTCCATCGACCATTTTTACCCTCACTGTTTTGTTATAATCAAAATCAGAATTGATGCACCAGAAATGAAGTTTTTCAGTAACATCCTTACCCTCCCAGGTCACTTCACTTGAAACCCTTGCTCCCCGGGTAGGAATGCAGTTGGTAAAACTTACAGCATCAATTCCGCTGATAGCGAGCAACTCAGTCTTGAAACTTTGGGCATGCTGCTGAATACTTTTTGAATTGTTTATAACGATTAGGTCCTTATCTACTCCTGCATCATAATTTCGCATATAGCTATCCTGCGTTTTGATAATCATCATGCAAATGATCAAGACAATAGGTATGGCAAATTGAAATACGATAAGGCTTTGTCTGAAAATACTATAACTGTGACCGGCAATTATTTTACCTTTCAGAGTATCTATTGGATTTGTTGAGGCAAGATATAAAGCGGGGAATATTCCTGAAATAAGCCCGGTAAATATGGTAACTAATGTCAGAAATGCCAGCATTTTGATATTAAACAATTGCAGTTGAATATTATAATTAAACATCGAATTGAAACCAACCAGAAGCAACCGGATCAGAATAAGGGCACTTATAAGGCTGATGAGAGTAAGAATGAATGTTTCTCCAATGTACTGAAGGGCAATTGTTGACCTGGCAGAACCCACTGCCTTTTTTATTCCAGCCTCACGGTACCTCCTGAAATTTAATGCAATGGCAAGGTTTATGAAATTGAAACATGCAATCAACAGAATTGCAAAACCAATTGTACCGATAATTACAATGTTTTGCATTTCTTTCCATACTCTCCTTCCACCGGCATAATTGTATAATATTTGTTCCTTTAAAGGAAATAAAAATAGTTCCTGATTCAGAGTTGTTTCTTGTGTTTTTATCAGGTTCCGGATCTTGTTTTCAACGAGCCTGTAGTTGATATTGTTTTTGAGCAAAACCCAGGTCTCGTTAGAGGCAGACCCGGTTTCAAGGGCCCAGATATTATCAGTCAGAAATTTTGTAAAAGGAATTACGAAATCAAACTGCAGTTTTGACTGTGAAGGAACATCTTTAATAACGCATGACACTTTAAAAACCTCTTGTTTGCCTCCATCTTTCAATACCAATGTTTTATCAATACAATCCGTATTGTTAAAGAATTTCACTGCCATACGTTCCGAAATGACAATTGAATTCATATCGTCCAGCATGATGAGGCTTCCAGCACGAATGACAGGAAATGAAAAGACCTTAAAGAAATTGCTATCGACATATATTCCTTTCTCATTAAATGTTTTATCACCATTTATAAAGGAAAAATTCCTTTCAGCAATGCGCGTTATCTCTTCAATTTCGGGAGTATTAACTTTCAAAACATCCCTTAGGGAAGCTGAAAGATACTCTTTCGGAAAACGTGCACCATTAAAATGGGTAACGTAAGCATCAACTGAATACAGCCGGTCATAGTTTTTATGGAACTTGTCATAACTATATACATTACGGATATACAGCAGTGTAATTATTGCACATGTAAGTCCAAATGTCAGACATACAAAATTAAGAATACTATAGGTTTTGTTACGCCACAGGCAGCGTAATGCGATTTTGAAGAAACTTTTAATCATATAGATGTAATTTAAATCATTGTACAAAAAGAGTCAATGACAATTACATCTTAAAATATATTATACCATCGGGGTAAGTTTACAGACGATATTATTGAATCAATCTGTGAAGTGAAATCTGTACAGGCATTTTTCATACAATTCTATAGGACATTTTCTTATTACTTCTTTTATTTCGAGTTTACTGGTTCGAGCTGATCTTTCCATTAAAAACTGCAAACAGGGATTCAACCGGAAATGAAAAGAAAAAGCTAAATTTGCTGTTATTAAATCCAAAAACAAAAAAAATGGGGAAAATAACCAGGGGACAAAGAATCGGTATTCTCACCGCGGGAGGCGATTGTCCGGGGATAAACGCAGCTATACGAGGTGTAGGAAAGACTGCAATTGTGAAATACGGTATGAAACTGGTAGGTATCAGCGATGGGTTTACCGGGATGATAAATAAGGAATATCATGAACTTACAGAACACGATCTTTCAGGTATATTAACTCTTGGCGGTACAATTCTTGGTACTTCAAGAGAAAAACCATTTAAAAGCAGCGGAAAAGGTAAAAATGAAATCAGCAAACCTGTTCTCATAAAGGAGCACTATGAACAAATGGGACTTGACTGTCTTGTTTGTATAGGTGGAAATGGAACAATAAAAACAGCTCACCTTCTTTCTCAGGAAGGACTTAATGTTGTTGGGATTCCAAAAACTATCGACAATGATGTATGGGGAACAGACGTTACTTTCGGATTTAATTCCGCAGTAAATATAGCAACTGAGGCAATCGACCGGTTGCATTCAACAGCTAATTCCCATAAAAGGATTATGATAATTGAAGTTATGGGGCACACAGCGGGCTGGATAGCTTTATACTCGGGTATTGCAGGAGGCGGAGATGTTATATTGATTCCTGAAATTGAATATAAAGAAGAAATAGTTGCTGAATATCTTTTGCAACGTGTCAATGATAACAAACCCTACTCAATAGTTGTTGTAGCAGAAGGGATAAAGAATCCTATAAAAGACAGCTGCTCATCTGCACAAGCGTTAAGCAAAAGAATTAATGAACTGACAGGACTTGAAACAAGAGAGACAGTTCTTGGTTATATACAAAGAGGTGGTACCCCCTCTCCTATGGACCGGGTGCTTGCTACCAGGTACGGATCTGCTACAGCTGACATGATAGCTGAACGGAATTATGGGAAGATGGTTTCTCTTAAGGACAATAAGATTCAATATGTACCACTGGCAGAGGTATCGGGTAAGTTAAAACTTGTGGAACCAAATGATCCTCTTGTTATTCAGGCTCAGAATATGGGAACAAGTTTCGGAATTTAGCAATGCAATTTGAAATATGAAAAAACTGATATTCGTCAGACACGGCAGAGCAGAAGATCCGGCTTCGGAAATTACAGACTTCCAGCGATCGCTGACAATTAAGGGTAAAAGCATTTCAAAGCTTATGGCTCTTGAATTGAAGAAGATAGAGAAAACTCCAGGTATTATGATCTCAAGTCCGGCTTTCAGGGCTTTGGAAACAGCTTATATTTTTGCCGGAGAATTCGGTATTGAGCCGGAAAAGGTAATTGTAAACAGTAACATTTATTACAAAATGAATTTTCATTATCTCCCTGAGATCCTGTCTATTGCTGGTGAGGAAAATGATACTTTAATTCTTTTTGGACATAACCCTTCATTTAGTGAAATAGCAGACAGTTTATGCAAAGGAGGCTGCGATTACATGCCAAAATGCGGAATAGTCGGGATCTCTTTCAAAATTGATAAATGGACCGATCTAAAACACAATACCGGAAAATTGGAATTCTATTTAAAACCAGAACAGCTATTATGAGTAAAACTTATATCCCAAAAGAGATCAGCTGGTTATCATTCAACGAACGTGTATTACAGGAAGCTGAAAATAAAGAAGTTCCACTTATTGAGAGGTTTAAATTTCTCGGAATCTACTCAAATAATCTTGATGAATATTTCAGGGTAAGGGTGGCTACACTGAAAAGACTATCAATATTTGGAACAAAATCAAATGATATCCTTGGCTATAGTCCTAAAACCACTTTGAAGAAAATTCATCAGATTGTTCTTTCGCAAAACACCAAATTTGAAAAAATATTTAAAGGGCTTCTTCAGGAACTTGACAAACATAATATCCACATCGTAAATGAAAAGCAATTAAATCCGGAACAAGCTGAATTTGTACAGAAATATTTCCATAAAGAGGTAAGAACAAGGCTTATGCCATTCCTGATCGAAAAGGATTCAGAGCTGCCTAACCTTACTGATGATGCCATCTATCTTGCCATATTTCTCTTAAAAAAAGAGACCCAGAAAAAAAGGTTTGCACTTCTTGAAATACCTACCAATGTTCTTCCACGGTTTTTAGTCCTGCCCGAAAAAGATGACAATAAATATGTAATCTTCATCGACGATATTATAAGATTCGGTTTAAAGGAAATCTTTTTCATCTTTGATTTTGATGAGTTTTCGGCCTATACAATTAAACTCACAAAAGATGCTGAGCTTGAAATAATTGACGATATTTCAGAAAGTTATATCGACAAGCTTTCACGCAGTCTCCAGCAAAGAAAATGGGGTACTCCCACCCGTTTCATTTATGACAGGGAAATGCCTGATGATCTTCTGAAAATACTTACTAAAAAACTGAGCTTTGGTCCTGATGATGCTATTATTCCTGCTGACCGGTACCACAATTTCAAAGACTTCATGAACTTTCCTAATCTGGGAAAAAAGAAGTTCTACTATGAACCGCTGACACCAATTCCCCATAAAGATATTCAGCCTGGTAAAAGTATCTTATCTGCTATTAAAAAAAAGGATATAATGCTGTTTTTTCCATACCAGCCTTTTGATCATTTTATTGATCTGCTAAGAGAGGCTTCTATTGATCCTTATGTCACTTCGATACAGATAACTCTATACCGTCTTGCCAGGAATTCGAGTGTTATAAACGCTTTGTTGAACGCTGTTAGAAATGGTAAAAATGTCACAACTGTTGTTGAGCTTCAGGCCCGGTTTGATGAGGAAGCCAACATCCTGTGGGGAAATAAACTTCTCGACGAAGGTGTTAAGGTTATATATGGTGTGCCAGGATTAAAAGTACACTCTAAGCTATGTCTGATAACTCGTACCAAAAACGAAGTTACGCAGAGATATGCTGCGGTAGGAACAGGAAACTTTAATGAGGATACCGCCAGAATTTATACTGATCACCTGCTTCTTACAACTGAGAAAAAGATTACCAACGAAGTGTTTAAGGCTTTTAACTTTTTCAACGTTAACTATAAGAAGGATAACTATTACCATCTCGTTCTTTCACCATTTTTTCTCAGGAATAAAATAATCCTGATGATTGAAAATGAAATCAAAAATGCCAAAGCCGGGAAGAAAGCCTATATCAACCTCAAATTGAATAACCTCACAGATACCGAGATTATTAACTACCTTTATGAAGCAAGCAATGCTGGAGTTAAAATTCGTCTGGTTATCAGAGGAATGCTGTCACTCGTTCCAGGGGTAAAGAAGTTTAGTGAAAACATTGAAGCAATAGGAATAGTTGACAGATACCTTGAACATTCCAGATTCCTGATCTTCTGCAATGGAGGCAATGAACAGATGTATATTTCTTCAGCAGATATTATGCCAAGAAATCTTGACCGGAGGATTGAAGTAACCTGTCCAGTATTTGACAAGAATATTAAATCAGAGATTAAGAAGATATTCGAAATTCAGTGGGGAGATAATGTTAAAGCCAGGATATTCGATGTGACCCAATCCAATAAATTTAATAAGAATGATAAAGAAATAAACCATTCTCAATTGGAAGTCTATAAATTTATTAAGAAAATTAATGAAAAATGTTCATGAAAAGTATTCTAAGACCTTTGCTCCATTACATCTTCTCACAGGCTTAAAATATACAAAGTTCGAATTCTTATTACATAATATAACTTAAAAATCGAACTATGAACTATTATGCCCTTATAACCGGAACAATTATCATAATACTCTTTTCGTGGTTTCTTTCCATAAAATATAAAAGATATCATGGAATTGCCAGGTTCTTTGCTTTTGAAAGCATTTTTATCCTGGTTCTTTTGAATTATAAAGTCTGGTTTACAAATCCATTCTCCCTTCCTCAGATTTTTTCATGGATACTACTAATCTTTTCCGCTTATGTAGTTATTGACGGATATCTTCTATTAAAAAGGAAAGGAAAACCTGACAGTAATTTCGAGAATACATCTCAGCTTGTAACATCAGGAATATATGGTTATATAAGGCATCCGTTATATTTGTCTGTATTCCTCCTCGGCACCGGAGTGATGTTAAAAGACATGGGGAAGGTTCAAGTTATTCTCGGTTTTATAAACCTGATTGCTGTATGGATTACAGCCTCAATTGAAGAAAATGAGATGATCTCAAAATTCGGTAATGAGTACAAAGAGTATATGAAAAAGACGAAGATGTTTATACCGTTTGTAGTATGAAGCACAAGCTATCCAGGACTGTTCTGGCTCCCGCTACCCCTATCCTATCGAATCAATATTATAAGGTGTCTTCTGGTAAACAAAGTAATTAAGCCAGTTAACAAAAAGCATATTAGCCTGTGACCGCCAACGCACCAATGGAGGATTATTCGGATTATCATCCAGGTAATAATTTTTCGGCATCTCAATTGGTAAATGCCTGGCAAGGTCTCTTTTATATTCTGTGTCGAGAGTTTCAGGTGAGTATTCCGAATGCCCGGTAAGAAAAAACTCCCTGCCATTTTGAGATGCCACCATATAAACACCTGACTCATCTGATTCCGATAAAATGCTAAGTTCCGGCACCTTCAATATATCTTCCCTTCGTATTTCTGTATGGCGACTGTGGGGAACATAGAAGACATCATCAAACCCCCGGAGGATTGGATTCATAGCGTTATTCTTTGAATGTTTGAAGACCCCGAACATCTTTTTCCCGAGAGGGTACTTTGGAATTCCATAGTAGTGATAGAGAGCCGCCTGTGCCCCCCAGCAAATAAAAATAGATGAAGTCACATTCGTCCTGGCCCATGAAAATATTTCAGTAAGCTCTTTCCAGTATATCACTTCTTCAAAAGGCATCTGTTCAACAGGTGCTCCCGTAATAATAAGGCCATCATATTTATTATGCAAAATAAGATTGAAGTCCTTATAAAAAGCCTGCATGTGTTCCTTTGGAGTATTTTTCGAAATATGTGAAGTGAGTTTAATAAAATCAAGCTCTACCTGGAGAGGAGAATTTGACAGCAATCTTATCAGATCTGTTTCTGTTGTGATCTTTACAGGCATGAGATTCAGAATTGCTATTTTAAGTGGCCGTATATCCTGCTTAGATGCGTGTGAAGCATCCATAACAAAGATATTCTCCTTTTCCAGTTCTTTAATTGCCGGTAATTTATCCGGAATATTTAATGGCATAGCTGTTCTTTTTTAAATATAAGTATTGATGCTACTCTTGTCAGAAGTAAAAACATTGTAAAGATAACAGGAAAACTTTTTCTCATTCACATTGTTTCTTAATATATGAACTGAGAATAATATTTAACGGCTATGAACAGAAGAGAATTAATTCAAAGGGTTTTATTGGGGGGCGCTGTTTTAGTAATGGTCCCATCGGTTCTTGAAAGCTGTACAAAAATTCCAAATGGAAATGCTGGTTCAAATTCAGGAACTCCTGCCGGCGGAACAACTATTACATCAAACAAGATAGATCTGGATATCACACTAGCTGACAATACAGCACTAAATTCAGCAGGTGGATCAAGATTCGTTGAAAGTATAATTGTTATAAATACAGGAGGTGGGAAATTTTCAGCACTTTCAAATATTTGTACCCACGCCGGGTGCACTGTTTATTATAACTCAGGCTCAGGGAAGATTGAATGCCCGTGTCATGGTTCGGTATTTACTACTTCAGGCAGTGTTATACAAGGACCCGCTACTTCTCCACTCAGATCATACCCAACAACCCTTATAGGAAACATACTTACAATAACATTATAAAAAATTGAGATGTTGTTTGGTGGAATTACTGAAAACTTAAATCCTGAGAGAAGTCCTGATAAAACTAAATCATAATATAGTTATCTGCCTTCATAACATAAGGTTTTTTGTCTGAATGCTGACACATATGTTAAGGTATGCTTTTGGAACTAATTCAGATATTGTTGTATATTTACATAAATACGATTTGATTCCAGATGGGAAGGAAATTACTGATAAGTGTTTTAGTTATTGTTGGTTTCCTCGCAGGTATTTTTCATTCATGCGCAAATAACAATGAACTTGATTTATATGGAGTTCAGCTCTGCGATACTACCAACATTACCTGGAACTCAAAAATAGCTGAAATTCTTAAAAACAATTGTGTCATCTGTCATGGACCAGAAGTCTCATATAATGGTGTCCGACACGATAGTTATGCCGCTGAAATGGTAGTTGTTAAAGATGGCAGGTTAAGAGGAGTGGTAAACCATCTTGATGGGTATTTTCAGATGCCCAAAGATCGCGGTTTTTTACCGGAGTGTGAGTTAAAAAGCATTAATATATGGCTGGATCATGGTGCTCCTGAAAACTAATCCGTATGAAAAAGTATATTTCTTTAACAATCTTGCTTCTTATCTTCCTTAAAACAAGTTTATATTCACAGGATCTTGATCAGATTATAAACGGACTATCTGAGTCCAAAACTCCCGACTATGTTTTTGGAACTTTTAAAGGCACAACTATTATAAATGGTCAGTCGGTAGAGGTACCAGGGAATGGTGACCTTAATTTTATTATTTCACATCGTTTCGGAGCTGTAAATAAGGGAATCTATACTTTCTTCGGACTTGACCAGGGTACTACACGACTTGGATTTGAGTACGGTTTAAAAAACTTCGCGTCATTATCTATAGGACGCAATACCATGGATAAAATCTATGATGGAGGTATTAAGTTAAAGATATTAAGACAACAAACCGGGGCAAGAACGATTCCTGTAAGCGTATCGGTTTATAGTACAGTTATGATAAAGACCATTAAATGGGAAATTCCTACTCGCGATAACCTTTTCTCATCGAGATTTTCATATACAACTCAGGTTCTTATTGCACGAAAATTCAATCAGAAATTATCATTACAGCTAAGTCCTTCATATATTCATAAGAATCTTGTCGCAACACCTGAAGATCAGAATAACATCTTTGCTCTTGGGCTGGGAGGAAGATATAAACTCAATCATAAGCTATCTTTAAACGGAGAGTATTTTTATCTTCTCCCCGGTAAATCCGCCATTGATTATTATAATAGTTTATCGTTTGGTATCGATATTGAAGCAGCCGGACATGTTTTCCAGCTTCACCTGACCAACTCACAGGCAATGTTTTCAAGGGGGTTCATTACCGAAACAGCAGGAGAATGGAAGGATGGCAATGTCTTTATCGGATTTAATATTTACAGAGTATTTTCTACACTTAAAAAAAGCAAATCCATTCATAGAGATGAAGAGAAATAAGATCAGAGTTCTGCTAACTATTTATCTCCTTTTCGGGACAGTAACAATTATTTCATCCCAGAATAAATCAGTTATTTACACTTGTACCAACGGACAGGCAGCCTTTTTGTCGGATGCTCCTCTTGAGCTGATAAAAGCTTCTACAAAAAACCTCTCAGGAGCAATTAATATCAGCGACCGTTCATTCTCTTTCCTGATTCCCACCAAAACTTTTGAGGGATTCAACAGCAGCCTTCAACGGGTGCATTTTAATGAAGACTATATGGAAACGGAACTCTACCCTAATTCAACATTCAAAGGAAAGATCATTGAAGATGTTGACTTGAAGGTACCTGGTGTTTACAGGATAAGGGCTAAAGGCAAAATGTATATTCATGGGGTTGAAAATGACCGTATTGTACGGTGCGACCTCGCAGTAGACGATAATAAGATTGATGTTCAGGCAAATTTCACAGTATTTCTGACTGACCATAATATAAGTATCCCGTCAATTGTGAATCAGAAAATTGCCGAGGAGGTAAAACTTGATATAAAACTTACACTTATTCCTTCCGGAAAATAATCCGAAACAGGCAACAGGTGGCAGGCTACAGGCAACAATTCTACAAAATGCAGGTAACCTTTGATAATCTTAGAGTATGAAAAGAATTAACTGGTACATAATATTTTTTTGGTTAATAACTGTTTCCACTTCATCACTGGCGCAAACTCCCTTTTTGAAGCAGCATCATCTGTTCAAGGGAAAAGAAGACTATAATGTCAATGTTATCTACCAGGATCCAAAAGGATGGATATGGTTTGGTACAAACAAAGGATTATTCAGATTCGACGGCATTAATTATACCCGGTATACTATCTCAGAGGGTCTGGCAATGGATCAGGTTACCGCTATTTATTACAATCATGATAATAAGCTTTGGATTGGCCATAAAAATGGAGGGATAACTCTGTTTGACGGCAATACTTTTCAAATTTTTACTCCTGAGGAAAGTCTTGGGAAAATTGAAATAACTGATATTACCTCAGACAGCACAGGAGTTATCTGGTATTCCACTCTCGGGGAAGGTGCTTTCAGGTACGACGGCAGATATCTTTCTAATCTTAGTACAGATGATGGTCTTTCTGACAAAAACATCTACGATATTGAAATAGATAAAAAGGGTATAATATGGTTTGCTACCGATAATGGGATTACCCGTTATTCAGGTGGAAAATGCGATGTAATTTCAATGAAAAACGGGCTTAACGATAACATAGTTAAGGTGCTGAAATCTTCAAATGATGGCAGGTTGTGGATTGGAACACAAGATCAGGGATTATCAGTTTATGACCCAGGTAACAAAACATTTTCTTCAATTACAGGATGGAACTTTGGTCCGGTTACCGGTTTTACGATGAGCCTCGAAGACGAAATCTGGATCAGCACAGAGAAAGAAGGAATTGTTCAGCTGAAACTAAAGACAAACGAAAAACCAACCTACAGGAAGATAACTTCCAGGCAGGGGTTAATTGATAACAGGATTAGCACAATTGTCAAAGATCAGGAAGAGAACATTTGGATTGGTGGGAAACATGGTGTCATTCAGGCACTGCCTCCTGTATTTGAATTTCTGAATAAAACGAATGGAACTCCTTTTGAAATGGTTTATAGTCTTGCAAAAGATAATCAGGAGAATATTTGGGTAACTAGTGAATCCGGTCTTTTCAGAGGTATTCAGGATAATAACGGACAGTACGAATGGAGCAATATTAGTGAAAAGATAAAGATGCCCAGAGATAACTATATTTCTCTTTACCTTGATAACGAGGGTCAGATATGGGCAGGTACTTATGGCGACGGAGTGTTCAGGATCAATCCCGAAAATCTTAAATATGTAAAATTTACTATTGCCCAGGGATTAAGCGATAACAACATTATTTCAATATCGGGTAGCAACAATTTAGTGTGGTTTTCAACACTTGGAGGTGGGATCTCGTTATATAATATTGACAAATCCCGGATGAGTAATTATAACAAAACAGAACTTAGGGATGCATACGTTTATGCTACAAAATCTGATAATAAAGGCAGAACATGGATTGCAGGATCCCTTAAGCATCCTGCATATATTTATCACGATAGCTTAGTTGTTTTGGATAAGAATGGCCAGAGATTTTCCCAGCTATATGGAGTCGCTCTGGATACATCCGGAGCAGCCTGGTTTAACCTGAGAGATAAAGGTCTCATCAGGGTGATGGGCGATAGTATTGTTGTTTTGGGCAAAAAAGAGGGAATCGCTTTCGACCAGATACAATCCATAATCTTCGATAAGTTCAACAACCTTCTTGTAATATCTAACCGTGGGTTCCTGTTTTACAAACCTAAAACCGGGGTGATCATAGAATTCGGAGAAAACTCTGGTCTCTCCTATCTGTATCCAGTTGACAATTCCGTTTTCCCTGACAAACTGGGTCAGATCTGGATCGGTACCGAAACAGGAATAATAAAATATAATCCAGAATATCTGCAATTTATAGATAAAAATCCACGCGTATTTTTATCACTGAAGAATCTTTTCTATAATCCAATTAAGTCCGGAAAAAAGAGTTTCCGACATAATGAAAACAATTTCACATTTGGATATACAGGTATATGGTTCAGTAATCCGGAAGGTTTGAGATACAGGTATATGCTGGAAGGTTATGATCTTAAATGGAACTATTCCAGCCGTAACCAGGACCGAACGTTCTCAATGCTTCCGGCAGGAACTTATACTTTTAAGGTAGAGGTTAGTCTCGATGATAAAAACTGGTACAGCTCAGCTGATTCCTCATTTTCTTTCATTGTGCATCCGCCATTCTGGAAACAGTGGTGGTTTATTGGCGGCATGATAATTCTTGTAATTAGTGGTATTTACTACTATATTAAACAAAGGGTATCAAACCTCGAAAAGGCAAAAGAAGAACTGGAACAGGAAGTACAAAAACGTACCGAGCAGATAAGAAAGCAGAATAAAGAGCTTGAGGACCAAAAAGAAGAACTGGAAACCCAAAAAGAAGAAATTGGATTACAAAGAGACCTGGCGGAAGAACAAAGGGATCAGATTGAGATTCAGCAAGAAGAGATTAAAGCCAGTATCCGTTATGCGCATTTCATTCAGACAGCAGTCCTGCCTCCAAAAAAGCAGCTGGATGATATCCTTAATGATTATTTTATCCTGAATAAACCAAGGGATATTGTAAGCGGAGACTTTTTCTGGGTTGCAAAAAACAGTACCCATATTTTCTTTGCAGTAGGCGATTGCACAGGGCATGGTGTTCCGGGAGCATTCATGAGTATGCTTGGAATCAGCGCCTTAAATGACATCGTTAAATCGCTCCAGACATGTAAAGCCGCTACCATACTGAATTTACTCAGGGACAGGGTTCAGGAGTCCCTGCACCAGGGAGCCGACCGGGAAACTGTCGCCTATGATGGCATGGATATAGCCTTATGTATTTTAGATCCGTTGACTAACAAGCTTCAGTTTGCGGCGGCACATAATGCACTCTATCTTATCCGGAATGGCGAGATAGAAACAATACATCCTGACAAGCTGGATATCGGAAGTTATCTGCCTGAGAAAAAGGATTTCACTAATCATGAGTTACAGTGCGAAGTAGGAGATCTGCTATATCTATTCTCTGACGGTTATGCTGATCAGTTTGGCGGACCAAATGGCAAGAAGTACAAATCTCAGCAATTCAGGGACTTTCTTGTCACATTGCATGAAGAAACAATGGTCCGTCAAAAGTGGCTTCTCGATGAAGAAATTGAAGCATGGAAAGGTAATTTCCGACAGGTAGATGATATCCTTGTTATGGGTGTAAAAATCAGCGAAATAATAAAAGCAGAGTAAATATTATTTTGAAGAAATCCAGGCTGTTACCTTATCTGAATCAGGTTTTTCTTTTGAATAAATTACATCAACAAGGTTTCCTTTTTCATCAATAAGATACTTCTGGAAGTTCCATTTCACCTCTGAATCCATTACTCCATTCTTCGCTTTGGAAGTAAGCCATTTGTAGAGAGGTGCCATATCATCACCCTTTACAGATATTTTCTCCATCATTGGAAATGTTACACCATAGTTTTCGGAACAGAATTTCCGGATGTCTGCTGCAGTTCCAGGCTCCTGATTAGCAAAGTTATTTGCCGGGAATCCAATTATTACAAGATTATCCTGATTCTTTACATACACCTCTTCAAGTTCTTTATATTGTGGAGTGAATCCGCATTTGGAAGCCGTATTTACGACCATTACCTTTTTCCCTTTGAGTGAGGCAAAATCAAAATCTTTTCCTTCCAGAGTTTTTACTTTAAAATCATAAAATCCTGAGGATTGTGCTAAACCTGCCATTGATGTCATCATCAGAAAAAACACGATATTTAATTTATTAGTTTTCATAATTATTTGGTTTATTTACAACTTAAAACAAAAAGGAAAGAAATATGTTCGGAAAACTATGGAAAACGATTAAAATATTTTTGATAATAGCCATTGTCTTGATTTGCCTTCCTCATTCTATTCTGCCTCATTCTACATCAAATGTGGGGAAGGATGATTTTGAGAGCTATTTAAGGCTGAATGAAAGCGAAAAGAGACTTCCGGAATACAGAGATGACAATGAAGCCTTGAAACTTAAGCTGATGCAACTTGATAATATAAACATTAGCAGGAAGAAGTATAAAGCCGATCCGGTAAAACTGGATATTCTTGCTTCGAGGGTAGCAAATAAAATGAGCAGGGAAGCCGGAGAAAAGGATTTTACCGGACACTGGAACACATCTGGAGAAAAGCCTTATCACAGGTATGCATTTGCAGGAGGATATGATCATGTATCAGAGAATGCATTCGGCTCATGGTCGTCTGATAATTATGACAAATCTTCTTCAAATATAAGTTCAATGATGAAGTCGGGGCATGATAAGTTCATGTCAGAAAGAGCGCCAAACGACGGACATAAACAAACAATAATTGACAAGCCTCATAATTATGTTGGGATTGGATACTATCTGGATGGAAAACAGTTCAGGTATTATGAAGAATTTATAGACAGGTATCTTGAATTTGAGAATATCCCTTCAAGTCTGAAAGTCGGTGAAGCAGGAAGTATCACAGTTAAAACCAGAGGCGAAAATTTTCTCTATTTTATGGTTATCTATTATGAAAAATTCACTGAACCTATGACGTCTGAACAAATTAAACGCAAGGGAGGGTATGATGATTATACAAATGAAGAATACAAAAGCATAGCCGCATGGGATCTATCACGCTATAGAAACGGCACCTTATATCAGATACCACTTAAGTTTTCAAAGGAAGGACTATACTATATTCAGATCTACTGTGATAAAAATGAAATAAAATCAGGATCTCTGAATACTAAAGGTAAATCACCGGTTAGCGGAATAGTAATTAAGGTTAATTAAATGGTATGCGGTATTCGGTATTCAGTATTCAGTATTCGGAAAGTAAAACCTTAATCGACTGACGATCTGATTACTGATTACTGATTACTGATTACT
>JANXXP010000024.1 GCA_025350595.1 Bacteroidota bacterium
GAGATAACGCCTCCGCTGAAATCATCTAAACCAGGCGTATCCAATATATTAATTTTATTATTCAAAAATTCAGTGTACAGAACTGTTGAGAAGATTGAGTTTCCGTTTTCATGCTCTATCGGACGATAGTCGGAGACTGTATTATTCCCTTCAATTGTTCCTCTTCTTTCGATAATGCCTCCATTAAAAAGCATTGCTTCTGCCAGGGTTGTTTTACCTGACCCCGAATTACCCAGAATGGCAATGTTCTTAATCTGGTCCGCTTGGTATGTTTTCATCTTTTTCTGGAGATTATATGTTATACTTATTAATTATACGCCGTGATAAGGAGTGGACAAAAATAATAATTTTTTAAAAACAGCGTAAGAAAGAGAGGAATATTAAAATTTTTTATTTCCTTTGCGACAGTTTTTTGAAAATCAGGAGTACCGTTTTTTCTCTCACAGTAAGTTTACAAAACGTTTTTCACTGGGAAGGATCGGGAAGGAACCTGTTAATAACTTACATTTTTTCGTAAGATTTATTGTTTTTTTTACATACTAAAAGGCCTGAAGGATGGTAATAATCAGGTGTCTGAATAGTATGTTTTATTCTGGTTTAAAAAAATTGACATTGGAGTTTGGGAATTACGAAATAAAAACAATACCTTTGCAAACCATTTTTTTGAGTAAAATTAATGCTAAAATAAAATTGGATATATGCCGACAATTCAGCAGTTAGTAAGAAAAGGCAGGAAGAAACTGGTAGATAAGAGTAAAGCACCTGCTTTGGATTCATGTCCTCAGAGAAGGGGAGTATGTGTTCGTGTTTATACTACAACACCGAAGAAACCTAATTCAGCTATGAGGAAGGTGGCCAGAGTAAGGCTTACCAACCAGAAAGAAGTTAACGCTTATATTCCCGGAGAAGGTCATAATCTCCAGGAACACTCTATTGTTTTAATAAGAGGTGGCAGGGTTAAAGACCTTCCGGGTGTTCGTTATCACCTTGTACGTGGTGCGCTCGACACATCAGGCGTAGATGGCCGTACACAAAGAAGATCGAAATATGGCGCTAAAAGGCCTAAGAAGTAATAGTAAGTTAAAGGAATAAGATAATGAGAAAGTCAAGACCAAAGAAGAGGATTCTGTTACCAGATCCAAAATACAAAGATCCGTATGTAACAAGGTTTGTCAATAATCTTATGTTCAGTGGTAAAAAAAATCTCGCTTTTAAAATTCTCTACGACTCACTTGAAATAGTCGCAGATAAATTTAAAAATGAGGGAAAGACTCCGCTTGAAATTTTCAAACAGGCTCTCGATAACGTTACCCCTCAGGTTGAAGTAAAAGCCCGTAGGGTAGGAGGCGCAACTTTTCAGGTACCAATGGAGATCAGGACCGACAGGAAAGTTAGTATCAGTATGAAAAACATGATCTCATTTGCCAGGAAAAGAACTGGTCACTCAATGGCTGAAAGACTTGCTGCAGAACTTATGGCAGCCTATAAGCTTGAGGGAGGCGCATATAAGAAAAAAGAAGATACACACAGGATGGCTGAAGCGAATAAAGCTTTTGCTCATTTCCGGTTTTAATTGACAATAAGAGGCAGAAGGATAAAGAGAGATGGATAAGAACCTGAAATTTACCAGAAACATCGGAATCATGGCTCACATTGATGCCGGGAAGACCACTACAACAGAACGCGTTCTGTTTTATACCGGTCGTACCCACCGCATGGGTGAAGTGCATGATGGTAATGCCACGATGGACTGGATGGTTCAGGAGCAGGAGAGGGGTATAACCATTACATCTGCCGCTACAACTGCATTCTGGAAGTACAGGGGTGACGATTATAAAATTAATATCATTGATACTCCGGGACATGTTGATTTTACTGTCGAGGTTGAAAGATCACTCAGAATTCTCGACGGAGCTGTTGCAGTTTTCTGTGCAGTAGGGGGAGTAGAACCTCAGTCAGAAACAGTTTGGAGACAGGCAAATAAATATGTTGTTCCAAGAATCGCATTCATAAATAAAATGGACCGTGCCGGCGCTGACTTCTACAGTGTTGTTCAGCAGATCCAGGAGAAATTGGGTGCCAATCCTGTTCCGATTCAGATTCCAATAGGAGCTGAGGAGAACTTCAAAGGATTTGTCGACCTGATAAATATGAATGCTGTTGTTTATTACAGCGATGATGCAACAGGGGCAAATTTCAAAATAGAAGAGATTCCGGCTGAAATGAGAGAAGAAGCCATCGAGTGGAGAGGAAAACTTATTGAAGCTGTTGCTAACGTTGACGACACTCTTCTTGAAAGGTATCTTGAAGACCATGAGTCAATTACGAGCGATGAGGTAGAAGTCGCCCTCAGAAAATCAACTATTGATGGCCTGGCAATACCGGTTATTTGTGGCGCTGCTTTTAAAAACAAAGGGGTACAGAGTCTTCTTGATTGTGTTATATCTTTTCTTCCTTCACCTGTTGATAAAGGCGCTGTAACAGGACTCGATCCAAAAAATGATGAAAAAATAACAAGGGAGCCTGATGATGAAGCACCATTGGCTGCTCTTGCATTTAAAATAGCTACCGATCCTTTTGTTGGTCGTCTGGCTTTCCTTCGAATCTATTCTGGTGTTCTCCACGCAGGCGACACAGTTTTGAATATGAGAACAGGAAAGAGAGAACGTATAAACCGTCTCTTCCAGATGCATGCCAACAAACAGAATCCAAAAGAAAGTATATCGGCAGGTGATATTTGTGCAGGTGTTGGTTTTAAAGATATCCGTACCGGCGACACATTATGTGCCATTAACAAACCGATTTTACTTGAATCAATGGACTTTCCTGAGCCGGTTATCGGAGTTGCAATTGAGCCTAAAACACAGGCAGATGTTGATAAATTATCAGTTGCACTTTATAAACTTGCTGAGGAAGATCCTACTTTCCAGGTCAGGACTGATCCCGATAGCGGACAGACAATCATTCATGGTATGGGTGAGCTTCATCTGGAAATCCTAATTGACCGTCTTAAGAGGGAGTTTAAAGTTGAATGTAACCAGGGAGCACCCCAGGTTGCATACAAAGAGGCCCTTACAACCACCGCCGAATTCCGCGAAGTATTCAAAAAACAGACCGGGGGGCGTGGTAAATTTGCTGATATGACTTTTGATTTGGGTCCGGCAGATGCAAATGTAAGAGGTCTTCAATTTGTAAATGAGGTTAAAGGCGGACATATTCCGAAGGAGTATATTCCGTCGATCGAAAAAGGATTCCGTGAATCGATGTCCAATGGACCAATGGCCGGTTTCCCTCTCGACAATCTCAAAGTTGTACTCAAAGACGGTTCTTATCATCCGGTTGACTCTGATGCTCTCGCATTTGAAATTGCTGCAAAACAGGCCTTCAGGAAATTCGCAGGAAAATGCACTCCTGTAATTCTTGAACCAATTATGTCGACAGAAGTAGTTACTCCTGAAGAATATGTTGGTGACGTTATCGGCGATTTTAACAGGAGAAGAGGCAGAGTGGAAGGTATGGAATCGAAAGCAGGCGCAAGAGTCGTTAAAGCAAAAGTACCTCTGGCCGAAAAATTCGGTTATGTTACAGTACTTCGGACTCTTACCTCAGGAAGAGCAACTTCAACAATGGAGTTCTCGCATTATGACAAGGTACCTGTGGAAATATCAAACAGAATTGTAGAAATTACAAAAGGAAAAATTCTTTAAAAGATGAGTCAGAAAATTCGTATTAAACTGAAATCTTACGATCATAATCTGGTGGATAAATCTGCCGAGAAGATTGTAAAAACAGTAAAATCTACTGGTGCAGTTGTAAGCGGGCCTATTCCCCTTCCAACCCACAAAAAGATTTATACAGTACTTCGTTCCCCGTTTGTAAACAAAAAAGCAAGAGAGCAATTTGAGCTCTCATCCTACAAAAGGTTGCTCGACATTTACAGCTCAACACCAAAAACCATCGATGCTCTGATGAAACTTGAGCTTCCAAGCGGAGTTGAAGTAGAAATTAAAGTGTGAAACCAGTAAAGTTATAAAGAAATGCAGGGATTAATAGGTAAAAAGGTAGGAATGACATCCATTTTTGATGAAAATGGAAAAAACGTTCCATGTACGGTTCTGCAGGCTGGTCCATGTGTTGTTACACAGATTAAAACAGTGGAAAAAGATGGCTACTTTGCTGTTCAGCTTGGATTCGAAGAGAAAAAGGAAAAACACACTACAAAAGCAGAAATGGGACATTTCAAAAAGGTTAATACAACCCCAAAAAGAAAGCTCATGGAATTCGACGGTTTTACCGTTGGACAGTGTAAAGAAGGTGAAATCCTTACGGCGGATCTTTTCAAAGATGACACAATAGTTGATGTAAGAGGCTGGTCAAAAGGAAAAGGATTCCAAGGTGTTGTTAAACGTCACGGTTTCAGCGGAGTAGGCGGGACTACCCACGGACAAAGCGATAGACTCAGGCACCCTGGTTCACTAGGCGCATCATCATTTCCTTCACGAGTATTACCAGGCATGAGAATGGCCGGACGTACAGGAGGAAATAAAGTGATGTCAATGGACCTGAAAGTTGTAAAACTTATGGCCGAGAATGATATAATAATTGTAAGAGGATCAGTCCCGGGTCCAAAAGGTGGTTACGTAATAATTACAAAATAATGGAATTAGCTATTCTTAATACAAGTGGTAAGGAAACCGGAAGAAAAGTTAATCTTAACGATTCAATTTTCGGAATAGAACCTAACGACCATGCCATATATCTGGATACAAAGCAGTACCTCGCAAATCAAAGGCAGGGTACCCACAGTTCCAAAGGTAAAGGTGATTTATCTGGTAGTACCAGAAAAATTAAAAGACAAAAAGGAACCGGAACTGCACGTGCCGGAAGCATCAAGAACCCTCTTTTCAGAGGTGGTGCACGCGTTTTTGGCCCAAAACCCAGAGACTACAGCATTAAGCTGAATAAGAAGGTAAAACAGCTCGCAAGAAGGTCAGCTCTTTCATATAAAGCGTCGACAAATAATATTATTGTCCTCGAGGACTTCTCATTTGAGGCTCCTAAAACAAAGGAAATCATCAAATTGGGAAATAACCTGAATATTACAAATAAAAAATCTGTATTTGTTTTACCAGAACAAAATAATAACATATATTTGTCAACCCGAAATGTATATGGGGTTGAAGTCGTAATTGCTAGTGAATTAAGCACTTACAGAATAATGAAGGCCTCAACTTTGATACTTGTGGAGAGTGCAGTTGACGTTTTGCAGGCAACATTTGAAAACTAGTAAACTTTGAGTAATGGATATTTTGCTTAAACCTATTGTAACGGAGAAGATGACACACCAGGGCGACAAATTTAATCGCTATGGTTTCCTCGTTGCCAGAAATGCAAATAAGTTGCAGATAAAGAAAGCCATTGAAGAACTGTACACTGTTACTGTTGCTTCGGTGAATACGATGCGTTATGGAGGGAAAATAAAGTCCCGTAATACCAAATCAGGACTTCTCACAGGAAAGACATCAGCAACAAAGAAAGCTATTGTTACACTTGCAGAAGGAAATAAGATTGATTTCTACAGCAATATTTAATAAAGTATATGGCAGTCAGAAAGATTAAACCTGTAACACCAGGTCAGCGACACAAAATCGCAGGCACTTTTGAAACAATCACAAGTGCTACG
Organism: Bacteroidota bacterium; assembly: GCA_025350595.1. GTDB lineage: Bacteria > Bacteroidota > Bacteroidia > Bacteroidales > VadinHA17 > LD21. Next base: position 5,684 of record JANXXP010000024.1, read on the forward strand.
CCGGAGAAATCCTTACTTCGTCCGCTCAGAAGATCAGGAGGAAGGAACGTTAACGGCAAAATGACAATGAGATACATCGGTGGCGGGCACAAAAAGATGTATCGGGTAATCGATTTCCTCAGGGAAAAAGATGGTATGCCGGCAATCGTGAAGACGATCGAATATGATCCGAATCGTTCAGCCCGAATTGCTTTACTTTTTTATAAAGACGGTGAAAAAAGATATATTGTAGCGCCAACCGGACTTCAGGTCGGACAGACTCTGATGTCGGGGACAGATGCTGCTCCGGAAATCGGCAACACTATGTTTATTAGTGATATACCTATGGGTACTATCATTCATAACATTGAATTGAAACCGGGTAAAGGAGGAGCATTAGCACGCAGCGCAGGAACATATGCCCAGCTTTCAGCCCGTGACGGAAAATATGCAACAATCAAACTTCCTTCAGGAGAAACAAGGCTCGTTCTGGTAACTTGCCGTGCAACTATAGGAACAGTATCAAATGGTGACCACAACCTCGAAAGATCAGGAAAAGCAGGCCGTTCAAGATGGCAGGGAACCCGACCAAGAGTAAGAGGTGTTGTCATGAACCCTGTTGATCACCCAATGGGTGGTGGAGAAGGAAGAGCTTCAGGTGGTCATCCAAGATCACGTAAAGGTATTCCTGCAAAGGGCTTCAAAACCAGAGACAAGAAGAAATACTCTGCAAAATTTATTATTGAAAGAAGGAAAAAATAGCTGATATACTATGAGCAGATCAATTAAAAAAGGCCCTTTTATTGACTTCAAACTAGAGAAGAGAGTTCTTGAAATGAATGAGGGACAAAAGAAATCAGTAGTCAAGACATGGTCAAGAAGATCAGTGATCTCACCTGATTTTGTTGGACATACTATAGCAGTTCACAACGGGAACAAGTTTATCCCCGTTTACATTACCGAGAACATGGTAGGACATAAGTTAGGCGAGTTTTCACCTACCCGTACTTTCAGGGGTCACTCTGGTAATAAATAAGTAATGTAAACATTGAAAAACATTTAGAAATGGGTGCAAGAAAAAGAAATACAGCTGACCAGCGAAAAGAGGTTGCCAAAGGAAGATTCCAGGCTATCCTCAGAAATTGTCCAACGTCTCCGCGTAAAATGAGATTGTTAACCGATCTTATAAGCGGAATGGAAGTCAACAAAGCACTTGATGTACTGAAGTTCAGTTCACAGGAGGCATCACGCAGATTGGAGAAACTTCTCCTTTCAGCTATTGCCAACTGGCAGGCAAAGAATGAAGGTGTAAGAGTGGAAGACAGTAATCTTTTTGTAAAACTGATTCATGTCGACGGCGGCCGTTCATTAAAAAGACTACAGACCGCACCACAGGGACGAGCTTACAGATTGAGAAAAAGATCAAATCATGTAACTCTGGTGCTTGACAGTAAGAATATCGAAGTTCAAAATTCATCAAATTAGAACAGATGGGACAAAAAGTAAATCCGATTGGTAACAGATTAGGGATAATCAAAGGCTGGGATTCAAATTGGTACGGTGGAAAAGACTTTTCCGGTAAACTGGTTGAAGATACTAAGATCAGGGAATACCTGACTGCAAGGTTAGCAAAAGCCAGTCTTTCCAAGATTATTATTGAAAGAACACTGAAGCTTATTACTGTAACAGTTAACACTGCCCGTCCGGGTATCATTATTGGGAAAGGCGGACAGGAAGTTGATAAACTGAAGGAAGAGCTTAAGAAAATAACAAAAAAAGAGGTTCAGATTAACATTTTTGAAGTTAAACGTCCCGAATTGGATGCCAACATAGTAGGCAATAATATAGCACGCCAGCTTGAAGGTAAAATTTCATACCGTCGTGCAACAAAAATGTCCATAGCATCAACAATGCGAATGGGAGCTGAAGGTATTAAGGTTATGATCTCAGGTCGTCTCGGCGGCGCTGAAATGGCAAGAAGTGAAACATACAAGGAGGGTCGTATTCCTCTGCATACTTTCCGCGCCGACATTGATTATGCTTTGGCAGAAGCTCATACAAAAGTCGGACTTATCGGAGTTAAAGTCTGGATATGCAATGGCGAAGTTTTCGGAAAGAGAGATCTTAGTCCGAATATAGGTGCCAGGAATGCAAAGACAAAGAGTCTGAAAAGAAAAGCTAAAAAATAAGACACTCAACAGTAAATAATTTTTTAACAATATTTGAGCAATGTTACAACCGAAAAGAACCAAGTTCAGAAGAGCTCAGAAAGGCAAGATGAAAGGAAATGCACAGAGGGGAAACCAGCTGGCATTCGGTTCATTTGGGATCAAAGCCATGGAGACAATCTGGATTACAGGAAGACAGATCGAGGCAGCACGACAGGCAGTGACACGCCATATGAAACGTGAAGGTCAGTTGTGGATACGTATTTTCCCCGATAAACCCATAACCAAAAAACCTGCAGAGGTTCGTATGGGTAAAGGAAAAGGAGCACCGGAAGGTTTTGTAGTACCGGTTACTCCTGGTAGAATTCTGCTTGAAGCTGAAGGAGTACCATATGAAGTTGCAAAAGAAGCACTGCGTCTGGGAGCACAGAAACTTCCAA
>JANXXP010000050.1 GCA_025350595.1 Bacteroidota bacterium
TTTCATATAATTGTCCAGACGTTTGAAATCAGTATAAGGTAATCCTGTGGCGATAAGGCTGTCCGATAATTTTCCTGCCTTTGACACATGTATGGCCTTGCCATTTAGCCAGGCTCCACCGTCTTTCCATGCTGTAAACATTTCATTACCAATTACCTCGTATACAACCCCTGCAATAATTTCATCATCTTCCATCAGGCCAATACTAACCGCGTAGGGGTGAAGTCCGTGTACAAAATTAGTGGTTCCGTCAAGAGGGTCAATTACCCAGCAATATTTTATTCCTGTTTTCTTAATTGTGCCCTCTTCAGTAATAAATCCTGCTTCCGGAATCAATGGGCCTAATTTCTCGACAAGCATTTTCTCGGCACCTTTGTCGACATAACTGACAAAATCATTGAGCCCTTTCTTTTCAGTTCTGCTGATATCAAACACTTTGGATTCTTTCAGGATAAAGGCCCCTGTCTCTCGTGCAGCTTTTTCAGTTTCTTCAACAATTTGTTTCAGATTTATCATGTTCTAGTCAATTAAATCAATGTTCATTTTACCACTCTCCGAGATGCTTTTCAGCTTAACTCTTTTTATCTGTCCTGCCAGAGTTGATTGCCACGGATATTCCACTCTTATATAATTAGACGTAAATCCGGAAATAAGTCCTTCGCTCCGGGTCCTTTCAAACAGAACATTTGTTACATTCCCTATATTTAATTTTTTAAATTCCAGATTCTTTTCTTCTGAAAGTATTGTAAGCTCTTTTCTCCTTCTTTCTTTTTCCCTGAAATCAATTTTCCCGGGAAGCTTTTCTGCAACAGTATCAGGCCTTTCCGAAAAGGTGAACACATGAAGATAAGAAAGGGGCATCTGTTTAAGAAAGGAATAAGTATCCTCAAAATCAGAGGAAGACTCTCCCGGAAAGCCAACAATGACATCAGCCCCGATTCCAACCAATGGCAATTTCTCCCTGACCTTTTTAATTCTGTCAGCAAAGACTTCTCGGGTGTACCTTCTTCTCATGAGACCAAGGATCTTGTTGCAACCACTTTGCAGTGGGATATGGAAATGAGGAAGTATTTTTACATTGCCGGCTGCCATTTCAATTATTTCATCAGTCAGAAGATTCGGTTCAATGGAAGAAATTCTGTATCGTTCAATACCCGGTATTTTAACAAGTTCTTTCAGTAAATCAGCAAATGAACCTCCGGTAGATTTTCCAAAGTCTCCAACATTAACTCCTGTTAATACTATTTCTTTTATACCTCGTTGGGCAATTTTCCCGGCTTCATTTTTAATTAGCTCAACTTCAGGATTTCTACTTTTACCACGAGCTAAGGGGATTGTGCAATATGAGCATCCATAGTCACATCCATCCTGAACTTTCAGGAAGGAACGGGTCCTGTCCGTTAAAGAATAAGAAGGATTATAACTATCTGAAGCTGACAGATTGCATGAGTGGATCTCTGCCTCTTGTTTTTTTTCAAGATTGGTCAGGTAACCCTCAATATCGAACTTTTCGTTTGTACCAAGGACAAGATCAACACCCGGAATAGATGATATCTCCTGAGGTTTCAGCTGAGCATAGCAACCGACGACAGCTATAAATGCTCCTGGAGAGAGGGTGATGAATTTTTTTATTGCCTGCCGGCATTTTTTATCTGCGATATCAGTTACAGAACATGTGTTGATAATATAAATATCAGCAACCGAACTCGCAGGTACTCTTTCAAATTTATCCTCAGGGAATGATCTTGAAATAGTTGATGTCTCGGCAAAATTAAGTTTACAGCCAAGTGTATGGAATGCTACCTTTTTCCTGATATTATTCATTTTTAACTTGCCATGAAGGCACTAAGGCAACGATGTAATATTTACGTTTCTGAATTCAATATCCTTTCCTTCACTTTGTAAGCAGATCGACCCCTTTACAACGTTCAGATTGGTTCCTTTGTTCTGAAGGGTCCCGTTTACTGATACCTCAATTGTATTTCCTTTACAAATAACTTCCATTGTATTCCATTCGCCAACAGGTTTTTCTGATGATTCAGCCAGCTTTTTGACTGACATTTTTGTTTTGTCTGTACGCTCTGTCATATCGGCTCCATTCATGCATACAAAATCTCCGGCGCTTCCGGCTTTAAGCTGGCATTCAATACATTTTAGCCAGATTGTGTCAGGGGGTTGGGCATGCACAAAAACTCCGCTGTTAGTTGCCTCCGTCGGATAACGCCATTCTACATGCAGCTTATAATCTTCATATCCGGCTTTTGTACGCATGTATCCGAATGGATCGCCTTTAATGTGAATAACTCCGTTCTGAATCGTAAACACTTTAGCAGGATCAACAGCAGGATCTTTCAGATGAAACACCCAGTTATTCAGATCTTTCCCGTTAAATAGCTGAGTCTGTTTTTCTCCGGAAACTTTAGTTTTATCCTGAGCAAAAAATACATTTGTGAATGATAATATTGTAATTATCAGCAGTGTAGTTAGTTTAAGTGTTTTTGTTTTCATATTTAGATTAATATTAATTTAGTTTTTTCCAATAAGCTCTGTGCTCTGTGCCCTGTGCCCTGTGCCCTGTGCCCTATAATAATTTGCTTGCCAGCTCAGCCAGAAAGCTTCGTTCGCCTTTGACCAGATTTACATGTGCAAAAATATCCTGATCCTTCATTTTATCTGACAAATAGCTTAAGCCGTTTGATGCAATATCGAGGTAAGGTGAATCGATCTGTTCGATATCGCCGGTAAAGACCATCTTGGTTCCTTCTCCGGCTCTGGTAATAATAGTCTTTATCTCATGTGGAGTCAGATTCTGTGCTTCATCAACTATGAAAAAGATACTTGAAAGGCTTCTTCCTCTGATATATGCAAGGGGTGTGATTACGAGTTTGTCTTCTTTCATCATATCGTTTATGCGGATAAATTCAGGACTCTGATGACTGAACTTATGTTTTATAACTGTAAGGTTGTCGTATAAAGGCTGCATATAAGGATCCATTTTTTCCTTCACATCGCCGGGTAGAAATCCCAGATCACGATTAGCAAGAGGAACAATGGGCCGTGCCAGAAATATCTGCTTATATCTTTTTTGCTGCTGGAGCGCAGAAGCAAGTGCAAGTAACGTTTTCCCTGTACCAGCTTTTCCTGTAAGTGATACAAGTTGAATATCGGGATTTGAAAGAGCTTCCAGGGCAAAGGTCTGTTCGGCGTTTCTTGGGTCAATTCCATATGTTGTTTGTTTTATTACCCTTCTAAGCGACTTATTAACCGGGTTATAATGGGCCAAAGCGCTTGAGCCGTTATTCTTCAAAATATAAAACTGATGACCTATCAGATTTGCTTCGAGATTGAATTCTTCTGCACTTACCCCATCAGGCAGCTCATAAAGTTTACTTATTAATTCCTGACTTACACCTTCAATAATTCTTATTCCTTTGTAAAGGTCATCGATATTGGCGACCTTGTCATTCTCGTAATCCTGTGCGATGATACCCAGCGACTTAGCCTTCATGCGAAGGTTAATATCTTTTGTTATGAGTACAACGGTTTTATCCTTATTTGAGGTACAGACGTAATCTGCAATAGCGAGAATACGATGATCGGCAGTTCTTTCGGGGAACGACTGACTTACTTTATCTGAAAAATCCTTCCCCGTTTCTATATGCATGTTCCCAAGGTTTTCTCCCAATGGAATATTGGCTGTAAGGAGCAAATCACCTGAAAGTTTGTCAAGTTCACGGGTGAACTCACGTGCATGAAAGTTGATCAGATCATTCCCTCTCTTGAATTTGTCAAGTTCTTCAAGAACAACAATAGGAATTATAATATCATTTTCTTCAAAATTGTAAATGCATAAATAATCGTGAAGCAAAACGTTTGTATCAATTATAAAAAGTTTTTTATTGCTTTTCTTTTTCATCGTTAGTAATTTAGAATCAATGCATTACTTTGTCACAATCAAGTATCTTCGGCTATGTAAAAATAACTAATTTCAGGTACAAACTGTAATGTACCTGATAAGTTTATTGAAATATGGCGTAAAGGGCCAACGGCATAACGACATAACGTCAAAACGACACAACCCCAGAATATGGAATAACTTTAATAGTTTATGTTCTTATCTTTTTACTTTTGTCTTTTTTAAAAGCTTGAACTTTGACCCTGATGACTTACAAAGAAACTTTGGATTTCCTGTTCAACCATGTCCCTGCTTATCACCGAATAGGAAAGGCAGCTTATAAGAATGATCTGAATAATATCATTGCATTGGATATTTTTTTTGGTTATCCTCATAAAAAATACCGCACAATTCATATTGCAGGAACCAATGGAAAAGGATCCGTTTCGCATATTGTGGCTTCAGTTCTGCAGGAAGCAGGATATCGAACAGGCTTATACACATCTCCGCATCTTAAGGATTTCAGGGAAAGGATAAAAGTTAATAATGAAATGATATCTGAGAAAGAAGTGGTTGATTTTGTGGCAAATCATCAGGAAATAATCGAATCATTGGAACCATCCTTTTTTGAATTATCCGTTGCCATGGCTTTCGATTATTTTGCAAGATGTAAAGTTGATGTTGCAGTTATAGAAGTTGGTCTTGGGGGACGACTAGATTCAACAAATATTATTACACCGGTATTGTCAGTTATAACAAATATTGGTCATGATCATTTAGACATTCTTGGAGATACCTTGGGAAAGATTGCCTCAGAAAAGGCTGGAATTATGAAGAAATCTATACCTGTTGTGATAAGTGAAACGCATGCGGAAATTGAAAAAATATTTTTATCGAAAGCTGCAGAATTGGATTCCTTAATTTATTTTGCTGACCAAAGATTCTTCTGCAATCTGGAAGAAAGTGGTAATCAGGAAGGTGAAAGAAAATTCAGGATAACAGATCTGATTAATAATAGGAGTAAGACGGGAGAGACTGTTCTTGGAGGGGATTATCAGTCAAAAAATATACAGGCTGTATATTGCGTGTTTGATGTACTTAAAGCAGGGTTTAAGATTTCAGAAGAAAATATTGCAACCGGGATTAAAAATGTGATTATCAATACCGGACTTCAGGGACGCTGGCAAGTATTAGCTAATAATCCATTAACTATTTGTGATACAGGGCATAACAAAGAGGGTTTAGAATATGTGATTAATCAGATAAAACGAATACCAAAATCAGGGTTACATATTATTTTAGGTTTCGTTAATGATAAGGATCTTAAAACGGTTTTACCTCTTTTCCCGACTGATGCAATATACTATTTTACCAAAGCATCGATTCCACGGGCATTAGATGAAGAAATTCTTAAGTCTGAAGCCTCGAAATACAATCTGATGGGAGAGAGCTATACCGATGTTAAATCAGCTCTTCAGAATGCCAGAAAAAAAGCATCGCAAACAGATATGATCTTTATCGGAGGCAGTACTTTCATTGTGGCGGAAGTTATTTGAAATTAATAAGCAGGTTAGCATTTTCCCGGATTTTTGCCCTGTTCCCACTAAAGGGGGTTTAAGAAGAATCTGATATTAAGAAGTCCGCTTTAGGTGATTTAGGGGCTAAAAATAAGGGAGTACCTTTCAATATACTGTCTGGTCCCATAAATTCGGTTTCGTCATATTTATGGTCATAATTATGTAATATATTTTAGTTAGTTTTGTATATAACTTAACTACGGTAATCATGAAAAAAGTCCTGGTGTTTTTCCTTTTTATCTTTTTTATACTTCCTTTGAGAGCTCAGAATGAGAAGAAAATCACCATCTTACATACAAACGATCTTCATTCGCGACTTACTGGTTATGCTCCGGAATCATCTTACACTCCAATGACAATTAATGATGATAAGACTGTTGGCGGATTTGCCAGGATTGCCGCAATATTAAAAGCTGAAAAGGAAAAAAACAAAGGTGTAACATTAGTGCTTGATGCCGGAGATTTTATGATGGGAACTATGTTTCCAAGTCTGGAAGTGAAAACAGGGTTTCAATTAAGGTTGATGAAAACTATGGGATACGATGCCATTGGTATTGGAAATCACGAATATGAGTTTGGACCCGAATGGCTTGCTGCTGTTGTAAACAGTTCTGCCTCAAAAGGGGAGATTCCTCCAGTACTAATCGGAAATGCAAAGTTTGACAAAAAGGATGTCCGTGATGATGCTTTGGAAAAACTGGTTTCAGAAAACATTCTTGACAGAAAGCTTATACTGACACGGGGAGGAATTAAAATCGGACTTTTTTCAATTCTGGGTAAGAATGCTGTTAGTGTAGCTCCGAAAGTGGAACCTGTAACATTCACTAAACAAGCTTTTTATGCAAAGAAAATGGTTAAAGAACTTAAAGCTGAAAAATGTGATATTATTATCTGCATATCACATTCCGGTGTGACAAAAGAAAAGAATGGAGAATGGGGTGGGGAAGATGTCGAGCTAGCCAGGGCAGTCAAGGGTATTGACGTGATAATAGGAGGACATTCGCATACAAAACTTGATCAGCCTATAATTGTAAATGGAATTCCCATTGTGCAAACAGGAGAGTTTGGGCAGTTTGTCGGGAGTCTTTCATTAACGCTGTCAAACGGGAATCTGAAAGTTGATAGTTACAAGTTAATCCCGGTAAATGATAACATAATGGGAGATGCACATGTAAATCAATTGATTGAACAGCAAAAGGAAAGGATCTCAACGGAGATTCTGAAGCCTCTCGGTATGGATTACAATAAACCGGTAGTTGAAACAGATTTTAAACTTGAAGGAAACGATGTGGGAGATTATGTAAATAGCACCATCGGTCCGGTTATAGCTGATGCAATTCAATATTATGTTAACAATCATGGAGGGAAAGGTACTGATATCAGTATGGTTGCAGCCGGGATGATATTTGACAAGATCTTACCCGGGATACAGACAGCACCTGATATTTTCAGAGTAATGCCGCTTGGGTCGGGTAAAGATAATGTGCCGGGTTATGCACTATCAAGGTTATATGTAACTGGAAAAGAACTGAAAAGCATTCTTGAAATACTACTTATTGCAGGAAAGTCGGATCCTCAGAACTATTGCTACTATTCTGGTTTGAGAGTTGATTACGACCCGGCAAAAGGATTGCTTAAGAAGATAAAAACTATTGGGATTGTCCATCGTGATGGCAAAATTGTGAATGTTGATTTTTCAAAGAAGAATAAATCGCTTTATTCAATAACTGCGGATTCGTATATGCTTGAGTTTATTGGCATTATAAAGAAGATGAGTTTTGGATTGATAAATGTAATACCAAAAGATTTTGCAGGGAATCGGGTAAAGGATATGAAAACCGCTGTGATCGATATGGATGAAAAAATGGAAGGAGTTCAGGAAGGCAAAGAGTGGCTGGCACTTGTGGAATTCTTTAGTTCAATGAAAGACACAAATGGAAACAGAATTCCAGATATTGATAAAAAATATGAAGTTCCTGTTAGATGTTTCTTCTCTGTGCACTGAGTATTATGGCAGAGTTAACGAAGATTTGAAGAATTATTTTTATAAGTTTGCAGCCTGAAATTAAATTAATGGGAACAAGCATATATTTCTGGATTGGGTTTCATCTGTTTGTATTCATTATGCTTGCACTCGATCTGGGTATTTTTCATAGAGATATTCATAAAGTATCTGTAAAAGAGGCAATTGTATGGAGTTGTGTGTGGATAGGTCTTGCTTTGTTGTTTGACTTGTTTATTTACCTCGATCACGATTTTGGAAAAATAAAAGCTCTTGAATTTCTTACTGGTTATGTAATTGAGTACTCTCTGAGCGTTGATAATATATTTGTCTTTATCCTCATTTTCTCTTATTTCGCTGTAAAGGAACAATACCAGCATAAGATTTTATTCTGGGGTATTCTTGGTGCACTTATAATGAGAGGAATTTTCATTTTTGCCGGGATTTCACTTATTAACCGTTTTCATTGGATAGTATTGATTTTTGGTGGCTTTCTTGTATTTACAGGTATCAGGATGTTGTTTCAGAAAGAAACAGAAGCTGATCCGGAAAAGAATGCTTTAATAAGATTTTTCAGGAAATTTCTTCCTGTTACACATACTTTGCATGAAGATAAATTATTTATCAGACAGAACAGAAAATACTACGCTACGCCATTGTTTATGGTACTTGTAATAATTGAATCCTCTGATCTTCTTTTTGCTGTTGACAGCATACCTGCTATCCTTGCAATAAGTCATGACAGGTTTATTGTTTACACATCGAACATATTTGCAATTTTAGGATTACGATCACTTTACTTTGCAATAGCAGGTATTATGGGATATTTCCGTTATCTGAAGGTAGGACTGGCCTTTGTTCTGACCTTTGTTGGTTTAAAGATGCTTTCGGCTTATTTTGTGTTCGAAATTCCTATAGTATTGTCCCTATTAATAATTGTTGGGATACTGTCTGTTTCTATTCTGGCATCTGTTATTTTTCCGCGAAAAGCATCGGAAGAATAGGGTGTTTTTTTAAAAATTTCTTAAAACGTATATATCATGAAAACAGCCTCAATATTAGGTTCAATGGTTGTTACTTTAGCGCTTGTATTTTACTCAATCGGATTTGCTAAAGAGCGCAGAAAACAGATTGTATCATCATAATTTGAAACAAGGAGCGCAACAACAGTAAATAGAAGCCTCAGTTTATACTCGCGGATTGCTTATTTCTGGTGGGTAGCTGCTTATATTACCAGGGGCCTGCTGGTAGCTGTGAGCAAGATGCAGAAATAAAAAATTAAGAAAAACTGATATTATTTCATAATCTTTTGCAAAGATGAAAATGTAGTATATATTTGCAGTCGATTTTTGGGGGTTTAGCTCAGCTGGTTCAGAGCATCTGCCTTACAAGCAGAGGGTCGGCGGTTCGAACCCGTCAACCCCCAC
>JANXXP010000054.1 GCA_025350595.1 Bacteroidota bacterium
GGTAATAAACTTGCAGTCCTTTGTATTCATACTTGATGTTACCATTTTTTGAGTATTCATGATACGGACGATGTTCCTCCAGTCGAGATTGATATTTTGCATTTTAAGTTGATAAAATAGGCAACACGCATATTCTCTAGAAAATATTGCAGATTACCAAGTACATCATCGAAAACCCTCATGAAGGCATTGGCAAGCCTGAACCCTTAAAACACGAGCTTACTGGTTATTGGTCTCGTAGGATAAACCATGAACACTGTTTTGTTTATGAAGTTGATGATTAATCAATACCTGTCCTTGCCCCGGGTTCCCGCTACCCACTGCTATACCGTTAACAACGACTTTAAGAGAAGATTGATAGTCAGTTGTAAAGAATTCAACTTTTGCCTCCCCTTTAGCATCTGTTCTAATTGAAGGCGCCCAAAATATAGTAGCCCTGCCATCATAAACCTGACTTTTTCTATTAGGACTATCATAAAAAGGGGAATAAAATGTTCGTGGGTCATCAAGCCCTTCTATGATAAATGTTTTTATTCCACTGGGATCGCCCCGATATGTATTATCAAAATAAGTTTCGATTACCACAAGCGATTGTCTAATATCTGTTCTCAGTACCCCATCTGCATAATATGATGGAATATTTCCGGGAGGTATAACCATTAACCTTTTAATTTCATTTACGTTCAAAACAGATAAATTATTCAAGAGAGCAACAAAAACTTCTCCGTGTTCTGCTGCATTAAAATAAGTTTTACCATTAATAACATATATCGGGAACCAATAATCTGGCCCAATACTGACACATGGCAATAATATTGTTTTAATACTCACTCCTCTAAGAAAAGTATATTTGGCGCCAAATTCCTGAACCAGAAGGTCATAAATGTTCATATACCTGTTACCCTTGGGATCCAAAGAATCAAGGTCAACTATTTTATCGGCTTCTTTCTCAAAGTTTCGATACCAGTTCTTAGCTTTTGCTGTAACAGTAACTTCATCAAGAGTCACAGACATTGTACCATATACTGGATTTTTAGATATTTCAGTTTTTCTAACCTTCTGCAAACGGCGTACATATTCTATGGCAGGTATTGTTAAATTATTAACATTGGTCAAAGGAAGTACAAAATCGGGCAGGGGAGCAGCATTATCAAGGGATATTTCGCTATAAAATGGCTTTCCTTTTGTGGTGGTTGCCTGTAGGAGTGAACTAATTTTGCCGTACTGCAGGGGGATGTTAAACCGGAACTTTCCCAAACTATCAGGATTGGATTGATCAAGATACATTACACCTGACCGGCAGATAAGTGTTAAACCAATTTCATGGTAATTATATTTTTTATCGCGTAATTTACTACCACTGAATTTTATTTTTCCTGAGATATCAAAGTTTCTTTCCGGCTGGAATTTTAGTTCCCCTGGGACTATATTTGCGGGTGCAAATTTTCTGTAACCCTGTGTCAGGAGCAATAAATCCAATTTATCATAATTGGTACAACTATCATTCTTAAAATAATAGCCAGCATCTTCAATGTAACCCTTAAGCTCTGATATCAATAATTTGTAGTCACTGATCCCACTTATCTCTTCATCATTTATTATTTGTTCCTTATCTACCACTGCAAGTGATAAATCAGCCTGAACCGGTACCCCGTCCGGCCCGATAGTTTTAATTAACAGAGTTACCTTCGACCGCAATCTATAGGATGAAGAATCAGGTTCTACATTGATTTTAAAGCGCTGATATTTATCAACATATAAGAGCCGTTCACATTCCGGCTTAAAATTCGCATCCAAAACGGTAATACTGGAAATACCTTCAGGTAACAGATTCAAAGGAATCTGATACTGGCATGAATCTTCGATTGTATTAACAGGAGATATGAATCTTATTTTCCCATAAGCGTTGCCAACAACATATTTTTGTGAGTTTATTTCTGAATGACTGTGTTTGATAGTCAGAGACAGATTTTTTCTGCTTTTATCGTAATTTACCGACATGGTACAACCTTCTTCCAATGCAGGAGGCAGTGGGATAATATATTGATGGTTATTATAAAGGAGATGAGCAAAATATTTCTTTTGAGCTTCAGATTTTAACATGAAGGATCCCATCCCTTTGTGGGAACTCTCAAAACCGGTGATATCTTTTTCGTCATTATCTTTAATCACCCCTTTTACCTGAAAGCCTAATCCATCCATTCCTATTGCCTTGAATGCAACTTTGCTTTCCAACCCGTTTACCATGTTACCTCCTTCAGGGAAAAATTGAAGATCGATTCGCTCCTGAAGAGGTATCCAGAATTGTTTTTCAAAAGTTAAACGATCATCCTGAATGGATAATCCGAAAATGGCCACTGTATCATTTTTGCCAATGCCGGAGAGTCTGTATTTTACAACCTGTTCTTTTGTATTTGATATCTGAACATCACCTGTTTGTAGAAGTTGCTCGCCAATTTTAAGAGAGTAATTAACTTTATGGTTGTAGGAATTTTTAAGATCACCTGCCGGGTCCATTTCAAAAAACCGGAAACTGACCTGCAAAGAATCATTTCCCGGTTGTTTTATAATAACCGGATTACATTCGACCTGAAAATTCTGATTGGAGGGACTTATGGTTACACTCTGGTAAAATGGCTCTCCGGTATTTAAATTTTGCATCCATCGGGTATATGCACGAAGGGTATACTTTCCGGGACTTATGGTTGTATCGAGAATAAAATCTCCCTGTGATGTGCCGTGTTGAATGAGTAATTTTCTCTTTAGTTCAACTCTGCCTATTGTGTTAAGCAGATCTACATAAAGGACCCGGCTGATGGTATCTGGTATCTGGTCATACCCATACCACGAATAGGCTTTGAACCAGAGAGTGTCGCCTTGCATATAATTTGACCGGTCGATATGCAGAAACACCTTCTCTGCAGGTAAAGTGTGATTTAACCGGACATATTCTTCCACGAACCCTTTAAACTGCCCCGATAAATCAAGTGGAACAATTAATAAGAATAAGAACTCCATGCAAATGAAGTTGTGTCTCGCATTAGGATAGCCCATACTAGCTTTCAATAATTAAATTAAAACCAAGTTCCCTGATTATTTCTACTTTAACAGATTTAAACTCTTAAATACGAGTTATTTATATCAATTTGTCTAATCAAGCGCAGGTACTTGCTTACCGACGTGCTATCTGTAGATGCTATGAGCTTTTTAGGTTCTGTACCCTTGGAGCTTTTTCGTTCAGGAAGGACTAATCCGGGATGTTCCAGATAGATTGTTTGATCAGCGTGAATATCCAACATATATAAGAGTCCCATTATATTTACGCTTTTGTCGCCTTTTTTGACCCACCCGCTTTCGTCAATGACCATGCCTGTGAGTTTGAACTTCGGAAGGGATGTACTAACATCTTTTGCAACTTTATCTATCTCTTCCCGTCCGTTCCAATTGGACTCTGTAATAAAATGTTGCATTTGGTGATAATTGGCTCCTAATACTTCACTTATGCGTTCGATGTTGCGCATGTTGCTTTTTTTACGTTGCATTAAACATTTTTGGGAACGATAAGCCTGTTTTTCGATGCATTTAAAAATAACGAAATTATCTGAATAATCAATGTTTTCAAGCCTTTTATTTAATCTGTTAAAGTAGAATTAAATTATAAACCTCTGATAAACCTTCCGCCATTTTATCCAGTGATAGTTCTTTAATTACGTTTTCCCTGCCACACACCCCAAGCTGTTCCCGTAAATTATTAGCTTTAAATAATTTCAATAAATTAGCCGATAATTCACTGATAGTATCCGGCGAATAGGTGATACCACCCATAGTCTTTTCAATGATTTCAGGA